>NZ_SOGP01000014.1:0-18768 GCF_004403435.1 Cryobacterium sp. TMT1-66-1
TCGCTTTCATCGATGCCAGCACCCGCGACAAGTCGGGCTGGTCATACTCGTCCGACACGTTCCGGCGCCCGTCGGGGAACCACTCGGCCAGCTCGACGTCGCTGACCGCGACGGTCGAGGTCAGACCCCGATGCTGGACCTCCTGCCGGACCCGGGCCACGTCGCGATGGGAGCACCCCACGATCTCCACGACCTCGCGGTAACTCCGCCCCTCCAGCAACAACCCCAAGATTTTTCGATAGTCCGCCATGACCCGCCCCTTACTGAAAAGGACCACGCCTGATGCGTGGCCCCCTCACAGCAGAGCAGTTCACCCCGGCCAGCGCTACCGTGTACCCGGAATCGCGCTACCAAGTCGCCGGACTGGCGCTACCCACAAGCCNATACCCCGGTCTATTACTTTTGGAAGGGAACGCTTTCTGTGCGTCAGGCGGACCGGAGTAGGGGAAAATTCAATATTCCGGACCTCTCATCGATCTGAGTTGTCCCGTTTCATCTAAAGTGAGGCAGAGAGGGCCGGAATTTCGCCGCTGCCTTATTTAGGGCAAGGGGCTGTTACGGTTGACGCCCGGTCATTGGGCATAATTTCGGGACAGTCAAACGGCCGCCGCCGCCTCCCAGCACGGTCAGAACCGCCAACTTTAGGGGGAGCGTCCGTAGGAGGTCCCACTACCGGCGCTCCCGTTTCGTCCCTCTGATCTCGCTCGGTGTCAGCTCAAAACATGCACCCGTAGCGACTGTCAACGATGTCTTCACGGCTCAGGAGATTGAGCGCCCAGCAGGGCACGCGTTTACACGTTGCTAGGGAGAGCGTCGCTGCCGATGAGGCAATCAGCGCAGCAGCTTTCGGGAAATAAGCGGGTGGGGCGCGGCTCTCCGATATCGCTGGTGAGCGTGCCGCGGGATCGCAAGTTGAAGGTGCTGACGTTGACCACTTTTCGCGGCGTCGCTTGGAACACTCGTAGCCGAGCGCCGGTGTCAGTTAGATGGCTGGGTGCGAGTCATTCTGGTCTCGGAGCCCCTGCTCTGCACTCGCGAAGGCGGAGGAGGCCCTCGACGCGCCGATTGCTTGCAAGGTCCGTGTGATTTTGTTCGCATCAAAACTTCGCTGCTGGGAGTCTCCTCGTCGGCGTCAGTATGCCGAACACCGCCACCTCAGAGGGTTGGAAAGCTCCTGCATCGTTGGGAATACCATCAAGAATCTCGGCGATGTGAATTTCACGCCCCGGGCTCGCTGTCATACCTCGAACTGGGTAACTTGGTTATCAGTTCTTGTCTATGGGGCCTGGTCTTGCGCGACAGGCAGGTCTAGCCCAACTTCCGAGCTTTATTGAGTCATTGACGGTATGAGCACCACCGAACCGTGCGGTGGTGGATCTCTTGGGGGAAGTGCCAGGACTGAGCTACAGGGACATGGATCAGTTCCTCTGCTGGTGTGTGAGAGTGGTCCGGGCTCTAGTCAACGCGAACCAGCTTGAGTCGGCCGAGCGCGTCGCAGCAGTCCTGTTCGGCACCACCGCGAGTGTCGATCAGTTCGCCCCGTCGCGCACGATCCTTAACTGGCTTGCTGTGCTGCCGCGCCTTGCGGGCGAAGCGATGGAGCGCGCCCTGCACTCGTCAGAGACGTGGGAGTTCTTCCAGGAAAAGGCGCGCAACCAATTTGAGAAGTACACCGACACCGATCTGATCGCGAAACTGCGTCAAAACTGAAGCGCGATCTGTTCATGGTGATTCTTGACCCCATAAAGCAGGCAACCGACATTTACAGCGTCTTTCGAGCCAAGCGGAAGCGTTCCTAGTTCGGGAAAGTCAGCCATTGCTCGAGCTCAAGGTCCAGGACGACAGTGTGCCTGGCGTCGGTGTCGGTGGCCCGCGATACCGTGGTGAGATGACACGCAATGTGCGCCCGTCCACCCGTTTCGTCCTCGTCGGCTCGTGGGAAGAATGTGAGGCCTGGGCCAGCCGTGCCCAACTGGATCTCAAGGAATGGGCCCATCTCGAGCCAGTCGGTGTCGGCCCTACCTTGCGGGTGTTCGAACTGCGCGACGAGGTCGACCAGTTGGCTGAGCGTTTAGCAGCGGAGCGGAGGGAGCGGGTCATGGCCGTCCTCGAAGTCCACGAAGACGACACGGACCTCGCTCACCGGGTCCAAGTACCGGGTGGGCTTGGTTTTGATGCTCAGGTCGACTGGTTTCTCGCCGATATGCTCGGTCGTGACGCCGCCGATAGTCGGGTGACTCGATCCGAGCGCGAGACGACGGACGGGCTCCGCTTCTGGAGTGGCATGATCGGCCGGCATATGTACACGATCACGACGACTCACACCGCTGACAAATAGATGGCGAAGGCCACGCGCGGGCATGGACAATTGCTGTCCTCGGTCGGTCGGTCGGTCGGTCTGAGATGAGATGAGATTCTCCTCTGCCAAGTCGCCACAGATTTTCGGAAGGATTCAGTCATGTCGCGTGTAGTCCGCCGCCCGGTACCCCTGTTCATGGACGTTGACGGTTCGCTCCTCGCCTATACGGCAGACACGGGTGAAGCCGATCCTCGGCTTCGACCCGGCCGGCTTGACCTGAATTTCCCCGATGACCTGTCGTACCCGACCAGAATCTGGTTCGACCCTGAGGTCGTGGCGGGCCTCAACAAGCTCGTCAATGAGGGGCTTGTCCAACTAATTTGGGCGAGCACATGGGATCACGCGGCGAATCGGCTGCTTGTACCGGCCGTCGGTCTGCTCGAGGCGCCGTACGACGTTGCCGAGATCGGAACTCGGTACGGGGACCAGATGGTTGCAGGTATCTGGGTGAAGGCCCTCGCCGTAGGCCGGTGGCTGCGAGAGAACGGACTCCAAAATGCTCCCATCGTCATGGTCGACGACTTGCTGACCAGCCACGCGAGCGGGTTCCTGAGCCCACAGCGGCGGAGCATAGAGGTCGTGGGCGGGGGGCAGAACTTATTTATCGAGACGCAACCGGAGCAAGGGCTGCATGTTGCACAGGTGGCGGAGATCCGTTCTTTCAGTGAGCGAATCGCGCAGGGAACCTTCTCCTAGCATGCGCTGGATTCCCGGTGGCGGCCCGTCAGCCCACCAGGCCCTCCACGTGAGCCAGGGGCGTGCTCGCCTCGGCAGCGCGGCACCAACGAAAACACCAACGGCTTACTTCGCCAACACCTACCCAGAGCACCGACCTCAACCTGACGAACACCGCACGACCCGAGGAGATCGTGACCGAGCTCAACAACCGCCCACGCAGAGCATTGACGTGGCAGTCCCCAATTGAGGTCTTGAACGCCTCCGTTATTGCGTTGACCGCTTGAAACTGTCGCTAATTGAAAACAGGACCACTATCTGTGTTTCTGCTATGCCGTATCAGCAACAGGCTGGTGGCTTTTGAGCCGGTAGCTGGCGCCATTGAGGCTGAGAACGTCAGCGTCGTGCACGATGCGGTCGATCATGGCGGAGGTGACGGTCTGGTCGCCGAAAACCGCAGCCGGGCGACCCCGCCGGTGGTGGTGTCGAAGAGGACGCGGTTGCCGTGCTTGGAAGCCTGACCTGCAATCTCGATACCCGTGACAAGCATTGGCGTAGGGGCTGAAAATCGAGGCCAGTGAAATGTGGCCTGTCAAGCGCCATGAAGAACGGCCCACTGGCGCTGCGGCGCTGAGGACGGGTCCCTGCGCTGGCTTCCTGCTTGTGGTCAGGTGTTGCCAAGCATGTCGATCGCCGCAGCCCAGGGATAGCCCTCGATGGCTTTCTCAAAAGTCGGTGCCGCTACCCGCTCAACGAACACCTTTTTCGTGGTCATGTCGAATAAGTGCATTGCGCACATAGTGGTCGCCGGCTCGATGAAGAACTCCAAGCGCACGGCGTGGTCGTCGATGGATCCAAACACGACCGCGCCGAATGGCCCAGCCGGCTGCGCCATGGAAGTTACAAACTCGGCACCGCTCTGAGCCAGTTGAGCGTTGATGAGGGCGACGAGCGGTTCTGTGTCCCGAATGGTCGCCACGTTCACCTGTTGCCGCTGGGGAGGGAGATTGCTGGCGGTCTGGCTTGCTGTTGCGCTCTCGACGGCTGAGGCCCACACCCGTGTGCGGTGAGTGCCGCTGCCCTCCCATTCGAGGTATACAGCCCGTGGAGTCCACGCCAGGGCTAGGCCATGCACCCGGTCGGCGGTGGCCGGGTATCTCACCCACGCGCGTACCGGGGTGGAGGCGCTGGCTAGGGCTGCCGGCAGTCCACCCAGCTCCGCGTCGGTGAGGCAATAGGGACGCAGAACAAACGCGACCCCGCGATCAGGCTCAACCTGCTTCAGGGTGTCGGCGCGCACCGTCCGGTGCTGGCTCTGGACGCTAGGAGGCGTCTCGGTCGGTCTCATAATTCTATTAGAACATAAGTGCTAATGCGATGGAGGACCGGACCGGTTCGCCACGCTCACGCCTGGCAAAAGCGGCGCCGACTGGATAAGTCGCCCCGCAGATTCACGTAGCTTAAGCCATCGATGTCGCTCAGTCGATGAACACGTCGCCCCGGCGGAGGCCAATCTGACGTCAGGATCAGTGATGTGTGGTCGTACGGGATGAGACGAGTCGGAAGAACACGTATGCGGCGTCTTGTTTTCACGGACTGCAATTGCCCCCAGAGTGGGGAAAATCGAGTATTTCCGCGGTCAGCGCTTGACTCATTCAGATCGTGAAACCTATTCTGTTGAATGTGTTCGATGAACACGTTCAAAGTACAGTGAATATGATCACGTCGCTACGTGAGCTCTAATCGCAGATCCCAACACAATACGCATCAACCGCAAAATGCGGCGCGGGGCGGTTGTCTGTTGCGATCAACCGTCGGGGACGGCCGCTGCGACAAGCTTACGTTGGTAACGATCAGGGGTGGGGATTATGAATTCGTCGACGATGCTTGAGGCAATGCGACGCGTTGCCGAACGACCGCCGGATATTGGAGTGCGCTTTCACAGTTCGCCGAACAACTCAAATCTAATGAGCTATCGAGACCTTGACCGCACTGCACGGCACGACGCTGTGGTCCTCTGGAATGCCGGGTGGCGTCCAGGCGAACGTGTTCTGCTGGCATTTGACGCAGGATTGGACTTCCTCCGTGGGTTGTATGCAGCGTTCTACGCCGGACTCACGGTCGTGCCGGTGCCGGTGCCGGTCTCTCGGAATGCCAGTGCGGTTCGCGAACGAATCCTGGCTATTGCCAAGGACTCGGGTAGCAATCTTGTGCTAACAACGCCTCAGGTGCTGGAGAGCATCGGAGGGCTCGACGTGAAGCTAAGCTCCCTGTATCTTTGTGATCCGGTCGGCGAAGACTATTCCGCCGATTGGTTCGCTCCCCCCACGAAGCCCGTCGATGTCGCCGTGATCCAGTACACTTCTGGCTCCCTAGGGACCCCGAAAGGTGTCATCGTTAGCCACAGTAACCTCCTGGCGAACCAACGGGGCATCGAATATATGGCAGGCTTCGGCGCTGGCACTGTGCTCGTCGGCTGGTTGCCGCACTACCATGACATGGGGCTTGGGCTCTTCATGCAGAGTATTTTTGGTGGTTTTGCGTTGGTCATCACGAGCCCTTCGCAGTTCCTACGTCGACCGCTCTTGTGGCTCCAGTTGATCAGTAAATACCGGGCAACGGCGACTGTTGCTCCTGACTTCGCTTACAAACTCTGTACACAGCTTGTGACAGAGGCTCAGCTGCGAGAACTTGACTTATCGTCGCTGACGACAGCGATCACCGGCGCTGAGCCAGTACGCTGGCACACCCTTTATCGATTCGCCGCGCGGTTCGCGCCGGCAGGATTCACCGAAGGCTCTTTCATGCCGGCCTTCGGGATGGCTGAAACGACGCTGCTGGTCAGCGCCAAGAGGTCCAACGTCCCCGTTCGCCCTTTATACGTCGACGCTGGCGACCTAGAACGAGGTGTCGTCACCCCGGTCGGAAGCGGAAAGTCACTCACGCTCGTACCGTGTGGGCCTCCTGCGCCAGAGCACCATATCGCGATTGTCGATCGCGCAACCTGGACACTCGCCGAGCCGAATACTGTCGGTGAAATATGGGTGAGCGGACCGAGCGTTGCGCAAGGGTACTGGAATCGAGCAGATCAAACCGCCGAGGTATTTGGGGCTCGCCTTCCTGGTAGCGATCGTGCGTATCTGCGTACGGGTGATCTAGGGTTCCTCGCGGAAGATGGGATCGTTGTGACGGGCCGACTCAAAGACCTCATCATCATTCGTGGAAGGAACATTGCACCCTCAGATCTGGAAATTGCCTGCAGCGACCTTCTCGCGACGTCCGCCGGAGCCGGCGCTGTGGCGTTTGAATGGGACGAGAACGCCGTCGTCGTTGTGGCTGAGGCTGCCGGGCCTAGTACCGTACAGATCGAGAATCGTGCAGAAAACGCACGGCGACAACTCGCTGATGACTTCTCTTTGGAACCGCTCAGTCTGGTGATCGTGCGGCGCGGCGGAATTCCGCGGACGACCAGTGGCAAGGTTAGAAGGGCCGCCACTCGAGATCGTCTAATTGCCGGCAGCCTGCCGGTAGTCCTTACGGTCGGTCCTTCAGTTACTCCGCACACGCGCCTGACTAGGTCAGAGTTCTTCACCAAGCAGGTGGCCCGATGAGCGGCGCCTTCGCTCGCGCCTTGGACCTCGATCGTCATTTGGGTGATGCTACTTCGACTGCGGCAATCATCCGGGACTCCGACACTATCTCATTCGATGAGCGCTCTGAGTTCCCGCAGGTGGCCGTCGACGCGCTGAACGAGTGGGGTCTGCAACGCTCCTATGTACCGATTGAGTTTGGCGGCGAGATGACCGATGTACTCGCGCCAATGCTACAGATTCGACATATCGCCCGACGCGACATGACAGTCGCGGTAGCTCACGGGAAATCGTTCCTCGGTGCGGTCTGTGCATGGGTCGCCGGTGGAACATCTGCAAAACACCTAGCGCCGATCGTCCTAAGCGGTGCGCCAGTCTCCTGGGGACTCACCGAGCAGGGGCGCGGATCGGATATTCTACGCACCGCGACCCATTACAGGACAGATGGCACAATGCGCATCGAAGGTGGGAAGTGGCCAATCAACAATGCGACGAGGGGTCGTGCAATGTGCGTCCTCGTGCGGACACGTAACGAGATAGGGCCTCGATCCCTGTCGCTCGTTTTGGCCGACAAGGAGGAGCTCGATCCCGCTTCCTTCGAGTACAGACCAAAGGTCCAGACCCACGGAATTAAGGGTGCGGATATCAGTGGGATTGATTGGCACGGGACCGAGGTGCCGGCTGATCGTCTGGTCGGCGAGAGCGGGAAGGGGCTTGACCTCGTTCTGCGTGCGCTCCAGCTCACGCGGCCGACTTGCACCGCCCTGTCTTTGGGCGGGGCCGATCGTGCTGTGGAGGCTGTGCTCGATTTCGTAACCAATCGGCGCCTGTACGGGCGCCGGCTATTGGACCTGCCGGAAGCAGCCACGGATGCAGGCGCGATGTTCGCCGATGCTCTCATCGCGGAGGCGACCGCAATCGTCGGCGCGCGTCATGTTGCTAACCTCACAGACGAAATGGCCCTAATTAGTGCGCTCGTCAAATATGTCGTGCCCGCAACGGTAGACGCACTCTATCGAGACGCGACCCGATTCCTCGGTGCTCGATCGCAGCTCAGCGGTATCGCCGGGGCCGGCCTGTTCGAAAAGGCGGCGCGGGACAACCGGGTTGTTGGGATCTTTGACGGCAATTCGGTCGTGAACCTCCACGCGATTGTCAACGAATTTCAATCGGTCGCAAAGGGAGCGAGGCAACACCCCGAAACAGCGCAGCTGTTGAACGCGCTGGATCCAGGGGCTCCGACGGCGACGCTGGACTTCACACGCCTGCGACTCATTACGCGCGCGGGATCCTCGCTGGTCTCTGCAGTCGAACCGTTAGTAGGGATGCTGCCCGCAGAATCGCCACCGGCGTTTAATCGTGTTGTAAAGGTGTTTACGTCAGCCGTCGCGGTACTCATACAGGATGTGTCGTCCATACCTCGCACGGCCGCCCCGGGAGCCGCTCACTTCGACATCGCGCGGCGGCTCGCGGAGGCATTTGCAGGTGCATCCTGCCTCGCGCTCGTGCTCCAGAATTCGTCTGCAAGTGGACTCGCGAACGAAACTGTGTGGGCCACAGCAGCCCTGAGTCGCGTGTGTCAGCGAATGGGGCGACCTGTTCAGGGAGCTGCCGCTTCGTATGCTGAATTGCATGAACTGGCACTTGCAACTCACCATCGTGGCACTACCGTGTCGCTCTTCGATGGATGGACCGCATGATCGAGGGACGCCCGGACCCGCTCGAATTAGAACACCTCTTCGGCGATCCGAATGCAACAGTCGGCGAGTTCACGCACTCAACTATTGTGACAGCGGATACTGCTCGCCGTATGGTCCCGTGGGCGGAACGGGTGCTCGAGGATTGGGGATTCGGAGCGGAACTCGTGCCCAGACGCCTGGGCGGCCGATGGGGATCCACGGAGGATCTCGTAAGAAGGTTCCTGCCGATTTTCCGGCGTGACCCGGCGCTAGGTCTCGGTCATGGAATCACCACGCTTATGGCGGCCGTGAACGTTTGGGTCGCGGGCGACGACGCCGCCCAACGCAAACTGGCAGACCGTCTCTTTTTGGGTGAGCGTGTAGCAGTATGTTTCCACGAACTTGAGCACGGGAACGACCTTCTCATGAACGAATGCACAGCCGTTCGAGTGGAAGAACCGGGCCAGGGCTGGCGTATCAACGGGCGGAAGGAGGTCATTAATAACATCCACCGCGCCGAATCAGCCCTGCTGTTCGTCCGTACAGCCCGGGATATCGGGCCCCGGTCCTTTAGCTTGTTGCTTTGGAACAAGACGGAAACTGTTTCGGGCGCCGCCGATACCTCACGTCGAGTGCTTACATCAGGGATGCGCGGTTGCAATATTGGGGTTGCCTCGTTCCATGACCTCGTCGTCTCGGAATCATCCCTTATCGGCTCGGAGGGACAAGGAACGGCTACAGCCCTCGCGGCTTTCCAGGTCACGCGGGCTGTGATACCGGCACTTGCCACGGGAACCGTTGATGCCGCGCTGAGGCTTGCTGTGCCGTACATGAGAGGCCGCGCGCTCTACGGCGCCACAGTGTGGGATTTGCCGCACGCACGTCTTACACTGGTGCGAGCGTGGAGCTCGCTGCTCATCGCTGACGCACTCGCGCGAGCTGGGGTACGGGCACTGCACATTCGTCCCGACGAGTGCTTCCTCATTTCGGCCGCAACGAAATACATCGTGCCGGTTCTCCTCAACGACGCTATGCAGGAGCTGTCGGTTCTACTTGGCTCAAGCTTTTACGCCGTTACCTCACCGTTCGGGATCGTGGAAAAGTGGCTACGCGACCTTATCGTGGTGCCGATCGGCCATGCCGGATCGTCGGCTTGTCTGGCAACGTTGATCCCCAACCTTCCGGCCTGGGCGCGCCGAGTGCGGCGCCCTGCACCATACGAATCGGGGCTGTTCGCCGCCGAAAGCGAGCTCGATGACATCGTCTTCTCCGGCTTCGGTTTGGGAGCTGGGCGCGTGGACTCTATGACCGCTTCGTTGCGCTCGGGCGAGATTGCCACCGCGTTTCAAACGGCGCATCCCGCACTCGCGCCACTGATCGATCGGTGGCGTGACGAACTGGTCTCACTCCGCGACGCCGCCGCCGCTCTGTCGCCGTCGTCGCTTGGCGCCGATGCGCCGCCGGAAGTATTTACCCTTGCTCGCCGCCTGGCAAGACTCATGGCGGCGGGAGCGCTCCTTGGAACCTGGTATGAGGGGCGCACTGAGCGGGACAGCCCGTTCAGGCGGAGCGAGTCGGCGATAACGATGGCGCTCCAGCGGCTCGATGAATTACTCGACCCTCGGGAACACGGCGCGCCACCGGGCGCAGTTGCGGGCATCCCACCGTGGGCAGACGACGATGTGGACGCCGCAGCGAATGCAATCGCTGCTGCCGTCGATGCCGCACTAAGCCTTGGCGTGGAAGAACGTCCCGTGGTGTGGAGTCCACCCGTCCAACCCGAAGTTATCAAATAAAACCCGATAGGAAATCATGAAAACAATTGTCCCCACCAGCGAACACATCGCCTCTTGGATCATCTCACGTGTAGCAGCCTATGGAGAGATCGACCCGGGCACGTTCACCGTGGACACCTCGCTCGCCGACTTGGGCTTCAATTCGGTCTACGCACTGACCCTTTGCGGAGATATCGAAGACGCATACGACATCGACGTTGACCCAACAATTATTTGGGATCATCCGACCATTCGCGGCCTCGCGTCGGCCGTCCACGAAAAGATCGGCCACGTTTGACAGCCAGGATCGCTTGGTCGCTCCGACGTATATCAGAAGTTCGAGCCGATCTCACAGCATTGACAGAAAGCGAGCGCAACCGCTGGGAGCTTTCATCGCCGTACGTCCGATCGGAGTTCTTGGCAGGGCGCACAATCGCACGTGACCTCACCAGACGCTCCGGTTGGAGCGTCTGGGACGGAATGCAAGTTGGACCCCTTGGCCGACCAGAGCTTCGAGGCGCCCTATCCATAAGTGTGAGCGTGTCCCACGCAAGGGGGTGGATACTTGCGGCAATCGCAAAACGGGCAAGGATTGGCGTCGACATCGAAGTGGTGACCGCTGTATTTGATCAGGCCTCGCTCGTTCGCCGTGCCTGCAATGGCGTAGAGGTAGACGCGATAGCGGCCGCGCCGCCGGGCGAGCGTCGCGCTTTGGTCGCGGATCTCTGGACGCAAAAGGAGGCCGCTCTGAAAGCGCATGGTCGGGGGCTTCGAGACGACCCACGTAAAGTCCACGAGGATGCGACTAACATCATCCGACTGCGCCATGGAATCACCGGGCTCTCTGCCTGCTGCGTGATACTGCCGGCAGGCGAAAACGCAACGGCAGATTTGAGATCTTGACGGATGCCAGGCCACGATAGTAACATTTTGAATATGTTCACCGAACATGTTCAGTCAATAGGAATGGAGGTCACCGTGACTTCGAGGGATGATCTTCGGCAGATTACTAACGACAAGGTTACGGCAGCTGCGGAGCTGCTTTTTCGCAAGCGGGGGTTTAAGGCGACGACCGTCCGGGACATCGCGGCAGAGGCAGGTGTTAGCGTTGGCTCGGTCATGGCCATTGGGGACAAGAGCGCGCTGCTCGTAGCCATGTTTGACCGCACGATCAGTGAAATGCATCACGATCGCGCGGCGGACGCTGAGCCGAAAGAGGTCGAGACAGTGAGCCCGGATCCGACGGACCGAATCATGGAACTCATCACGCCGTTCCTGGCTCTCTTCGCGTCCAACATGGATCTCGCACGCGAGTACGGAGCCGTCCTCATGATGGGCACTCACCGATCGGTCATTTTTCATGAACTGGGTGATGTTCTGCTTCGAGAAATTAACGCCACACTTCAGGCGAGCGGAATGAACGAGAACGATGCAGAGGTGGCATCACGCACGGTCTACATCGCATATCTCGGAACGACTTTTGCCTGGGCCGGGAGTGGGTCGACGGACGTCACTGAACCCATGAGTAATCTCCGCTCAATTCTCACTTTTATTACGAAATCAAAATAGATATGAATGGATCTCATGACACTCGTTCCTAACTTCTGGTGGCTTCCCGCCATCCTCGCGGCAGTACTACTTGTCGACGCTTTGATGTCGTTCCGACCACCGAAGTTCATCAAGGACTGCTTAAACGGCGTGAACTTCCCGCAGGACTGGTGGTGGACGCTAATCGTTATCAAGCTCCTCGCCACGGCCGGTTTGGTCGTCGGGATCTTCGTCCCTGGAGTAGCTCTGGCTGCGAATGCAGGCGTCATTGCGTACTTCTTGGCTGCATCGGTCGCCCATGTACGCGCTCGCTTCTTAAAGCAGGAATTCTGGGTGAATTGCCTCGGGATACTGGCCTTGGCCGTCGTCGTCTTCCTTTTCTCATTCGTTGTGTGAACGGCCAGGTCTAGACATGTGGGTGCATAAGGGGGGCATCCTCCCGCCGAAGAACATCGGACTACTTTTTGACTGGCACGCGAACAAGTCCAAAACGACTGAACTGCACCTTGATCGACCTTTCGACATCGCGCCTAACGGAGGCGTGACATATGACGCGGCGATGCTTGCAGCACTCGTGCGGGAGGCGTCCGGTTGGTTGTTCGAGGCGGGAGTGCGGCGTGGCGATCGCGTCGCCGTAGTCAAGCAGAACCACTTCGACATGATCGTCTTGGCGGCAGCGTCCGCGAGAATCGGAGCAATCGCCGCGACGATCTCGTCCTTGAACCGACCAGAAGACCTCAAAGAGTTATTGCACAAGCTTCAACCAGACCTCACCATTATGTCCTCCGCTACCTTGGCTGAAGGTCAGGTACAGGGTCTTGACCTCGCGGAGCGGGGCAAGGCGCTCCTACTCGAGAACGAGCGCGATGTCGGAACGGCACGAACCATTTTGCTTGACGATCTCCGTGGATCGAGCATTCCTGAGACCGATATTCGGCATGAGGGGGAGCCGATGATTATTACCCACACATCAGGGACCACAAGCGCCCCGAAACTCGTAGTGCATACGGCCGAATCGAGTCGCGCGGGGACTCGTCTTGAGTTCCTGCCGTTGCCGTACGCAGTGAACCGTCGCCAGGACATCGCCCTTAGCTCGATTTCATTCGCACATTCGCGTGCCTTTGCTTGGGCTACGGCTCAGCTTCGCTGGGCTCCGAAGCGCCTTGTTGTCGCCAGCAGCCACAATGTAGACGATGTGGAGCGAGTCATCGAGACCCATCGCCCAACAACAATTGAGGCGATCCCGAACGTATTCCAACATTGGATTTCACTTGTAAAGCGCCGTCCCGAACTATTCAGTCAAGTGCGCTACTACATGAACACATTCGACATGATGCATCCGTCGATTGTGCGTCCATACTTGGAAGCTTCCAACCGTCGAGTCGCCTTGTGGGGACACAGCTGGGGGCAAAGTGAAGTTGGCCCGATCGCAGGTGGAGTGTACTCGCGGGCGAAGATTACGGAGCGTGTGGGCTCTGCAGACGACAACATGAACACAATGGGCTGGGCATGGCCAGGGCTCGTCAGTGCAAAGGTCGTCGATCCCGATACGGGACGGCGACTACGTCGCGGCGAGACCGGTATCTTGCTTGTGAAGTCGAAGTCACTCTGTGTGGATTATCTAGGCGAGACCGATCGGTATGACGCTAAACGGTCGGGCACATGGTGGAACACGGGCGATGTCGGATACAAGGATCGGATCGGGCGTATCCGATTCGTCGACCGGGCCGTCGATACAATTCAAGGCGGGAGTGCGACCGAGCTGGAGAGCGTACTTTTGGAAAGAGTGCCCGGTGCAGTGGAGATTATTCTGCTGGCGCGGGGCGATCAAGAACCATTGCCGGTGGTGTGTATCAGTGGCGAGCTGTCAGCCGACGCGTGGGCGTCGGCGACGAGCGGACTACCTGGGATGGCGGATCCCGTGATCATGCCGTGGGAAAACCTCCCGCGCACATCGACTTGGAAGATCCGCCGTAAGGAGCTGCGCCAGATGATCTTTGATGGTATCGACGATGACACGGTGCTCGAGGAACGATTCACTTGAGCTAGACGCTGGACTTTCGAGGGCTGGGTGATATTTATTTCTAACGAGGGGGAGTTATGGATCTGTTCGATCACGCGCTTGAGGAAACGCTGATGGAAATGCCGTACAACAGTGCGATGGAGTTTCACAGGAGGTACGGGCGCGAAGAGCCGAACGCGCGTTTAGGGGCAGCGTGCGTCCATCAGACCATTGACGTAGCAAGGAAGGCAGTCGCTTTGGGCGCTCCAAAGCCGCGATTTCTTCAAGATGAACGACACGTCGCGGTCGTTTTTGATACGCAGGAAGCCGTCGTCGTGCTCGACCCGTATCTGTTGCATCGCGAGCCGATACGATTCCCGAAGAATGAGGTGGTGGACGGGGCCTCTGCTGTAGACGTCATAGCAGCCCCAGCGCGTCGCAATGGGGCGGGAGTAAACAGGGACGGTCGGTTGAATGCGCGATATCGCGCTACCTCCGACGGTTACGTGATCCGCTTGGGGTATTCGAAGTTCAGCCCGGCGCGCGACCAATATTCATTGAGTCGACACTTCACGCTGCGTTCAGATTCGCTGTTCGACACTTCGTCGTTCACTGATGACTTGCAGGGCGTCCTGACGCATCCCGAGCAGACGAGCTTGTCAATCCGCGCAGTGCTACCAGGCCTTCAGAAGACCGCCGAAGTAATCCTCCCCTTGCGAGGCTTCGCTGGGCACCACTTCACCGATGCTGACTTGTGGCTCCGATCGAGCGACGGCGTCGTCACGCGAAACGGCGACCCACTGTCGATCCCGCTTTGGGACTCACTGGAGTCCGTCCTTACCTCAAGTCGAGCCGAGATCGGCGAGCACTTGCTTTCTGCCTCACGGATCTACTCCGAGATCGCCGATCCTGATCGTGAAGTCGATCCCTACTCGCTGGAAAACGAATGATGAAGTTGGCCAGAGTATTTATTGCGGGAACGATCCAAGGCGCGAATCGTGGTTTAGCGGTCGAGGATCAGGGGTACCGCGACGTGATTCCGAATATGGTACGTGCCAGTTTTCCGGATGTCGAGTGCTTTGATCCGAGCGCGGTCGTTCGTGTACGAATGGCGGATCCCGGGTTATCGGGCGTCGTGGCGGAAATTGCGCGCTCGGCGCCGTCGGCCATTAGTACGGCGGACCTGCCACCGCAAATCGAAGACTTGAGGGGGGTGTTCCACCGGATGACGCGCGAGGTGCAGGACTGTGATCTCTGCATCGCCTATCTCCCTCACAGAATTCCTAGTATGGGGACGGCTATGGAGATGTACGCTGCTTATCTCGCCGGCGTACCTGTGGTCGCCGTGACCGAAATGGCGGAGAACCTGGCGATCGTTGCAGTGTCCGACTGGATTCTAAAAGACCTCGACGCATTGCGAGTGTGGTTGTCAGAACTTGAGTCCGGGGCGGGGTTTGCCGATCGCATGGCCGTACAGTGATAGCGATTTCAAGCTCGTGAGGCTCTCGCCCTGGCGGACAACGAACGCTTTGCCGGCGGGGAACATATCGACGGGCCATGGCGCTCCTGATCGCCAGGCTGAAGAGGTGTCCGAGCATTTGGTGGTCGGGGATGGCGGCCCCGTCGCGGCTTTCATCATGGCTCAGTCGGCGCATAGTGACGATCTCAGGGACGTTTCTGAACTTGGTGCCCGGAGCGGGCTGGTCGAGATCGGTGCCATCAACTTGATAGGCTGCCGCCGCGAGATCAAGGCCTTCACTGTCGAGAATGGCGAGGCCACCGGCCGACAGGCTGGCTCATAACTGCCACCGCAATGTCGGCGCCATTTACAGCGGAAATCGGTGGACGAGGAGTGCTCGAGACGCTTCGCCGCGGTTGCGTTGAAACCGACCGGATCACCGCCAGAGTGTTCATTTCTGAAACCCCGCAGAATCCCCGCATTTACCCCGCAGATTGAAATTCGCCCGGGGGTGAGAGTGTGATCACCGACCCAGTGTTTTACTGGGATCGATGACTGTAGGAGGCCTCCGTGACCCCGCTGAGTCTGGTTCACGATAATCGTGGTGTCGCGGGTTCAATTCCCGCTCCCGCTACACATAAAGGCCCTTTGACCAGGTTCTGTATCGGTCAGACGGCCTTTCTTTTTTCCCGAATGTTGGCCGACTCCGCTCTAGACTCCGCTCTACATTTGAGTTCGGGACACAGCTCCGTTGCGCGTTCCAGTGCGTCTGTCAGGCAGGGTCTCCCGCGCTTCTGGTGCTCTGGGCTGTGTCCGTTCGTTCTACGAACCTCACTCTGCACCGGCGTAACCAGACCCCTGCCGATCCGGAGTCATGGAGTCTTGCCGCGGACCCGCACGTTTCCGTAGCGGGCGGCATGTTGTACAAGACAATCGCGACCGTCTCATTGGACTATGGGAGACCAACCATGGATCTGTCGTCGGTCGATTGGGACTGGTGGTGCGCTATATCAGAATCGCGCTGTCCAGATCGAGGTGGACGGCGTGGGCGTTCGATTCGCCACCTGATTTGAGGTGCGCGGCGATCTCCTCAGCCATCGGGACGACCGCCAGGCGCGCCCGCTCATAGTGTTCCTGCCAACCGCCGATGTCAGCTTTTGGGAGGTATACGACGAACGAGTCTTTCGACAGGCGTAGAGCCCACTCCTATTCAGTGGGGTCGATGGGGGTTACGATGACGGCGTTTGGGAAACCACCGCGCACGAACTGCTCGAACGATGGGTCCAACAGCAAAGAGGACTGTTCGTCAATCGCCACCATGTGCCCCGAGTGTATGAAGGGGGAACCCTCAGGCCAGCCTGCATCCTCGCCCCAGAGTATGTAATCCTTGGGCAGGGCACCGTGGGAGATAAGGTGTTCTCGCGCGAACGTCCCGCTGGCGAGGGAAGTCAGCGAAGACTGCCCGGCGAAGGATACCGCGCGGGGGGTCAACTCAATCCCGTATAGCTTGGCGAGTTCGACGAGGATCGCGACGCCTGTGATGCACTGCGGGTGCGCCCCAACGGCGCAAGACGCGGCCATGGTCAAGTCACCGAGCCGTTCTTTGCGGGTTGGTTCGAACGCTCCCATAAGACCTCACAATTCCTCACCCAGAAGCGTATTGCTCTGATCGCGGAGGACGCAAGCAAAATCATCGCTCGTGCGCACCTCGATGTCGAACGCGGCTGCCTTGACTCGGACTGCTCTGTCGTTGAGACGATAACCCAGGTCCACCCGAACAGTCCGTCCTCGGCATCGCGGGTCCTGTCGAGCGCGCATGCTAGGAGCACGGGGTCGGCGTTGCCGCGGTTGGTGTACAGCGACACGTTTGTGTCATCGCGCGGTACCGTGGCCATGTCCTCTCCGAGGATCCCCCAGAATCTGTCCAGTCGTGCGATACTCGATGGCGCTCACCTGATCCGCGGCTAGAACTGCGTTGGGAACGACCCGGCTGTGCGCCACGCGTCGTTGCTGTCGTCTAATTCAAGACCGCTGTTACGCAACCTATTGACCAGGCTTCTTCTACTAGAAAGGTCGCCGGTCAAGTTGACGTAGTTGAGCCCGTCGACGTCGCTGAGGCTTCGGACGTTTCCGACGCGGACTAACACGACACCGCCCTCGTTGAGAGCCATAGCCCAACCGGCTTCAAAGATCACGTTCTGCCGTGCCTGACCAAAAGGTTTTGCTTCGCGAGGGTCGTCGCTGGCGAAGTTGTGAAACTCCTCTTTGACATATCCCAAGTCGTCAGGGGTCATGAGGACGACGACAGCGTCCGCAATGTCGATCCCTGCTCTGACGATATCGAGGGTGTGGGGCGTCCCGCCATCGACGCCGCGAACGGCGTCCTCCCAGGTGACAATTCGCAAGTCAAGGGATGTGAGCAGTGCCGCGAGGGCTTCGTATGCGGTCTGGTCCCGGCCTCGAACAACAAAAACGTACCTCTTGGTTTTCGGCGTGGCTGGCGAGGCAGCAGGCGCCCCCGATGGCGGTCGCTTGAATTGGGGTGCTTGGGTTCTATCGGTCGTTGCAACACTCAGCACTATTCAGGAGTTGCAACCATGGTTTCCGAACAGACAACACGAGCACCAGCCCGAACGTTCACCGACGGCGAGAAAGCATCCTTCTTCGCCGCGTTCGAACGGCTCGGAAGCATCCGCCTCGCCGCCGAGGAACTCGGCTTCAAGCCCATGACGTGTCGGCATTGGGTAACCCTCGCGGGCATCGACGTGAAGGTCGCCCAACGTGCGCGACGGACCGAGTACTTCCGTCTGCGCGCCGACGCCGTCCCACGACAAGAGGCAGCCCGGCAGGTCGGGTTGAATATTCGCACAGCGGTCGACTGGGACCAGGGCATCCGGCACGCCGACAACCGCTGGGTCCTGCCTGATGGGCGCATCATCGACTACAACACGACCGTGACCGCACTGAGTGATTCCCATATCAGGCTGACTCCCGCGCAGCTGAAACCTATCAACTCGAGATACCTGTCGTTGGTTGATCGGGAAGCGATCCGTGACCTGTCCGCGACGGGCATGTCGATCCGGTCGATCGCGGCGACACTCCGCCGGGCGCCGTCGACGATCAGCCGTGAAATCATCCGCAACAGGCAGAAGAATCTCACCTACCTTCCGTATGCGGCCCAGCGCGCTGCCGCCGCACGCCGACCACGGCCCCGGGAAGCGAAGCTCGTGACACAGGAGGGCCTGCGGAAGTTCGTCCAGGAGAAGCTGCAGATCCGCTGGTCTCCAGAACAAATCTGTCAGGCTCTGGTCAAGCAATACCCGACCGACAAGGACATGCGCGTGGTACCAGAGACTATCTATCAGGCGCTCTACGTGCAAGCTAGGGGCGGCCTGCGCCGTGCAGTGCAGGAGGCGCTGCGGTCCGGACGAACACGCCGCAAACCTCAGAAGACCGAATCTGCACGGCGGCCTCGATTCCGCGACCCGATGGTAATGATCGCCGACCGGCCACCCGAAATCGAGGACCGTGCGGTCCCCGGGCATTGGGAAGGCGACCTCATCACCGGCAGACTCAACAAGACCGCGATCGCGACCCTGGTCGAGCGCACCACCCGTTACGTCATGCTCGTCCACCTGCCCGGAGCCCACACAGCGGACGCTGTCCGTGACGGTCTGGTGG
>NZ_SOGP01000015.1:0-68044 GCF_004403435.1 Cryobacterium sp. TMT1-66-1
CGGGGGCGGCTGTGGCGGGGGCGGCTGTGGCGGGGGCGCGGACGGGGGCGCTGCGAGCGCGGGCTGTGGCGGCGGGTCAGGAGCCGGTGGGGGGCCAGCTGCCGTCGCATCCGCTTTGCACGCAGGCGAATTGCCAGGTCTCGCCGTCGGGCACGATTTGCATGGGTATGAGGCAGCGCGGGCAGTTGGGGGAACGCACCTCGGCCGGCACAGCGCTGGCCAGCTCGGCCTCGGAGTAGGGCGGACCGAAGTACAGCTGCGGGCACGCGAGGTTGGCGCAGCCGTAGTCGTAACCCGTGCCGTGCCAAGTGACTTCCAGGGGATCGCCGCACTGCGGGCAGAGGCGCGGCTGAGCGACGTCTTTCTTCTCGAAGACCCATGCGACGTTATCGTCCATGCGCTGAGAATAGTCCCGCTGGCCGGGGTGTGGTGCGCATTTGATTATTTGTGGAAAATTGGGCGACTTGTACTCGGTGCCTGGTGCAATACTGCGGAAATTTTGCCGTCAGAACCCCAAATCAGGGAGCATTCAGGCGTTCGGCCCGAAATCTCCGCAGAGCTGAACGGGGTACCGGCACGGCCTCGGCACTCGAGTCCGGGTTCCCACCCGGGCCCCTAGAGCCACGTGCGGCCAGCGTCGGTGGAACGGAGGGTGGCGTCGCCGATCCAGAGCCAAACCGTGTCATCGGCGGCGGCAACCGCGACGTTGCCGGCCAGGGCAGCGGGCGTTTGCTCGGTCGGGTAACAGCCGGTGACCGTGGGTGCGAGGTCGGCGGTGAGGACGACGAGGTCCACACCGATGCAGTCGGCGGGTGTGGTGGCGCTCGTGGTGGTCGCGACGGCCAGGTAGCCCGTGGACGTGGCGGTGAGGGTGACCATTCCGGCGACGGTTACCGGCGGCGACCAGGTGGTGGCGGCATCCGTTGTGGCGAACAAGCGGCCGTCGGCGCAGAGCACGGCGGCCGAGCCGGCGTCTCCGACGCTTGGGGCGACGGTGACGACGGCGTCGCACGGGGCGGTGGCGAGGCCATCGGGGCCGTGCACGGTGGCGCGGTCCGCGGGGTCGATGTACCAGGCCACGTCGAGCTCATCGGGGTAGCTGGAGTAGTTCTCGCCACCGACGAAGGTCTTGACGAACTGCGGGGCGCAGTCTTCGTCAGCGAGGCCCACGAATTCGGCGACGGACTCGCTCTGGGCGAAGATGTTCTGCAGGGCGGTGACCCCGGTCGGTGCGGTCGCGTTGCTGGTCACCCAGGTGGCGCCGGAATCGGTGCTGAGCTCGGGCGAGGCCGCCGTGGCCGGGCACGCTCCGGTCGTGGCGCGCCAGGCTGCGGTGGTCGAAACGGCCGAGAGCAGGCGGGAGGCCGGCACCGGGCTGACCGCGGGCGCGAAGGTGGGGGTCGGCGTCGCGGCAAGGGCGGGCGAAGGAGTAGCGCTCGGCGTGGGGAAAACGGATGCCGTCGCTGCCGGCGTCGACGACGCGTCAACGGCCGCGTCAACCGAGGTGGAGGTGAGTGCGCTCGTGACGAGCACGGCGTCGATCAGCACGAACAGTCCGATGGCGGAGTACGCGATGAGGCGACGACGGCGTGAGTGAGGCATCAGGCTCCGGCCGCGACCAGGGCGGCAGTGATCGTGGTGACGGAGGCGTTGATGGCCGCGGCGGCACGGGCGTAGACGGCCGCGGACTGACGGTAGGGGTCATCGACGTCGTCGAGGGTGGGCGGGTTCGGCGACGGGTGGAGTCCACGGGTCGAGGCGACGTCGGCGACGTAGGCCGCGAAATCGAGCGGCGGTCGGGTCGGTTCGGCGGCGGCCACGAGACGGGCGAACTGGTTGAGGGTGAAGGTGTAGCGGGTGGACTTGGGCAGCATCGTCACGACGTCGCGGCGGTGGTCCCGCGTGGCGGTGAGCACCAGGTCGGCGTCGGCGATGAGCTTCTCGGTGAGTTGCCGAGCAACATGGTCGGTGTTTGACGCTCCATATTGCGACGACAACGCCGCAGCCTCCGGCGTCATGGCGCTGCCGGTCATGGCACGCGTTCCGGCACTCGTGACGACGGCATCGATGCCGGCAGCGGTCAGATTCTGCCGCAACAGCTGCTCGGCCAGCGGCGACCGGCAGATGTTGCCGGTGCAGACGATGAGGATTCGGGGGGCTGCGGCTGGGAGGTCGCGCGGGGCGGTCATGCTTGGGCCCTCGATCGCCGCGAGTAGCTGGGGGCGACGATCTCGGGGGCCGGGCCGACGTCGCCGTAGGTGTGCCCATAGCCGTACTGGCCGTAGTGGCCGTAACCGTAGGCATCCGGTCCCTTGGTGGGCAACATCGTCATGACCACGCCGCTGATCGGAGCGCCGACGCTGGCGAGCGCCGCGATGGCGCCGCTGAGCTGATTCTTCTGGGTGCGCCCGGCCGCGACGATGAGAATGGCGCCGCCGACGCTCTTGGCGAGAATCGCGGCATCCGTTACGGGAAGCAGCGGCGGGCAGTCGAAGATGACGACGTCGAAGGTGCGGTTGAAGTCTTCGATCATTTGCGCCATGCGCGACGACCCGAGCAGCTCGCTCGGGTTGGGCGGAATGTGGCCGGCAGGCAGCACGAACAGCTGACCGCGGCCCCAGGGCTGAATGACGTCCTCAATCTCGGCGCGGCCGACGAGCACGTCGGTGAGCCCGACACCGCCCTCGATGTTCATATACTCGGCGACGCGCGGCTTGCGCAGGTCGGCGTCGACGAGCAGCACGCGGGCACCGGAATCAGCCAGTGAGATGGCCAGGTTGGCGCTCGTGGTGCTCTTGCCCTCGCTGCCGATCGAGGAGGTGACGACGAACGACCGGTCGACCCGCTCCACGTCGAGGTATTGCAGGTTGGTGCGCAGGGTGCGAAAGGACTCCGCGCGCGGGCTGCGCGGGTCAGCGTGCACGATAAGCGGGCGCTCGGCGGCTTTGGGGTCGAACACGATGCCGCCGATGATGGGCAGGTCGGTGACCTGCTCCACGTCACGCTGGCTGCGAATGCGGGTGTCGAGGGTTTCGCGCAACACCGCGAGGCCCACGCCGAGGGCCAGCCCCACGAGAGCGCCGAGCGCGATATTGAGGGGAATGTTCGGGGCCACCGGCTCAGACGGCACACTGGCCACCTGCACCCGGGTGAGTTTCACGGTGGGGGCCCCGGTGACCTGGTCGCGCTGCTCAATCTGCTGCACGCCGGCGGCGAGGCTCTCCGACACCGCGTTGGCGATGTCAGCGGCCCGACGCGGGTCGGCATCGGTGACAGCAATGTCAATGATCGAGGTGTCCAGCGGCGCCGACACGGTAATATTCTCGGCCAGTTCGGCCGCCGTTTCGGAGAGCTTGAGGGTATCGATGACCGGCAGCAGCACCAGCGGTGAAACGGCGATGCCACTGTAGGTCTTGACCCGAGCCACGGTGAAACTCGCGCCCTGCACGAGATCACTCGTGGTGCCGCTCGACTGCGTCGACACGAATACCCGGGACGTGGAGCTGAAGGTCGGTGTCTGCAGAATCGAGAAAACGGATGCCGCAGCCACAGCCACCAGGGTCAGCGCCACGATGAGCATCCAACTCTTTTGCAGGATACGGATGTAGTCGCGGAGTTCCACGCTGCTACCTTTCGTTGCGGTACAAAACTGCCAACCTGTAGCTTGACACAGATAAAGGGGCCGCTCGGTTGGGCGAGCGGCCCGCAATCAGGGGGTGAATCCGGGAACTAAGCGGTGACGGCGCGACGGCGCAGGGTGAAACGCAGTGCGATGACCAAGCCCAGGCCCAGCAGCAGGGCGCCGGCCGCACTGTAGATGAGCACGAACGGAGCGTCGAATCCGGCGGAGGCCAAGCCAGCCCCGTCGGCGGCAACGACCGTGATCGTGGAGGTGCCGATGTTCTGCGACGTGAGCCCGATCGCCGTGACGGTATAAGAGCCGGTCGCATCGCTCGGCAGAGTGACCTTAAGGTTCACGGCACCGAGGCTGGTGGCCGTTTTGTGGGTGTCGACGGTGGCGGCACGCAGAGCGGCCAGGGTGACCGAGCCTTCGCCCGAGACCGCGACGGAGACCTGCTCGCCGCCGGCAAAAGCGCCGTCGTCGAACGTCACAGTGACCGTGCTTCCGGCGGTTTGGCTGCCGGAAACGGTTATGAGGTCGGCGGCCACGTAGCCGGCCGCGTGCGCGGCAACCGGACCAGCCAGAACGGCGACAGCAACGAGCGCGAGCGTGGCAAGAAGTTTTCTCAGCAAGGTGGATCCCCCGGTAGTACGTTGTGGCTTTGTGCCTCTGCGGCTCAGCTTATCGAGCCCTAACAATTGAAGTCTAGTGAAGTCGGTTCGTTCAGCGCGATCAGCGGCGTGCTGCGCAGCTCGATCTTGCCGGTAAAGGGCTCGGGGCCGAGCCAGTTGAAGCGCAGTACGGTGCTCTCGCCGGGTGCCAGTTCGATGCCGATGGAGCTCACCGGGTAGCCGGCATCGGCGGCCGGGTGATAGGGGACCTCTGCACCGTCGCGGGTGAGCCCGAGATTTTGCATCGCCTGAGTGCCGTAGCCCGCGATCAGGGTCTTGATGTTGCCCGGCGCTACACCGAAGGCGCCGGCGCCGGTGACATAGGGGGGAAGGCTGGTGGCGGCATCCGCTGGCGCAGTATTGGTGAGGGTGACCTCGAGCGCGTACTGCGGGCGCTGGTCTTTGCGGCAGGTCTTCTGGCCGATGGCCGTTTGCACATCGAGGTAGACGTCCATTTTGGAGCCGGTGCCGTCGTTGAGGTAGAGCCCGAACCGATTGGTTTCGTCGTCGCTGACAGGGCGGGCCCCGGCCAGGGTGGTTCCGTCGAGAATGTTCTGCTCGGCCTCGTCGGCATTCCAGACCATGACCCGGTTCTCGGTCGCGGCGCGGCCGAGCGCGGCAATGAGCTTGGTGGGGTCGGCGTTGCCGCTCTTGACGGCGTCGAACACGGCCCCGGCGGCGGCGGCGAAGAAGATGTCCTGCTGCTCGGGGTCACTGTAGCGCGCGTAGACGTCGCTCAGCAGCAGCTGCACGGCGTTGCCGGCGTTGAGTTCGTCGCCTGTGGCGAGGGCGATCGGGCCGGTCGCGTCGAGCAGGTAGCTGAGCGCGACCGGGTCTATGGAGAGCACGCCGTTGGCTTCGACACCAAATTCGAGGCGCCACATCTCCCGGGCGAGTGCGCCCGACTGCGCGAAGTCCGGGGTCATCGAGACGTTTTGAATGAACTGGCCGGTGATGTCGCCGTAGATGCTGCGAATGTCGTCGCCGAGGGGAAGCACCGGGGCCGGATACTCCGGAAACGAGGTCGAGCTGGCCTGCTGGGTGAGCTCGATGCGGCCGTTGTCGGTGTGCAGCAGCGCGAGCGCGCCGGGGATGCCGCCGGTGGAACGCAGCTCGGCCGGGTTTTGAAAGAGCAGAATGTAGTCGCGCGGGTCGGTGGCTCCGAGCATGGCTGGCAGCAGGGTCACGGCACGGTTCAGGCCGTCGAGGGTGGCCGAAGTTTCGACGGTGACGGTCTGCAGACGGCTGACGGCGCCACGCACGACGTCGAGGACGTCGTTGGTTTTGATGGCGTTCACGTTGGTGGCGGCGCGGGCCATGGCACTGTTGGCCGCGGTCACCGAGGGCTGAGCGTCGATCAGCGGTTGCAGGGCAATCGCACCGTCAACGGGCTTGAAATCGGTCAGGTCGATGGTGCCGGCCAGCGCGGCGAGGGGCGTGACGGCGTTTTGGGCGACGTCGTCAACCACGGCGGCGAGCTGGCGAACGGCCACCAGGTTGGGGCCGAGGAACGGCAGCAGTTCGTAGGTGCGCCAGATCGGGTCGCTGGTGCGAGACCGGGCGGTGTCGGCGTACTCGGCCAGCTCGGCTGCGGTCTGGGCGGCGGCCGTGCTGTCACCCGCGACGACCTGATCTTTGATGCTCGTGGCGAGCGGCACGGCCGCCTCGAGGGCATCCTTGGCCTCCAGGCCGCGAATACCCACCCAGGCGGTGGCCGCCACCACGATGACCAGCACACCGAGCACGACGAACCCCACGATGGTGCGGGTGCGTTTCGGGGGTGCAGCGTGGGCCGAGGGGGAGGAAGACATTGCCCTATTCAAGCAGAGCGCGGAGGCCGATTACGGCTTGACGCGAGTGCCGCGAGCGCGGGCCGGGCCGGCATCCGCTGCGGGAAGCACTTCACCCTCGACGGCGTCCACGTCGCCGTAGCTGTAGCCGTAGCCGTAATGCCCGTAGCCGTAGGCGTCGGGGCCGCTGGTGGGAAGCATGGTGAGTACGAGCCCCGAAATGGGGGCGCCCACATTGTTCAAAGCGGCGATGGCTCCAGTGAGTTGGTTCTTGTGGGTGCGCCCGGCCGCGACGACAACGAGAGCGCCGCCGACGTTTTTGGCGAGGATGGCGGCATCCGTCACCGGAAGCAGCGGCGGAGCATCGAAGATGACCACGTCGAAGGCCCGGTTGAACTCGGCGATGAGCTGGGTCATGCGGGTGGAGCCGAGCAGTTCACTCGGGTTCGGCGGCACGTGGCCGGCCGGCAGCACGAACAGCTGGCCCTTGCCCCAAGGCTGGATAACGTCGGCCAGCTCGGCGCGACCGATGAGCACGTCGGTGAGGCCAACGGCACCCTCGACATCCATGTAGTCAGCGACCTTAGGGCGGCGCAGGTCGGCGTCGACCAGCAGCACGCGCGAGCCGGCATCCGCCAGGGCGATAGCAAGGTTGGCGCCGGTCGTGCTCTTGCCCTCACTCTCGATCGACGACGTGATGACGAACGCACGGTCGACCCGGCCCACGTCGAGAAACTGCAGATTGGTGCGCAGGGTGCGAAACGACTCGGCTCGCGGGCTGCGCGGGTCGACGTGCACGATGAGCGGACGGTCTTTGGCCTTGGGATCGAAGACGATTCCGCCGAGAATTGGCAGGTCGGTGAGCGCTTCAACGTCGCGGGTGTTGCGGATGCGGGTTTCCAGGGTTTCCCGCAGCACCGCGATGCCGACGCCGAGGGCCAGGCCCACGAGGGCGCCCAGGGCAATGTTGAGCGGCACGTTGGGGCTCACCGGAGCGGTCGCCACGGTCGCTTCCTGCGTGAGAGTGAGTTTGACCGGTGATGTCGCGCCGACGGCATCCGGAGTCTCAATGTCTTCGACAACCCGGGTGAGGCTGGTCGAAATAGCGTTGGCGGTGTCAGCCGCCCGCACCGGGTCGGTGTCGGTCACGACGACGTCGATGATCGACGTATCCAGCTGCGCGGAGGCAGCCACCTTCGTCGCCAGTACGTCGGCCGTGACGCCCAGGTCGAGACTGGCGATGACGGGCAGCAGCACGATCGGTGTGGTCACAAGCTCGGAATAGGTCTTCACGCGCGCCACGGAAAAGTTGTTGCCCTGGGCGAGGTCGGCGGTAGACCCGCTCGACTGCGTCAGGATGACTACCTTGGACGTGGCGCTGTACTCGGGCGTCTGCAGAATCGAATATGTGGATGCCGCACCCACGGCCACAAGCGTGCACAAGACGATGAGCACCCAGCTCTTGCGCAGAATGCGAATGTAGTCGCGAAGTTCCATGCGGCTTGATCCCCTCGTGTCGTAACCGGGAATGGCAGCTCCCGATCCGGCGCGTACTTCACTGCACGAACGTGCGGTTCCCCTGCTCTGAGGGTACCGAACTTTGGCCCGCGTGCCGACCGGGGGCCGGGGCCGGTAGTTTGGAGTGACGGGATGGTGAAACTATGGGGGCATTTACTCAGCCGCACGCTCGGCCAGTGAGTCTTCTGATGCCCGCCGGCATCGGCATCGTGGTGGCCATGGTACTGCTGGCGTCGGTGGGCGCAACGACATTTCGCGACGGCAACGTCGCCCTGCTTCTCGGCTATCTCTGCGTCTGGGTGCCGCTGCTGGTTGCGATCGGCGTGACGGCGTTCGGTGTTGGCCGTGCGGCGGGCGAGCAGAGCGGCGCGGTGCGGCGCTTTCTGCGTCTGTCGATTCGACCGATTGACCTGGTCTGGGGCATCGCCGTGGGGCTTCTCACCCGCACGGCGGCCAGCCTGATCGAAATCGGGGTCTACGGCAGCATGGGCACCACCGGCGTCAGCTTCGGCGAGACGGTGTACGACCTGTGGTGGCTGTTCGGGGCTTTGTTGGCCCCGGTGCTGCTGGCGCCGTTAGTGGAGGAGCTCTTCTTTCGCGGCCTCGTGCTGCGGGCCGTTCATAGCCAGGTGGTGACCCGCGGTTCTTCGGGTTGGGCTGGGGTGATCGCGGTTGCCGTCAGCGGGCTGACGTTCGCGCTCATGCACCTGGTGACCATTGAGGTCGGGAACGCGCAGACCATCGTGGTGGTCGGAGTCTCGACGCTGATTTTTGGCCTGGCTGCGGCATCCATTTCGCTGGCCACCGGGCGTATCGGTGGCGCGATCATTGCGCACGTGACGTTCAACGGGCTCGTCGTTGTGCCGGCGCTTCTGGCGTTCTGAACGGCTCGCGCCATATAGCGGCGCCGGACCGATCTGACTACCCCCAGCATTGGGGGCTGATATTTGGCTAACTAAGCTAGGCACTTTGCAGCCCGCATCGCTATGATCAAAAACGCATAACAATTTTCGATCCCCAACCGGGAACGAAACCCGTGGTTGTATGCGATTCGGCCTGCCCGTTCGCGTTCGCCGAAGAACCATCGCGAGGCACCGGAATGGGCAAGTTTACGTACGACTCGAGTATCACGGTCGATTTCGATGACCGGGCGCTCGCACACATTCAGATCGTCATTGGCACCAAATTGCGCCGCGGGGAATCGTTCTATTTCTCCTGGCGTGATGATCCGCTCGTTGGCGGAGGGCGCAGCACCGTCTGGGTGCATTCTGGCATCTCCCTGGCCTTCAAGTATTTCGGCAGCAAAATACCGAGCCTCAACCGCGACTGGGTCGAGGCGTTGACGCTGTCGGCCAATTCGTCGACCGGTTTGCAGATCGTGACCGAACCGCCGCCGCGCAACCTGTAGCGCAGCGCACGGGTCGCTCTGGCCCACGAAGTTTCCCAGCCCGGCCGGATCTCCGGCCGGGCTTTTCTGCGCCCGTTGGGCGGCTCCGGGCGGGCGGGGCGGGCGCGATCGTCTCGAGTACCCAAAAAGCCCCGACTCCGAAGGGAGTCGAGGCGTTGTTGAGAGCAGCCAGCAGCTACACGATGAAGCTAATTACGCGGCAGCGTGCTGACGACGAACCGAGATGCGCACGGCGATGAGTGCACCACCGAGAACCAGGAGGCCAGCGGCACCCCAGATGACGAGGACCGGAGCGTTGAAGCCGGTGGACGCGAGGCCCGTAGACGTGCCAGCGTCGGCGGCAGCAAGCGTCAACACGGCGGTTCCGACGCGGTTGGACGACAGGCCCGTTGCGGTCACCGTGTAAGCGCCGGTGGCGTTGGAGGCGAGCTTGACGTTGACCGTGACCGCACCGGCCGTGGCGGCCTTGGTGATGCTCGTGGTGACAGGCGAGGCAACTACAGACAGCGTGGCAGCGTGCGATCCGACAACGTTGATCTTGACCTGCTCGGTGCCAACGAACGCGTTGGTCGGAAAGCTGACAGCAACGGTTGCGCCGGCAACGGGAGTTGCACTGGCGGTTCCGCCGGATGTCGGGGTGTAGTCAACCGCGTTGGCGGCCGGCGCAACCGCGAAGACGGCGAAGATAGCGAGTGCCGCAGTAGCGAGGCTTTTCTTGAACATAGGTGAGGGTCCCCCCGGGTAGTTGAATGACTGATACGCCGAAATTGGCGTGTCCCGGCATATCGTCGTGAAATACCTAGGCGACTTTCAGGTTAGCGGGATGATTGGTGCAATACACAATTTGTTTTGCCTTTTTTTCTGGCAAATCAGCGTAGAAACGCCCTTAAGCACCTGTAGTGGGGGTAATTGAGGCAGACGATCACGTTTCCCGCACGATGCCGTCCCTGGCAATGAGCAACAACCGGCTCAGGGTGACGTCGTTCACGGAGGTCTCTACGATAATGGTGGCAAATTCTGGTCGACCAGGCGGGAGCACCCGCACCGTGAGCCGACCCTGCGTGAGCCGGTCGAGCTCACCACTGATGATCGCGGCCGTCAGCGCAACGGATGCCGGTGGCCGATCGTCGCTGTCGTCGAGCAGCACGACCTCGACCCCGCGGGAGCGTGCCGCCCAGGCTGCCCCGATGATGGGTTCGACGAACAGACAGCGCGCTCGAATGGCGTCGCGCAGGCTGGCCTCGACCAGTAGGAACTCGTCGCGCTGAAAATCCGTCACCGGGTCGATGCGGGTGAGACGTTCGAGCGAGGGTCGCGCCAACGCGTTCAGTCGGGCGACCTGCACCTGACGTTCGGAGGTGGTCGCGCCAGTGCGGGCCACAATGGTTTCCCTCTGCAACCGATCGCGGTACAACTCGTCGAGATTGCGTGAGTAGTGCCGCAGGGCCACGGCGAACAAGGTGCCCACCAGGAGGGTACCCGCGTGGCGGCTTGCCTGCAGGAGGCCGTCGCCGACGGTGAGCCCCGTGTGCACCGCCACAGCGATGGAGCTGAAAGCCATCATG
Source organism: Cryobacterium sp. TMT1-66-1 (assembly GCF_004403435.1). Classification (NCBI taxonomy): domain Bacteria; kingdom Bacillati; phylum Actinomycetota; class Actinomycetes; order Micrococcales; family Microbacteriaceae; genus Cryobacterium; species Cryobacterium sp. TMT1-66-1. The sequence goes on from NZ_SOGP01000015.1 coordinate 10,575, forward strand.
GCGTACCCCGCCCAGGCCCAACCGGTGCGTCCGCGGGCGACCAACACGACGAGCAACAGCGTGATGGCGCCCAGGTGCCAGTGGGCGAACGGTCCAACCGGCCCGCTCGGAATGTGGAAGAACATCAGGGCGGCAGCGACCGTGCAGAGCAGGAGAACACCTACCGTGCGGATCATCGGCATCGGATCAGCGGCATCACCGGTGACCAGAATCGCCGCGCTGGAGAGCGCGAGAAAAGCAAAGATGCCCAGCGGCATGATGGTGATGCGATCGGAGTTGGCGGCGGCGAGCACCGAGTGCACGACGATGAAGAGCACGACGACGAGCCGGGACAGGCGCACGGAAAGACCGAGCGACGCCGAGAACGACAGGGGACGCGGTGCCGCCCCTGGTATGCGGGCGAAAAGAGCCGTCGCCGCGGTCACGGCCGCCGGAGTGGCCGCTGGCGAGGCCCCGATCGGCGCTATCGTTCGAACCCAGAACAGATCGACAGTGACTCCGTGACCCGGCCGGCTCGTGATGACGGCGCTTCCGCCCGGCACGCGTTCCATGCGACCGACGATGCTCTCCACGATTCCCAGCCGGTTGTCGGGCACGCGGGCGCTGTCGAAACCTACCCCATCGTCGGTGACCGCCAGGTGAATCGCATTCCGGTCGGCGCTCAGCGTCACCCGACGGCGCACCTGATGCGGATGCCCAACTCCGGCGGCGGCGACCGAGTTGCGCAGTGCCTCGCCGGCGGCACCGAGCAGCGCGAGTACGACCGGAGCGGGGATCGGCTTGAGATCGTTCTGCAGAATCGTGACGTGCACCGCGGCCGCGAGCTGCTGGCACTGGTGCCGCAATTGATTGGCGAAGTCAGCCCCGCTGACGGGGGCCGTCCGGGCATCCGTGCCGAGAGCGTCGAGCTGGTCCAGCGTGAAACGCGCTTGGCGGGCGACCACGGTGGGCGAGGCCCGGTTCAGGCCCGCCATCAGCAGGGTGGAGAGCACGCTGTCGTGCACGAGGGCATTGATGGTCTGCCGCTCCGCGCGCCGGGCAAGCCGGGCGGCCTGCTCGGATTCGGCGGCCCGTCGCACGTATTCCTCCCCGTCGACTCGAGCGGCGCTGCGTCGGATGGTCAGCGTCAGCCCCACCAGAACGCTCGACAGAAGGAGCATATAGAGGGCGTCCTGCAACCCCACGAGCAGTGGGTCGGCTTCCGGCGAGGTCGCGCCGCGAATGAGTCCGCTCGCGATAGACGCCAGCACGGCATAGATGCGCGCTGTCCAGGGCCGCACGCTGATGGCGATGGCAACCGTGGGAATGCCCGACAGCATGAGCACCCACGGCACATCGGTGCCGGCCGGGAGGGGTTCGAGCCGCATGACCAGCCACCAGCAGAGGATGAACGAAAAGGTGAAGCCTTCAGTGAGAGCGATGCGCCGTAATACCCGCAGCGGCACCATATGGGAAAGAAAACCGAGGGCGGCCGGCAACCCCACGATGAACAACCAGCCGACGGTCGACGCGACCGGGAACGGGTTGTAGACCTGGCGCAGGAACACGTCGAGGGACAGCACGCCGAAGATCAGCGCGGTGGCGCCGACGCCGAGGTAGAGCATCCGGGTGAGACGTTCGGTGGCGGATACGTCGTCGAGCTCGGTGGCGCAGGCGCTGGCGGCCGTGTCGGCGTCGGGACGCGCTCTCGGCGGGCGAGGCGGAGCATCCGCTTCGTGCGAATTTCGCTGGGGCATTAGGAGCGGCCGGGAACGGGCAGGATGCCGTCTTCCAGAGCGCGCTTGTATAGGTCGATCTTGGTGTTGGCCGGGCGTCCGACGCGCTCGTACTTGGAGCGAACGCGGCGGATGTAGTCGATGACGGTGGCCTCGGAGAGTGCGGTGCGGGACGCGACGAGGGGCGCTTTCGCGCCGGCCGCGTAGAGCGCGAGTACCTCGCGCTCGCGCGGGCTGAGGCCCGCGTCAGCGAGGTCGGGGTCGCCGTCGAGGGCGGCGGCCCAGTCGGTGGAGGCGATGGTTTCACCGCGCGCGGCCCGCGTGATGGCGTCGAGCAGCACGGCGGCCGGCTCGGATTTGCGCACGACGCCGAGCACGCCGGCGCGGGCTGCGGCCCGCATGAGCTGGGCGTCGTCTCCCCCGGTGAAGGCGAGTACGGCCGCACCCCGGGCGCGAAGCCGGTCGACATTGCTCATGACCGTTGAGCCGTCGGAGAGACGCAGGTCGAGGATGACCAGGTCGATGCGGGTGCCGTGCGGCGTGGTTTCAAGCAGTTCGGTCACCGTGGCGACGGTGCCAGCAACGTGGATCTCGGGGATAGTGGAAAACAACTCGGCGAATCCGCGCGCGACGATCTCGTGATCGTCGATGAGGGCCACTCGATAGCGGTACATGGATTTTACCCTAATGTCTCCTTTCACATCCGACCGCACCCCATTGTGGGCTTTGGGCGCTGTGCCCTGTTTGGGGGCCCACAGAACTGGCGGCTGGACCGGTCTGCTTCGAATTTCTAAGCTGGAATCGGGGAACTGGGGGGACAGGGGGTGCTCGCGACGACGACGAGCGTCCCGACCGCGTCAGGCGGGCTGTGCGCTCGGCGCTTTATTCGGGCGGATTATTCGGGCGCTGGCCGGCTGCGATTGTTGAGCACTCCGTGGCTCTCGTCGAGATAGCAGCTGCCGCAGAGCGACTCGTAGGTGACCTCTTCGCCGTCGATGGCCACCTGGTCGCCGTCGAACACAAACGCGCCGTCGATCTTGCGCCCGTTGAACACCGCTTTGCGCCCGCAGCGGCAGATGGTTTTGAGCTCTTCGAGGCTGTGGGCAACCTCGAGCAGGCGGCGGCTTCCGGGAAAGGCGACGGTTTGAAAGTCCGTGCGAATACCGTAGGCCAACACGGGTACGTTCTCGATAATGGCGATGCGCAGCAGGTCGTCGACCTGGGTTTCGGTGAGAAACTGGGCTTCGTCGAGCAGTAGGGCGCTTACGTCACGGCCGGACTGTTTTAAGACCTCGCCGCGGTGCTGCTGGAACGCGGCGTAGGCATCCGTTTCGGGAGTGAGCAGAAAGTCGACGGCGCGGGTGACGCCCAGCCGGGAGAGGATGCCGCGGTCACCCTTGGTATCGACGCTCGGCTTGGCGAGCAGCACGTGGTGGCCGCGCTCCTCATAGTTATAGGCCGCCTGCAGCATGGACGTGCTTTTACCGCTGTTCATGGCGCCGTATCGAAAGTACAGTTTCGCCATTATTTGATGCCTTTGGTCGTGGTGCGCTCAGCGTCAAATTCTAGCGTGAGCAGCGGATGCCGGCTGGTCACCCGCACCCGGGTGAACACGGCGCGCAGCACACTGAGGTACGGGCGCAGGGCTCGGCGGCGGTGAAACGGCGGCAGGGAGATGCCGGCCTGGATCGTGATGGTGTCGATGGCGCTCAACCCCGTTGTGCGCGGCCTGGGGGCGGTGGCGGCGTGCACCTGGGCCTGCGCGCGGGCCTGGGCCTTCGCCTGGGTGGCGGCCTGCTGTTCGGCGGCGGTGACGATGGCAATGGTCGTGGTGTCGGCGGCCGGTGTCGGGCGGGCTCCGCGGTGGCCGAAGGCCTGGGTGATCTGGTCGGTGTCGGCGGGGGCTTCGCCGGATCCGTCGATCTGCACGACCAGGCTGGTGGGGTCGAAGCCCTTGAGCCGACAGAGGGCCACGATCAGGGCACCGACGGCGGCGCGCTGATCGGAGTCGAAGCCGGTCGCGCGGCGTTCGGGGTCGGCGATCACGCACAGCGGGTTGAGTCCGCGCTCGGTGAGTTTGAGGCGTTCGCGGTCGATGAGGTCGTCGAGCCAGGTGTGGTCGACCTCGGCCACGAGCACCCGCCGCACCTGGAAGGCGAGGGAGCGCGCCCGTTTGATGTCGGCTGCTGTCAGGGTTTCTCGCTCAAGTACGTCGGCCAGAAAGGGGAGCACGTCGGCGCCGAGGTTTTTCAGGCGCTGATCGACGACCTCGGTGGCGAGGAGACCCCGGCTCTCTTCGGTGCGCGCGCGGATGGCGCGGCGGGCATCCGTTTGCCAGCGGTGAATGGAGTTGACGACCTGGCGCGAATACGCCGCCGAGGCGAGGGCGGGCGCGAGCACCTGGGTCATGGCGATGATGGCGAAGAGAAAAGGCGGGGTCTGGATGCCGAGAAACGGAGACTGGGCCAGGGCCGTGACGCCGACGACGACGGCGGAGGAGACGCCGAGCGTGAGGATTTCTTTCCACGGACGGAATGGGGCGAGGGCGAGGAGCAGCAGGCCGAGTCCGATCGGGGCGAAGTCGTCCTGGATCATGCCGTTGAACTGCCAGGTGCTCGCCGCGGCGAGCAGGTGCGCCGCGAGGCCGAGGGCCACGATCACGACGGCGCGGGTGCGGGGGAACGGCGCCAGATCGGGGCGGGCGGCCCACACCAGCACGGCGGCCGCGATCATGAGCACGGCAACGGAGGCCGCGGCGAGCTCAGTGATCTGGATCTCGTGCATGCGCGATATCGTCGCGACGATGGCGTAGGTCACGACGATGAGGGCGACGACCGGGGCGAGGGGCCACGCGGCGAGGCCGCCGATGGGGTCGAGGCGCTGCTGCGAAGCGGATGCCGGCGCGCGCGGCCGGCGCGGAGTGGGGGTCGCGCGGGTCATCGGGGGTTCCGTGGGGTCGCCGGGTTGTGGCTGGGCGGGGTCGCGCGGGTCATCGGGGGTTTCGTGGGGTCGGGCGGTTTCGCGCGGTCTGGCTGGTGGCAGGGTTCGTGGGCGTGCGTGTGGCGGCCGGAACCGTCAGTCGCACGCTCGTGCCGGCGCCGGGGCGGCTCCAGATCAGCACGGATCCGCCGAGCTGTTCGATGCGGCGCCGCACCGACTGCCGCAGACCGAGGCGGTCGGAGGCGGATTCCGATTCGGTGAAGCCGCGGCCGGCATCCGTTATGAGCAGTGAGATTGTGCTCAGGTCGGATTCGATGGCGACCTCGGCGGAGGCGACTCCGGCGTGCAGGATGACGTTCACGAGGCACTGCTCAACGGCGAGGCCCACGTCGCGGTCGCTGCCGGCGTCGAGGCGCGCGAGGGCGTCGCGGTCGCCGGTGACTTCGACAACGAGTCCGCGGTCGCGTGTGCGTTCGATGGCGGTGTAGACGGCGCTCGACAGCCAGGCGTCGCTGACGGGTGATTTCGGGGTGTTCTCAGTGGCTGTGCCGGTGAGGGTCGGTTGCGGGTCGGTGTTGGTGCGGGCGTCGATGTCGGTGAGCCAGTTGGTGTCGTGCAGGGTGGCGAGCGTGTAGTTGAGGCTCGCCCGGAGGCCCGGCGAGAGGGCGCCGGGTTCGGCCAGGGACAGGGCGACGAGCTGGGCCACGGTCGTGTCATTGAGTAGGGCGATGGCGCGGGTGTCGAGGGCGTCGCGGAGCTGGCGGTTGGATCCGTCTTGCACGGCACGGTGGATTGCGGGCTGGGCGGCGTTGCTCGCGCGGCGGTCGATTCCGGCGAGCACCATGACGCCGACGAGCACGAGGTAGGTGGAGAGGGTGAACAGGTCGGGCCGGTAGGGCACTGCGGTACCCAGGATCGCGAGGAACGCGGCGGTCTCGGCGAGGATGAAGGCCGCAGTGCTCCAGAGCACGCCGGCGAGGGCGGTGGTTCCGGCGCCGCCGACCATGACGAGTGCCATCTTCGGCAGGGCAACGAGGAACATATTCGCCGCGGGGAATACGTCGGGAACGCCGAGCACGGTCGTGGTGAAGACGTAGACGCCGAGGGTTCCGACGATGAGATAGGCGACCGCCAAAGTGATGCGGCGGTGCCGGGTGAAAAGAATGAGCAGGGCCCCCATGGTGGCCACGACCACGATGGTGATCCAGAGTTCGGGGCTGCGGGTGAGGCTGAGAATGCCGACGGACACGACCGCGGCCATCAGGCAGGTCAGCGCGAACCAGTGCGCGGCCCGCGCGAGGGCGCGCGCGAGCGTCAGCTGCACTAAGTGGCCGGGTAGACCCAGAGACATATTTTCCCCCTGGTCAAGTATGCCACCGGGGTTGAATGGGGGCGGGTGGTGGTTGGGCGGGTGGTGTAGCCGTGGGCCGATCATGAGCCCAGTTTCCCGGCCCCGGTCCGGAAAGTCTGACCGGTCAGAACAGGGTGGGTGAGAGTTCGGGCGGGAGCTCGGCGGCGATCAGCGACCGCGGGGACTCGGAGCCCGGGGCCCACCTTGTGACCCCGGGCCCAGTTTCTAAACTGGGCCCGGGGACGGGGCCCGGGCCCGGGCCCCGGGAAGCGCCCGGTGCAGAGGCCAGCGCAGAACCCGGGCCCGGCGCAGGGAGAAGGGCGGGCGCGCGGGAGGCGGGCATCCGTTCCGGGGAGGACGGAAGGGCGCTGGAACGCAGCCCGCCGGTGGACGGGTCGACGACCCCGCGCTCGAGGCCGTGCGCTCGAATGAGTGGTTTGATGCGGGCGGCGAGCCAGGTGCGGTATTCCTTGGGGGCGTACTGGCCGCGGGCGTAGAGCTCCTGGTAGCGGCCGACCAGTTCGGGATGCTCGCGGCCGAGCCACTGCAGGTACCAGTCCTTGACTGCGGGCTTAAGGTTGAGCCCCGAGTAGAGCACGCTCGTCGCCCCGGCAGCCTTGGCCTGGCGCAGCGCCTCATCGAGGTGGGCTCGGGTGTCGGTGAGAAACGGCAAAATAGGCATGAGAAAGATGCCGCAGTCCAGGCCGCGTTCGCGCACCGCGGTGACCGTGGCGAGGCGTGCCTTGGTGGTGGGGGTGCCCGGCTCGACGGACTGCTGCAGCTCGTCGTCGTAGATCGCGATGGACATGGCCAGATCGACCGGAACATGCTCGCTCGCCTCGACCAACAGGTCGAGATCGCGGCGCAGCAGGGTGCCCTTGGTGAGAATGGAGATGGGCGTCTTGCTGTCGGCGAGGGCCGCGATGATGCCCGGCATCAGCCGGTAGCGTCCCTCGGCGCGCTGATAGGGGTCGGTGTTGGTGCCGAGGGCCACCGGATGCCTCCCCCACGTCGGTTTCGCCAGCTCTTTTCGCAAGACCTCGGCCACGTTGACCTTCACAATGATCTCGCTGTCGAAATCCTTGCCGGCGTCGAGGTCGAGGTACTGATGCGTGGGACGCGCGAAGCAGTAGGTGCAGGCGTGGGAGCATCCGCGGTAGGGGTTGATCGTGTAGCCGAACGGCAGCGCGCTCTGCCCGGGCACGTGGTTGAGCGCCGACTTGGCGAGGATCTCGTGGAACGTGATCCCGGCGAACTCGGGCGTCTGCACGCTGCGCACGAGGTTGTTCAGGCGGGCCAGCCCCGGCAGGGCGCCGGGCCGCTCGGTCTGTAGTTCTTGTGAGCTCCACCGCATGCTCTAAGTCGAACACAAGTTCGATTGGATTGCAAGTGTCTGCCGAAAAACCCGGAGTGAGCGGATGCCCGCGGCCCGCGCCAGGCTCGCGGCACTCAGCAGAGTTCGCGGCACTCCTACAGAGGGTGCCGCGAACGCGTTCGAAGGTCGCGAGCGGGCGAGCCGGGCGCGAGCAGTGGCATCCGCTCGCGGCACGCGTTGGGGAAGTTGGCACTGGTTTGAACACGTGCGGGCTTCCTCAACACGTGCCACGAGCACGCCGGAAGGGCTCGATGGGCGAGCGCGCCTGAGCGGCTCGATGGCCGCGAGCGCGCGGACACCGGCGCCGCGGCATCCGCTCGGAGGGGAATCGCACTATTGTGCCGACATGCGATCAGAAGCCACACCGGCATGACCCGGCTGCGACGCAGTGACCCGACCCGGCCGGGGTACACGCGAAAGCGCGCCGGCACGGGCTTCAGCTACCGCGACCCCGCCGGGCAGAAGGTGACCGAGACGGCGCTGCGCGAGCGATTCGCGGCGCTCGCGATTCCGCCCGCGTGGAACGACGTATGGATCTCGCCGCACGCGAACGGGCATATCCAAGCGATCGGCATCGACGCCGCCGGGCGCCGCCAGTACATCTACCACCCGGTGTGGCGCGAACAGAAGGACCGCCTCAAGTTCGAGCGCGCGCTGCAGCTGGCCGAATCGCTGCCGCGGGTGCGCGGCCAAGTCACCCGTGAGCTTCGCGGCGACGGCCCGCCGCGCACCCGGGCGCTCGCCGCGGCGTTTCGCATGCTCGACCTCGCCTCGCTGCGCATCGGCAGCGAGCGCTACGCCGATACGTACGGCAGCCACGGCCTTTCGACGCTGCTCTGCTCCCACGTAACGGTGCGCGGCGACGTGGTGCGGCTGAATTTTCCGGCCAAGAGTGGGCAACAGTTTCAGGGCGTCATAACGGATGCCGACCTCGCGTTGTATCTGCGCGCCCGCCTGCGCGAGCGGCCGGCCGCACCGCTGCTGTCCTGGGTACTGGATGACATCGAGGACATCGTGTCGGCCGCCGACATCAACGATTTCATCAAGGAACGAACCGGCGGGGAGTTCACGGCGAAGGACTTTCGCACCCTGCGGGGCACGGCCGCCGCCGCGCAGAGCCTGGCGGCCAGTCTCGCCGAGAGCTTGAAGGTGACCTCGGAGGCGACCGGCCGGCCGGCCGTATCCGGTGTGGCGGGCTCTGCCGGGCGGCCACGATCGTCTGGCGGCACGGATGGCGCGGGTGCTGCGGGTGCTGCACGTGCGCCGGGCGCGCAAGCCTCAGCTGCTGGGCCGGCGGGATCGGCCGCGCCCGCGGCATCCGCTGCCCGGCCGCCACGTGCTGCGACGCGCAGCCGGCGCCAGGACAACCGTGCCATCGCCGAAGCCATGCGTCAGGCGGCGGATGCACTGGGCAACACGCCGGCGATCGCGCGCACGAGCTACGTGGATCCGCGCGTGGTTGACCTCTATCTCGCCGGTGAGACCATCGACCCCGCGGGCCGGGTCTCGGTCGAGACGGCGCTGCGCACACTTTTACTCGGCGAAGCGACCTGATGAATGTCACCCGTTCGGGGTATAACTTGAGTGCCGCCCGCCGGTCGCCGCTGCGACCGGCCGTCCCCATGAGAAAGGTAGACCTGTGACTTACGACTCCGACCCCTACAACCAGCCGCCGCTCGATGCCCCCGACACCCCAGAAACCGAATCTGCGCCCGAGGCCCCGGCTTCGCCGACCAACCCCGATCAGCTGGTCGGGCCGGATGGGCCCGACGGGCCGGACGACGAACACGCGGGCTCAGCCGTTCCGGTCGCAAGCGCGGGCACCGGTCCCGATGGGCCGGCCCCGAGCGACGACGGCTCGACAGCCGGGGAGGCCGCCGCGCCCGACAGCGATGCCGAAGACGATCAGGACAACGTCGACAACGAGCCCAACCTCGACGACATCGACCCCGCCGACAACCCGTCGAACCCCGATCTCGTCGGGCACGACGTCGACGCAGAAGACCCCCGCCTCGCCGAACCCACCGCGTGACGTCCCCGTACCCCGCAACCCCTAAGGAGTCCCCATGAAAGGCAAGTTCTTGTTCCTCGCCGGTACCGCGACCGGCTTCGTTCTCGGATCCAAGGCCGGCCGCCAGGCCTATGACCGGCTCAGCGCGAAAGCCCACGAAATGTGGGGCGACCCCGCCACGCAGAAAGTCATCTCGCAGGCCGAGACGATTGCGCGCGACGCCGCCTCCGTGGCACAGAACAAGGTGAGTGACCTGCTCGACCGCACCGAAGCATCCGTCAAGAAGGAGCAGCACCACACCAATCCCACCACGGGTGCCGACAGCCACGAAATGTAGACCGCGGGCCGACCGTCTCGGCTAGTCCGTGACGCGTGAGACCTGGCGGCTGCCGGGCCGCATTGGTGCGCCCGGGCCGGGTGCACCGCGCACCAAAAAACTGGCTTGGGCCCGGTCGAAGGATGAGTAGAACCACCTCGTGGTGAGCACGCCGAGCTTGGTCACCTCATAGGCGTCCCCGCTCTGCTGGATAACTCCGAGCAGGGCGGCCGGGTCGCCATCGAGCATGTGCGAATCTCGCACCAACCATTCGGTCGGGGTGAGCTGGAGAATGCCGAGCTGCGATACGCGCAGATTCTGGGCATCCGAAACGCCATTGTTCGGGTTCACGTGCCGCCTCCTGGCCGCCATTGGGCTTTAAGTAGACATCCGCTAACTCCCGCATTCAAGGGGTTGACAACGCCCTCCTACGCGATCCCCACCCGGCTCCAATCTTCCTTCCGCGAGAGCGCAAAAAGTGCCCGATTGGACACTCCAATCGGGCACTTTTTGCGCTCTCGCGAGGCGAGCTGGGACTAGTTCGTGAGGTTCAGGACCTCGGCGGTCGCGGCGAGGGACGCGGCCGCAGCGGCGGGGTCGTCGGAGAGGCGGGTGCCGTAGCTGGGGATCATCTGGCGGATCCGCGGCTTCCAGCCCTCGATGCGGTCGGGGAAGCAGCGGGCCAGCAGGTCCACCATGATCGGCGCGGCCGTCGAGGCTCCCGGCGAGGCGCCGAGCAGGCCGGCGATCGAGCCGTCGCTCGAGGTGATGACCTCGGTGCCGAACTGCAGCACTCCCCCGAGCTTGGGGTCCTTCTTCATGACCTGAACGCGCTGGCCGGCCGTGATGAGCTCCCAGTCCTTCGAATCCGCGGCGGGAATGAACTGGCGCAGGGCCTTGATCTTGGCGTTCCGCGACGCGAAAACCTCGCCGATCAGGTATTTCATCAGGTCGAAGTTGTTCTTCGCGACGGCTAGCATCGGGCCGAGGTTGTGCGTGCGAATGGAGAACGGCAGGTCGAACCAGGTGCTCGTCTTCAAGAACTTGGGGCTGAACCCGGCGTACGGGCCGAACAAAAGCGACATTTCGCCGTCGACGACGCGGGTGTCGAGGTGCGGAACCGACATGGGCGGGGCGCCCTTGGCCGCCTTGCCGTAGACCTTGGCCTGGTGCTGGGCGACGAGCTTCGGGTTGGTGGTGCGCAGGAACTGGCCACTGATCGGAAAGCCACCGAAGCCCTTGATCTCGGGAATCCCGCTCTGCTGCAGCAGAGCGAGTGCGCCGCCACCGGCTCCGACGAACACGAAGCGGGCGTTGATGGTACTGCGGGTCTGCCCGACGTGGCGCAGCAATTTCAGGTTCCACGTGCCATCCGCTTTGTGCCCCAGGCCGACGACCTGCTCGTTCATGTGCATCGTGGCCCCCTTCCGGGAGAGGTTCTCGAACAGAAAGCGGGTGAGGGCGCCGAAGTCGACGTCGGTGCCGCTCGTGATGCGGGTGGCGGCGATCTTCTGGCCGGCGGGGCGCTTGCGGGTGAGCAGCGGGGTCCAGGTGCCGATGGTGGCGGCGTCATCGCTGAATTCCATGCCGGCGAACAACGGCTCGGGAGCGAGCACGGCGTGGCGCTTGCGCAGGTATTCCACGTTGGCTTTGCCGTGCACGAAGGTCATGTGCGGGGTGGAGTTGATGAACTTCTCTGGCTCGGGCAGGGCGCCGATCGAAACCAGGTGCGCCCACAGCTGGCGGCTGATCTGGAACTGCTCGTTGATAACGACGGCCTTGTCGGCGGTGACCGAACCGTCCGCAGCCTGCGGCATGTAGTTGAGTTCGCATAGCCCGGCGTGGCCGGTGCCGGCGTTGTTCCACGGGTTCGAGCTCTCTTGGGCCAGCTCGCCGAGGCGCTCGTACACCTCGATGCGCCAGTCGGGCTGCAGCTCCTTCAGGAGCGTGCCGAGGGTGGCACTCATGATGCCGCCACCAATGAGGACTACGTCAACGGTTCCCTGAGAATTCACACTGTCGAGTGTATCGCTGCGAGCGGATCCGCCTGACCGCACACTCACCGCTCGCCCGCGCGCCGAATGACGATGACCGTGACATCGTCGGGGGCGCTGAGCCCGGCCCGCAGCATCAGCGAATCCACAGCGTTCTGGGCAGTCGGCGCCCCACGCACCAGCCGGTCGACCGCGTCGAGGGAGGCGAGCGTGCCGTCAAACAGGTCGAGCACACCGTCGCTCACCGACACCAGCGTGCTGCCCGGCGCGAGCACGACAGTCTGCTCCTGCCAGGGCGAGTCGTCGCCGGCGCCGAGCGGCAGCCGCAGCGACGTGAGCCGCTCGGTCGTGCCGTCGGCGTGCACGACCAGGGTGAGGCCGTGGCCGGCATCGACGTAGCTCACGACACCGGTGTCCATGTCGAGTCGGGCGTGGAACAGCGTCACGAAACTGCCCGCCTCGTCGAGGTCTGGGTCGAGCGTCGCCGCCGCGATACGCGCGACCTCGGCCACACCATCGAGACGAGATCCGGCTCGCAGCACTGCCCGCACGGTCGCCGCGATGATCGCCGCACCCACCCCCTTGCCCATGACGTCAGCGAGGGTGAAGGCCGCGCCCTCCCCCACCGGATACCAGTCGTAGAAGTCGCCGCCGACGGCGCGCGCCGGCGAACAGGCCCCGGCCACCTCGAACCCCGGCAGGCTCACGAGTTTCTTGGGCAGCAGGCCGCGCTGTACCGCGGCGGCCTGGTCGAGTTCCTGCGAGGCGTTCAGCTCGTTCTGCACCCAGAACGCCAGGTCGCGGAGCAGATTCTGCTCGAGCGCCGAGAACTCGCGCGGCACGGTATCGAACACGCATAGGGCGCCGATGCGTTCGCCGCCTTGCGCTTCGAGAGCATGACCGGCATAAAAGCGGATGCCCGGTTCCCCGGTCACATAGATATTGTCGCGAAACCGCGGGTCCAGCCGGGCATCGGGCACAATCAACGTGCCGCAAGCGTCGATGGTGGAATCGCAGAAGGCATTGGACCGCGGATACTCGAGGGGCTGATCGGGCTCGACGCCAGCGCTGGACTTGTTCCACTGCCGGTCGTGATCGATGAGCGAGATGATGGCGATCTGCACATGGAAGAGCTCTTTGACCAGCCGGGTGATGCGGTCGAAGCGTTCCTCCGGCGCGGTGTCGAGGATATGCAGGTCGTCGAGCGCGCGCTGGCGGGTGAGTTCGGTGTGCTGGAAAATAGCCGACGCAGTCATGACCGCAGCGTTCGCACGATGTGCCAGCGGTTCACGTCGCCGTCGCGGGTGTATTCGAGCTCGTCAACGAGGGCCTGGATGAGCGCGATTCCCCGGCCCGATTCGCTCAGCGCATCGGGCATCTCACGGCTGTCCACCGCACCGTCTGATGCGGGGTCGGCGGACGCCGCGAGCAGCTCCACTACCGTCCCCCCGGTATCGCTCAGCCGCGCGTCGATCGAGACAGCGCTCACCTCGAGCCGCAGTGCGCAGGTCACACCGCTGCCGGTGTTGCCGTGGCGCAGCACGTTCGAGGCGAGTTCGATCAGGGCCGTCTCGAAACTGAAACGGTCTCTCGGGGAGACGTGCGCGGCATCCGCCCAGACCGTTTCGAGCAGGGCGTGCACGGTGTCCACGTCGTCGGGCGGTGAGACCAGCGTGAGGGTGTGCGCGCTCACGCTAACCATGGAACGCGCTGCTCGCGGCGGGATACGCGGTGAGGACGCGTTCCATGTTGGTCAGCTGCAACACCAGGCGCACCTGCTCGCTCGGCGCGGCGATGCGCAGGTCGCCGCCGGCCTGCCGGGTGACCTTGAGGCCGCCGATGAGAGCGCCGAGGCCCGAGGAGTCGATGAAATCGACGTCGCTCAGGTCGACAGCCACCCGATTCTGGCCGGCGGCGACGGATGCTGCCACCACCTCCCGCAGGCGCGGTGCGGTGACCATATTCAAACGTCCCATGATGTGCACGACGGCGATGCCGTCGCCCTGGTCGGTGACCATGAATTGCATTAGCGGCTTGTCTCCTTCGGGGTAAAGCCTTGATAGCGGGCGGCGGGTACCAGCACGCTGAGAATGACGAGGTCGAACACGACCCAGGCGAGGTTCACGAACGTGCCGATGGGTTCGCCGACGCCGAGCGCCAGCCGGGTCACGCCGATGATGGTGGCGACGACGAGCACGATGGCGACGATGATCTGCGGCCGGATCAGGTGCCAGGGCGCAGCGCCCTCCTGCCGGGTTTTCGGGGTGACCGCGAAGCCGAGCGGCCGGTGGAAGACCACGTTGGCGACGGCGGTCGTGGTGGCTTTGATCCAGACCGGGAACAGGGCGAGGCTGTACTGCTGGCCCCGCCAGGTCGAGATTCCGTGGCTGGACAGGATGAACAACAGCTGGTTGGCGATCATGAACGGCAGAAAGCGCAGAAAGAATTCGAGGGCCGTCGTATTGACCGGCAGAATGCCGAAGCAGAGAAAGACGGCGGGGGCGGCGAAGTAAACCAGCGCGGCGTAGCCGCTGAGATAGCTCCACATGGTCGAGAAGTACATCAGTCGCTGCGGCAGGGTGAGGCCGCACTGCACCAGCGGGTTCTCGCGCATCATGACTTGCATCGTGCCCTGCGCCCAGCGCAACCGCTGGGTGAGCATGGTGCCGAGGTCTTCGGGGGCGAGTCCGATGGCGAGGGTTTCGTGGTGATAGACGGTGCTGAAGCCGAGGCCGTGCAGGCGCATGCTCGTAGCCATGTCCTCGGTGACGCTGATCGTGGCGAGCGGCATGAGCGGCTGGGCCTCGTCGGCGCGGTCCACGTCGATCGACCGCAGCAGCACCTGCACCGATTCGAGGGCTCCGAGCGGGGACAGGTCGCGGGCGGCGAGTAGCTCGAGGCTGTGTGCGGGAATGGCGCTGGCGGCATCCGTTTCGAGCTGCAGTTCGGCGATGACGGCCAGGTCGAGGGTGAGTAGGTGCAGGTCGACGGCCACCAGGTCGCGCGACACCGCCGTGATGCGGTTCTGCAGCGTGTAGGTGGCAGGCCCGATGGTCTCGCCGGCGGCGATCGCGGCGCGCGTGTCGCTGATCGCCGCGCCCACCTCGTGCAGGGCGGCCTGGACGACCGGGTCCTGCGCGTCGTCGGCCCGGCCGGCCCGGGCGAGCACCCGGGCGGCGCCGGTGAGGGCGCGGGTGACGGCGCGCTCCATTTCGAGCACGTAGCGGGTGATGCCGAGCTGCATGAGCGCTTCGCGGCGCAGGAGGGCGTTGGAGCCGCAGAAGAACGCGGCGTTCCAGCCGTCTTTGCCCTGCTGGATCGGTCCGTAGAACAACGGAGCCTGGCTGCCGAGCGGGTCGCCGGCCGGCACATTCTCGAACACCTGCGGCGTCTGTACCAGAGCGATCTTCGGATCGGCGAAGTAGCCGAGCGTGTGGTCGAGTATCTGCGGCAACGGCACCTGGTCGGCGTCGAGAATGAGTAGGAACTCACCGTCGGTGCCCATGAGTGCATTGTTGAGGTTGCCGGCCTTGGCGTGCAGCGGGCGATTCTGCCAGTCGACTCCGCGGGTGATGTAGCCCACGCCGAGCTGGTCGGCCGCCTCGCGCATCTCGGGCCGGTTGCCGTCGTCGAGGATGAACGTGGAATGCGGGTAGCGGATGCCGCGCGCCGCCAGCGCGGTGCGCCGCACCATCTCGACGGACTCGTTGTAGGTCGTGATGAACACGTCGACGGTGAGGTCGGCGGCCGGCGCGGTAGGAAGCTCGCGCTCGCGCGCCCGCCACATGGTGAGGCCGAACAGGGCGACGTCGATCAGGCTGTAGGTTTCGGCGAGCACGAGGGCCACGGCGATCCACCAGGCGTCCCAGTTGAGTGAGAAGAACCAGCGCCACAGAATATAGTTCGCGCCGAGGGCGACGGTGACCAGCACGGCCACGCGCACGAGCAGTAGATGCGCCGCGGATCGGGCGGGGCGAACCGGTTTCCCCACATTGCTCCCTGATCCCAGGCCGCTAAGACAGGCGGATTCTGACACCAGAATAAACCCGCATGCGACTCCGCACCGATTCCCGAAGTGGGCATTGTGCCGTAATTCGGACTGCGCTACAGGCGCGCTCGTGGTGGGGGCTACTAAAGGTATGGTTTCTGACAACGACGAGCGGCGCGTGGCCGTCATCATCGAGGATGACGCCGACATTCGCAACCTGCTCGAGGCCGTGCTGACCCAGGCCGGGGTCGAGACCATCGCCACGAGCAATGGCCTCGACGGCATCGCCGCGGTGCGAGCTTACGATCCAATCGTCACAACCCTCGACGTGAGCATGGGCAACCTGCGCCGCAAACTCGGTGACAGCAGCATGACCCCACACTGGTTGGAAACCGTGCGCGGCGTTGGCTACCGCCTGGCAGCAAAGGAGTAGCGGCCCCGGGATTAGACGGGAACTCGGCGCCCGGTGCCGTGCCGCGCGCTGAAGTTCTCACTCCCTGAAGGCCTCCGGGCCCACCTTGCGACCCCGGGCCCAGTTTATAAACTGGGCCCGGGGACGGGGCCCGGGCCCCGTGCGCCACCAGGACCGGCCGGAGCTGCCGGGCCCACCTTACGAAAGCTGGCCCAGCTTCTATCATGGGCCCACTTTCCGGGCCCGGGCGAGGCAAGCACAGGCGCGCGGCAGGGCAGTTCGGAACGGGCTAGGCGGCTCGTGCGGCGGCGATGAGTTCGGCGATCTGCACGGCGTTCAGGGCTGCACCCTTGCGCAGGTTGTCGTTGCTGATGAAGAGGGCGAGGCCACGGCCATCCAGTACGCCTTCATCTTGACGGATGCGACCGACGAAGCTGGCGTCCTGGCCGGCGGCCTGCAACGGGGTCGGGATGTCGGTGAGTTCGACGCCGGGGGCCACCTTCAACAGTTCCTCGGCGCGGGCGACGCTGATCGGCTTGGCAAACTCCACATTGATCGAGAGCGAGTGCCCGGTGAAGACGGGCACGCGCACGCAGGTTCCGGAAACCAGCAGTTCGGGCAGTCCGAGGATCTTGCGGCTCTCGTTCCGCAGCTTCTTCTCTTCGTCGGTTTCGAACTGACCGTCGTCGACGATGCTGCCGGCCAGCGGAATCACGTCGAACGCGATCGGCCGCGCGTAGATAGTGGGCTCGGGCAGGGTCACCGCGCTGCCGTCGTGCACGAGCTGGAACAGGTTCTCGTCCTGCGCGGCAACCCGCACCTGGCTGGCCAGTTCGAACGCTCCGGCCAGGCCACTGCCGGACACGGCCTGGTAGGTGCTCACAATGAGGCGCTTGAGGCCGGCTTCGTCGTGCAAAACCTTGAGCACGGGCATGGCTGCCATGGTGGTGCAGTTCGGGTTGGCGATGATGCCCTTGACGGCCTGCTTGATGGCTTCGGGGTTGACCTCGCTGACGACGAGGGGAACGTCGGGGTCCATGCGCCAGCCGCTCGAGTTGTCGACGACGAGCACCCCGGCCGCGGCAAACCGGGGCGCCTGCGCTTTGGAGAGCGTGGCGCCGGCCGAGAAGATAGCCACGTCGAGCCCGGTCGGGTCGGCAACCGAGACGTCTTCGACCGTGATCTGCTCACCCTTGAAGGTCAGCGTGGTGCCGGCCGAGCGTGCTGACGCGAAAAAGCGGATGCTCTTCACCGGAAAGTCGCGCTCCTCCAGCAGACGACGCACCACGGCGCCGACCTGTCCGGTGGCGCCGACGACGCCGATGTTGATGCCGGGGGTGTTGGCTGAGCTGGTCACGTGTGGTTCCTAACGTCTGCAGTGGGGGTGAGGCGGGGCATCCGCTTGGTGAGGTGTGAGTTTCGAGACCATTCAGGGGCTCGAACTCACACCTCGGCGAGACTAGCGGCCGGAGCCACCGTGCACGACGGCTTCGATCTCACCGTCGAGCCCGAACGCGGTGTGTACCACGCGGAGGGCCTCGTTGATGGTGTCGGCGCGGGTGACGACCGAGATGCGGATCTCACTGGTCGAAATCATCTCGATGTTGATCCCGGCCTCGTAGAGCGCCTCGAACAGCTTCGCCGAGACGCCGGTATTGGTGCGCATACCGCCGCCAACCAGGGCGAGCTTGGCGATCTGGTCGTCGTACTGCAGGCTCTTGAAGCCGATGAGCTCTTTCTCGTTGGTCAGCGCGGTGAGCACCTGCTGGCCCTCCGACTTGGGCAGGGTGAACGAGATGTCGGTGAGCCCGGTGGCGGCGGCCGACACGTTCTGCACGATCATGTCGACGTTGGCGTTGGTGCGCGCGACGATCTTGAAGATGAGCGCGGCCTTACCAGGAATGTCAGGCACACCGACCACGGTGACCTTGGCTTCGCTCAGGTCAGCGGCGATTCCGGCGATGATTGGCTCTTCCACAATTACTCCATTTTCTCGCGCGGTCGCGGCGTTGTACACGATGGTGCCGGTGTTGTTGTTGAACGAGGAGCGCACGTGCAGGGTGACGCCGTGCCGGCGGGCATATTCCACAGCGCGAATATATAGGACTTTGGCTCCGGCCGCGGCGAGTTCGAGCATCTCCTCGCTGGTGACGCGCTCGAGTTTGCGGGCACGGGGAACGACCCGCGGATCCGCGGTGAAGACGCCATCGACATCCGTGTAGATTTCGCAGATGTCGGCGCCGAGGGCCGCGGCGAGGGCGACGGCGGTGGTGTCCGAACCGCCGCGGCCGAGAGTCGTGATGTCCTTGGTATCGCGATTGAAGCCCTGGAAGCCGGCGACGATGGCGACGGCGCCCTCGTCGAGGGCCGAGCGGATGCGGCCGGGCGTGACGTCGACGATGCGCGCGGAGCCGTGGCGGGCATCCGTGATCATGCCGGCCTGGCTGCCGGTGAAGGAGCGGGCGTCGTAGCCGAGGCTCTTGATGGCCATCGCGAGCAGCGCCATCGAG
The DNA here is from genome assembly GCF_004403435.1 of Cryobacterium sp. TMT1-66-1. NCBI lineage: Bacteria > Bacillati > Actinomycetota > Actinomycetes > Micrococcales > Microbacteriaceae > Cryobacterium > Cryobacterium sp. TMT1-66-1. The sequence goes on from NZ_SOGP01000015.1 coordinate 29,187, forward strand.
ATGCGTTCGCCAGCGGTGAGCAGCATGTCGAGCTCGCGCGGGGCGGGAAGCGGCGTGACCTGGTGGGCGAGGTCAAGCAGTTCGTCGGTGCTGTCGCCCATCGCCGAGACGGCGACGACGACCTCGTTGCCTGCCTTGCGGGTGTCGACGATGCGCTTGGCGACCCGCTTGATGCTTTCGGCGTCGGCGACGGATGATCCGCCGAACTTCTGCACGATCAAGGCCATGGGACTCCTGAGATGGGGGTGTGCGGCCTGTTGTGCGGGCCGCGTCCAAGTTCCCATCCTAAATGCTGGTGCTGGCGGGCCGGTGCCATGTGACGTTGCGCGGCAGAGGGGGTGCGGCGGTGGGTGGGGTGTGCGGGGTCGGGTGGGGTGTGCGGGGGTCGGTGTGCGGAGGCGGCATCCGCTCGCTGGGCCCACCTTATGGCCCGGGGCCCAGTCTATAAACTGGGCCCAGGGACGGGGCCCGGGCCCCGTCCGCAAGAACGAGGGGTGCGCTAGGCGCAGCGGAGGCGACCGGGCTAGTGGGTGACCTCGCGGCGGCCCTCGAAGGCGCGGCCGAGCGTGACCTCGTCGGCGTACTCGAGGTCGCCGCCCACGGGCAGGCCGGAGGCCAGACGGGTGACCTTGATCTCCAGGGTGGTGAGCAGGCGGGAGAGATAGGTGGCGGTGGCCTCTCCCTCGAGGTTCGGGTCGGTCGCGATGATGACCTCCTGAACGGTGTTGTCGGCGAGGCGCTGCATCAGCTGGCGGATGCGCAGGTCGTCGGGTCCGACGCCGTCGATCGGGCTGATGGCCCCGCCCAGCACGTGATAGAGGCCCTTGAACTCGCGGGTGCGCTCGATCGCAACGACGTCCTTGGCCTCTTCGACGACGCAGATCGACGTGGGATCCCGGCGAGGATCCCGGCAGATCAGGCAGGTAGGCTGCTCGGAGACGTTGCCGCAGATGTCGCAGAACCGCACTTTGTCGCGCACCTCGAGCAGCACGTTGGCGAGACGGGTCACGTCGAATTTTTCGGTCTGCAGGATGTGAAACGCGATGCGCTGCGCCGACTTCGGGCCGATACCAGGAAGCTGGCCGAGCTCGTCGATCAGTTCCTGAACGATTCCTTCATACATGGTTTAGTGGTCGTTTCTGGTTCGGGGCGCCGCGGAGTACGGCTGCTCTTCGATGAAGGTGGCACCGAGAATCTCGCGCACGACGGCCTCGCCGTAGCGCTGCTTCTCAGCGAAGGACGGCGCCCGCGACGGGTCCTTCGTGGAGCCGCGCTGGCCGGACGCGTTCGGGTGTTGCCGCGTCGCTGGCGCGCTCTGACCGAGGTTGGGTTGACCGAGGCTGGAGCGATCGGCATTCTGCTGGACAGCGGTCTCGTGACCGGCGGTCCGCTGGCCTGAGTACTGCGGGCCTGACTTCTGTTGGGGCGCGCCCTGGGGCTGCCGACTCTGCTGGGCGTTCGTGGGAACAGCGCTTACGGGCACAGCGGATGCCTCGGCGTGCGCCTCGTAATTCGGCACGCGTTCGTCGGCGGGGGCGTCCATCTCGGGCGGAACGTCGTCGTCGAACGGCGGCGGCACGTCATCGTACGGCGGCTCGTCGTGGGACGTCGATACGAAAGCAGTCGCGGCCCAAGGTTCGTCTGACGCCACGCCCGCGGATGAACCCGCAGTCCCAACCGACTGTGTCGACACGGGCGCTGACGATTCGGGGGCCTGAGCTGCTGGCGGCGCAGCGGTTTCGGGAGCCGGGGCATCCGTTGCGTCATCGTCGAGAGCGGGCAGTGCCGGGCCGTTCGGTGAGCCGGGGATGGCTACGGTCGCCCATCCGCTGGTGGATGCAGCGACGGGCGACGCGCCTTCAGCGGCCGGCGAGGCTGGCTCGCGCGGCGCAGCGGGAGGGGCAGGCATAGTGTGGGGAGTTACGTCGGGTTTCTGGGCAGACGGCGCGGTCGCAGTGTTCTCAGTCGCAGACGGCGCAGACGGCGCGCTTGTCGGGGACGTCGGCGAATCCGCTGCCTCGAGATTGGGGACGGCCGAGCCGACAGCATCCGCTGCTGCCGAGGGCGATTCGGGTGCCGGGCCTGCTGGCGCAGGCTCCGCGGCGGCTGCGGGTGCGGCACCGGACGCCGCGCTCGGCGAGGAAGTCTCGCGCCCAGCGTCGACGCGCGCGATGAACTTGACCCGCAGGCCGAGCACAGCGACGATCGCGGTGCGCAAGAAGTCGCTCGTTCCCATTCCGGGGACCTTTTGCTGCTTGAAGCTCTCGACATCGGCGTGACTCGGGAACGACAGGGCGAGTACGTCGCCGTTCAGGCTGAGTACGTGGGCGGTGTAGACGACAAGCCACGCGGTGGTCTTCTCGTTCTTGACCGCTTCGAGAATCTCGGGCCAGGCGTCCTTGAGCTGTTGCAGGGAGACCGGGGCACCGGGGACGATGGGCGGTTTGGGCGCGGAGGGCGCGTCCGCAGCCAACGGTGCTCGCGTTCCCGCCGCAGCCTGCGTTCCCGGAATGGCGGTCTCGACCGGCTCGACCGACGCATTGGCGGCGGGCTCGCGGGTAGCAGCGGCGCCACCGGCAGCGACACCGGTAGCAGCAGCGACACCGGCAGTGGCGGAGCTGGCAGCCCGCGTTCCCGGGATGGCGGTCTCGACAGGCTCGACCACCGGATGGGGGGCGGACTCGCGGGCAGCAGGAGCACCAGCAACGGCGGCCACAGCGGGCACAGCCGCCACGCCGTCGACGCCGATACGACGCTCCAGGCGCTCGACCCTCGCGAGGGCGCCGCGAGTTGAGTCGTCGGTCGCGGGAATCAGGGACCGCGCGATCATGAGCTCAAGATGCAGGCGCGGCGAGGTGGCCCCGCTCATCTCGGTGAGCGCCGCGTTGAGAATGTCGGCGGTGCGCGAGAGTTCGGCCGGCCCGAAGGCGGCGGCCTGCACGGTCATGCGTTCCAGCTCGTCTTGCGGCACGCCGCGCAGCACGGCCGCGGCCCCCGCGACGCTTGTGGCCGCGACGATGATGAGGTCGCGCATGCGCTCGAGCAGATCTTCGACGAAGCGGCGCGGATCTTGCCCGGTCTGGATGACCCGGTCGACCGCGTCGAAGGCTGCAGCGGAATCACGGGCACCGATCGCCTCGACGGCCTCGTCGAGCAGCGATGCACTCGTGTAGCCGAGCAGCGCGACGGCGCGATCGTACTCAATGGACTGGCCATCAGACCCGGCCATGAGTTGGTCGAGCAGCGACAGGGTGTCGCGCGGCGAGCCGCCGCCGGCGCGCACCACGAGCGGCAGCACGCCGGGCGCGACGACCATCTTCTCGGTATCGCACATCTGCTGCACGTACTCGAGCATCGGCCCCGGAGGCACCAGCCGGAACGGATAGTGATGGGTACGCGAGCGGATGGTTCCGATCACCTTTTCGGGTTCGGTGGTCGCGAAGATGAACTTCACGTGTTCCGGCGGCTCTTCGACAATCTTGAGCAGCGCGTTGAAACCCTGCGGGGTGACCATGTGGGCCTCGTCGAGGATGAAGATCTTGTAGCGGTCGCGGGCGGGCGCGAAGATGGCGCGCTCGCGAATGTCGCGGGCATCGTCGACACCGTTGTGACTCGCCGCGTCGATTTCGACGACGTCGAGCGAACCGCCGCCGTCTCGGGCGAGCTCGACACAGCTCGGACAGACACCGCACGGGGTGTCCGTCGGGCCCTCAGCACAGTTGAGACAGCGGGCCAGGATGCGCGCCGATGTGGTCTTGCCACAGCCGCGGGGGCCGCTGAACAGATAGGCGTGGTTCACTCGGTTGGTGCGAAGCGCCGTCATCAGCGGATCAGTCACTTGGGACTGGCCGATCATCTCGGCAAAGGTCTCTGGCCGGTAGCGGCGATACAGGGCGGTAACCACGATCTCAATGGTACTTGCCGCAACCGACACTCGCCCCCGCCGCGGCATCCGCTGCGACAATCGTGAAGCGGATGCCGCGGCGCGTTGAACCGACGACGGCGACATCAACGACGCCGACACCGGCCGGGCTGATGGTGGTGCAACCCTGGGTGCTCGCCGTGCTCGCGATCGGGGCTGCGGTGCTCGTGACCTGGACGTTCTGGCCCCGCAGAGAACGGGAAGACACCGACCCGGATGACGATCGTGATCGATCGGCCGATGCCGTTCCGGTTGGCGTCCGGGCCGCCGACTCCGACGCCGCTGGGGCCTCCCCCACTCCCCCGGGGTCAGCTCCGGATCCCTCCGCTGCCGCGACGGAGGCCTCGGCCGCGTCCGCTCCCGGGGGCTCGTCAAACCATCCGAGCGGCCGGCCAGTGCAATGATCGCCCGGCAGCTCGTCCTCGCGGTTGCGGCGCTTCTCGCCGCCGCGCTCGTTCCCGCCGACTCGCGGTGGACCGACGCGACGTTTACGGATTCTGAATTCGTCGCATCCGCTGTGACAGCAATCGTGGTGCCAGCACCGGTGATCGACACCTGTACGGCGGCGAGCGTGCTCGTGTAGCTCAGCCTCGTGCCGCGGATCGTGCTGACCTGCCACTATCCGACCACCGGATACGCGGCGGCCAATGCCCGCTACTACGAATCGAACACCGGGGTCGGCGGGCTCATAGAGGTCTCGCTCGGCAGCGGGGTGAGCACGTCTGAGCCGGTATCGGGAACGTTCACGTCGACCTTCGAGGGTGCGCTGCTCGGCGGACTGCTCGGCGGGGCGGGCGACGTCGGGGGCGCTGCGGCCCACTCGAGCGGGCTCGCTCATCTCGAGCGCGCACGCCACGTTCCCGCTGCTGGTCGGCGCCGGAACCTGCACGATCGTGAACGCCTGACCCATTACCGCTGAGGTTCCCGCTTACAACTGCGGAGATTCGGCCCCGCCGGCCCAAAACGCAGCGAAACTGGCCGCCGCCATGGAAAATCTCCGCAGTACTGAACGGCCCGAGAGTAGAACACGTTGGAGCCTGCCGGTCGCCGCCATCTCCCGCATCTATCGCGTGCCGACCGGCCCCAGTGCAGGTCTGCGGAGATTCTCGGCGATCTCAGCCCAGTCAGGCCACAAGCGACCCCAGGAGGGCGTCTTCTCCGCACTTCTGAACCGCTGCTGAAGCATACGGGGCCGGCCTCTCCTCCCCAGTCACCGAATTCTGGTGGCAATCCACAACTTGCGCGCACCTCGCCGAGCACAGCGTCATTCGTCGCACTATGCAGTCATGAGCCACGACCTTGTCACTGTTTTGTGCCACTTGGGGCACGTCGCGACGTCACAGCAACTGGCGGGTATCGGGGCCAGCCGACGATCAGTGAAATCTGCAGTGGATTCCGGGCTGATCAGGCACGTTGCCCACGGCGTATTTTCCTGCGCGCACCTCGACGCGCCGACTCTCACCGCACTGCAAGTTGGCGGGCGGGTCGATTGTCTGACTCGCCTGTCGCAGCTCGGCATCTGGTGCGGAATCGCGCGGCCAGGACTACATCTCCGCTTGCGCCCGCACCACCACCAGCGACGATTGGCCCCCGGCGCATCGATCCATTGGAGTCGCGCCTTCCACTGCTGGGCACCGGTGTTCGAAGTATCACCGTTTGACGCCGTGCTGCAAGCGTTGTCATGCCTCGACGATGTCGACGCGCTGGCATGCCTGGAGTCCGCGCTTTTCATGAGGTTCATCACGGAGGACGACCTCGAAGAGCTCCTCCGTCTGGCCCCTGACCACCTGCGCGCGTTGCTGCGCCTCCTCGATCGCGGGGCGCAGTCCGGATTTGAAACGTTCAGCCGGGTGGGGTTCATCCGCGCGGGCTTTCGGGTCGCGACACAATTTTATGTGACAGGTGCTGGCCGCGTCGACATGCTCGTGAATGGGTGCGTCGGGATAGAGACCGACGGTGAAGAATGGCACGGTCCGGAACGATTTCTGCCCGACCGCAGCAAAGATCGCGAAGTTGAACGGCAGGGGATTCGGGTCCTCCGCTTGGCCAGGCCACACATCTTCGACACGTGGCCCACTACCCTCGAGACGGTGCGTCGCATGGTGAACGACGCCGAGGACGCAGCAGCCTGGAAGCGCCGTTCGTAACGGCGGAGATATGGCAGAAATCGCCCCAATCACGCCAGATTCTAAGCGGAACGCGAAAATCTCCGCAGTTCTGCACGGCGAGCGCGGGAGGCCAAGCCTGGGGCGGGGTCAGCGCACCGTCGCCAGGGTCTGGCGGGCGATCTCGAGCTCCTCGTTGGTCGGAATCACGAGCACCGTGACCGCGGAGTCGTCGGCGCTGATCACGCGGGCGCCGCGCGCGGCGGCAGCATTGCGCTCGGGGTCGATGCGAATGCCCAGGGCCTCCAGCCCGGCAAGGGCGCGCTCGCGCACGAGCGGGGCGTTCTCGCCGACACCGGCGGTGAAGGAGATCACGTCGACCCGGCCGAGCTGGGCATAATACGCCCCGACGTAGCCCTTAACCCGGTGCACGTAGACGTCGATCGCGAGCTGCGACGGCCCGTCGCCAGCGGTCGCGGCCACGATCACGTCGCGCATATCGCCCCGCCCGGTCAGACCGAGTAGTCCGCTGCCCCGGTTGAGTAGTTTGTCGATCTCGGGAAAGTCGAGTCCGGCCCGGCGATGCAGGTGGAACAGCACGCCCGGGTCGATGTCGCCGGAGCGGGTGCCCATGACGAGTCCCTCGAGCGGTGTCATGCCCATACTGGTCTCGACCGAGCGGCCGCCCTCGACCGCGCAGGCCGACCCGCCATTGCCGAGGTGCAGCACGATCTGGTTCAGGTCTTCGACCGGTCGCTGCAGAAAGTTCGCCGCCTCGCGCGCCACAAAGCCATGGCTGGTGCCGTGAAAACCATAGCGACGGATGCGATACCGCTCGGCCAGATCGGCATTGATCGCGTAGGTGAAGGCTTCGGGCGGCAGCGTCTGGTGAAATGCCGTGTCGAAAATGGCCACGTGCGGCACGTCAGCGAATGCCTCGACGGCCGCGACGATGCCCTGCAGCGCGCCCGGATTGTGCAGCGGCGCCAGCCCCGACAGCTCGTCGATGTCCTTCTCAACCTGCGGCGTGACGAGGGTCGGCTGGTGAAAGCGGGCTCCGCCGTGCACGACGCGGTGCCCGACGGCCACCGGAACGTGCCGCGCAAGCGACGGCCCGTGGGCCCGGAACGCTTCGAGCATCACGGCGAATCCGGCCGTGTGGTCGGGAATGGGCAGCTCGCGCTTCCACTTTCGATCAGCGGATGCCGGAACGTGCGTCTCCGCAGAAGCCTCCGCCGCCGATACCTCGGCCTTCACCCCGGCGATGGAGTGCACGGAATCGCCGACGACCTCGCCGATGCGCTCCACCAGTCCGCTCGCCAGGGTGGTCTCGGTGTCCATCTCAATGAGCTGGTATTTGAAGGAACTCGACCCGGAGTTGACGACCAGAACGGCGGTCATCGGGTGGCTCCGGCCGGGGTGGCGTCAAGGGCCGGCGCCGCGGCATCCGTCAGGCCGGCAGCCTGGATGGCGGTGATCGCGACGGTATTCACGATGTCCTGTACCAGGGCGCCGCGAGAGAGGTCGTTGATCGCCTTGCGCAAACCCTGCAACACGGGGCCGATCGCGACCGCGCCGGCGCTCCGCTGCACGGCCTTGTACGTGTTATTGCCGGTGTTGAGGTCGGGGAAGATGAACACGGTGGCGCGCCCGGCCACGCTGGAACCGGGCATCTTTGTGGCGGCGACCGCGGCATCCGCTGCGGCATCGTATTGAATCGGGCCCTCGACCAGCAGGTCCGGGCGGCGCTCCCGCACGAGGGCGGTGGCGGTGCGCACCTTCTCGACGTCGGCGCCCTCTCCGGAAGACCCGGTGGAGTACGACAGCATTGCGATCCGCGGCTCGATGCCGAACTGCACCGCCGTGGCGGCAGCGGAGATGGCGATGTCGGCGAGCTGCTCGGCGGTAGGTACCGGAATGACGGCGCAGTCACCGTAGACCAGCACGCGGTCCGCGAGCGCCATGAGGAACACACTCGACACCACGCCGACGCCGACCTGCGTCTTGATGATCTCGAAGCTTGGCCGAATGGTGTGCGCGGTGGTGTGGGTGGCGCCGGAGACCATGCCATCGGCGAGCCCGAGCTGCACCATCATCGTGCCGAAGTAGCTCACGTCGGTGACGGTTTCGTTGGCCTGATCCAGCGTGATTCCCTTATGTGCCCGCAACTGCATATATTCCTGCGCGAATTTGAGGCGCAGCAGGTCGTCATAGGGGCTCACCACGTGGGCCTTGGAGATATCGAGACCCAGGCCGATGGCGCGCGATCGCACCTCGAACTCTTCGCCGAGAATGGTCAGCTCGACCACATCGCGGGCCAGCAGGGTGGCGGCAGCACGCAACACGCGGTCGTCCTCCCCCTCGGGCAGCACGATGTGCTGGCGGTTCTGGCGCGCCCGCTCGAGCAGCGCGTACTCGAACATGAGCGGCGTGACGACCTCGGCCCGACTCACATCGAGCCGGTCGAGCAAGGCCGGCGCGTCGACGTGCGTCTCGAACAACGCCAGCGCAGTATCGTGCTTGCGCTGCGAGTCGGCGGCGAGGCGTCCGCGAGTGCGGGTGATGCGCATGGTCGTGTCGTAGGAACCGAGCGAGGTGCGAATGATCGGCAGCGAGGGCGCGAGGCCCTCCATCAGCTGCTGGATAGCGTCGGGGAGGTCGAAACCGCCGTTCAGCACGATTCCGGCAATCGAGGGGAAGGTGGCGGAGGCGTTGGCCAGCAGCACGGCCAGCAGCACGTCTTCGCGGTCGCCCGGCACGACGACGACGGCGCCCTCGATGAGGCGCGGCAGCACGTTGACCATGGACATGGCGGCCACGACAACGCCGAGCGCCTCGCGGGCGAGCAGAGCGGGGTCACCCTTGATCAGGGTGCCCTCGGTGGCCTCCATGATGCTCTGCATGCTCGGGGCGACCAGGTAGGGATCTTCGGGAATGGCCCAGATCGGCACGCCAAAGGCTCCGCCCGAGCGCGCCGGCTGGGCGTTGGTCGTAGCCCGCACCGAGTCGATAATCTCGGCCAGGGCGGTTTCGTCGGCCCGGTTGACGATGATCGCCAGAATGGATGCGTGTTCGTCGCGCAGTTCCGCCAGCGCCACGTCGGTCTGCTGGCCGATGTCCACGGCCGAACGGGCGTCGCTCTGGCCGAGGCGTTCGCCCTCGCCGGGGCCGACGCGACCGCCGAGCACGAGTAGCACAGGGGCTCCGAGGTTCGCGGCGATGCGGGCATTGAAAGCCAGCTCGGTAGGACTGCCGACGTCGGTGTAGTCGCTGCCGATGACGACGACCGTGTCGCAGTTGGCTTCGATCGCCTTGTATCGGGCGACGATCACGGCCAGGGCCGCGTCGGGGTCGGTGTTGACGTCGTCGTAGCTGACACCGATGCTCTGCTCGTAGGTCTGCCCGGCCGCGGAACCGGGGCCGGCATTGGCCTGCAGGTGACGCAGCAGGAGCTCGACGACGTAGTCGGGTTCGGTTGCGGTGCGAGCGACCGGGCGGAACACGCCGACCCGTTCCACCAGGTGGGTGAGCGTGTCGACCACGCCGAGCGCAATCGAGGATTTGCCGGTATTACCTTCGGCGCTGGTGATATAGATGCTTCGAGCCACGATGTCCATTCAAGCGTATTCGGGTTGGGAGAGTGTGGGGCGTGGGTCAGACGCTGGGCGAGACATCCGGCCTTCGCGGTTCGCGAGCGAACGCGTCAAACCAGCCACGCGACGCGGTGCCGCGGCTAGACATTGTCGGCGCCCGTCTCGGCGGCGGCGGCATCCGCTTGGGAAGACCAGGACCAGTTCGTGATGGACGGAACGTCTTCGCCGTGGTCGCGGGTGTATTGGCGGGCGGCGAGGCGGGCATCCTGCATCTGCTGCCGCAGCAGGCCAGCGCGGGCGGCGAGCCCGGGGGTGCGGTCGATGACGTCCATAACGAGGTGGTACCGGTCGAGGTCGTTGAGCATGACCATGTCGAACGGGGTCGTCGTGGTGCCGATCTCCTTGTAGCCGCGGGCGTGCAGGTTCTCGTGGCCGTGGCGCTTGTAGGTGAGCCGATGAATGAGCCACGGATAGCCGTGATAGGCGAAGATGATGGGCTTGTCCGGCGTGAAGACGGCGTCGAAGGCGCTGTCGCTCAGGCCGTGCGGGTGGTCATCCTCGGACTGCAGGCGCATCAGGTCGACGACGTTCACGACCCGTACCATGAGCCCGGGCAGGTTCTCGCGCAGAATCTCGGCGGCGGCGAGCACCTCGAGCGTGGGCACATCGCCGGCGGCGGCAAGCACGACATCGGGGGCGAGACCGGCAACCTCGGTGCCAGCCCAGTCGAAGATGCCGAGGCCACGGGTGCAGTGCGCGACGGCCTGCTCCATCGTGAGCAGGTTCGGCGCCGGCTGCTTGCCCGCCACGACGACGTTGACATAGTTGACGCTGCGCAGGCAGTGGTCGTAGGTGGAGAGCAGCGTGTTCGCATCGAAGGGCAGGTAGACCCGCACGACGTCGGCGCTCTTGTTGACGACGTGGTCGATGAAACCCGGATCCTGGTGGCTGAACCCGTTGTGGTCCTGCCGCCAGACGTGCGAGCTCAGCAGGTAGTTCAGGCTCGCGATCGGTGCCCGCCACGGGATCTCGGCGGTCACCTTGAGCCACTTGGCGTGCTGGTTGAACATGGAATCCACGATGTGGATGAATGCTTCATAGCAGTTGAACAGCCCGTGCCGCCCGGTGAGCAGGTAGCCCTCGAGCCAGCCCTGGCACTGGTGCTCACTCAGCATCTCCATGACGCGGCCAGCGCGGGCCAGGTTGGTGTCGCCGGGTTTCAGCTCGGCGTTCCACTGCTTCTCGGTGACCTCGTAGACCGGCGGCGCCAGCCGGTTCGACGCGGTCTCGTCCGGCCCGAAGATGCGAAAATTCTGCGGATTCAAACGGATGACCTCGGCCAGGTAGCCGCCCAGCACCCGCGTCGCCTCATTCAGCGTCGCACCCGGCTCGGGCACATCGACGGCGAAATCGCGAAAGTCGGGCAGGTGCAGGTCGCGGCGCAGGAGTCCGCCGTTGGCGATGGCGTTGGCGCTCATGCGCAGGTCGCCGTGAGGGGCGAGGTCGGTGATCTGTTTCACGGGAGAACCTTGAGCGTCGAACAGGTCTCGCGGACGGTAGGACAGCATCCACTGTTCGAGCAGGGCGGTGTGCGCCGGGGTGTCGCGGGCGTTTGCCAGCGGAACCTGGTGCGCGCGCCACGTGTTCTCGACCTGCACATCGTCGATACGGGCGGGGCAGGTCCAGCCCTTGGGGGTGCGGAGGATGATCATGGGCCAGCGCGGGCGGGCGAAGTCCTCGTTGTTTGCGGCAGCCTGGGCGGCGGCGGCCTTGATCTCGGCGATCTGGTTGAGCACCAGGTCGAGGGTCTCGGCCATGCGGGCGTGCACGAGCATCGGGTCTTCGCCGTCGAAGCCGCCACTCACTATATACGGAGTGTGACCGTAGCCGCGCATCAGATCGAGCAGCTCGTCTTCGGGGATGCGCGCCAGCACCGTGGGGTTGGCGATCTTGTACCCGTTGAGGTGCAAAATGGGCAGCACGACGCCGTCCAGCAGCGGGTTGATGAACTTGTTGGAGTGCCAGCTGGTGGCAAGCGGGCCAGTTTCGGCCTCACCGTCGCCGACCACCGCGGCCACGAGCAGGTTCGGGTTGTCAAACGCGGCGCCGTAGGCGTGGCTGAGGGCGTAGCCGAGTTCGCCGCCCTCGTGGATGGATCCGGGCAGCTCGGGCGAGGCGTGGCTGGGGATGCCACCGGGAAAGGAGAACTGGCGAAACAGCTTCTGCACGCCGTGCTCGTTCTGCTCGATGTCGGCGTAGACCTCGGTGTAAGTGCCGTCGAGGTAGGCGTTGGCGACCATGCCGGGGCCGCCGTGGCCGGGGCCGGTGATGTAGATGGTGCTCTGGCTGCGTTCGGCGATCGCACGGTTCAGGTGCGCGTAGAGAAAGTTGAGGCCGGGCGTGGTTCCCCAGTGGCCGAGCAGGCGCGGTTTGACGTGGTCGCGGGTCAGCGCCTCTTTCAGCAGGGCGTTGCCGAGCAGGTAGATCTGGCCAACAGCGAGGTAATTAGCGGCCCGCCACCAGGCGTCGATGCTCGCCAAGGCCGCTGCGCTGAGGGGTTTTGGCGCGCGCGAGGGCCAGGTCATGGTGCCGGAATCGTCGATCATCGGTCCTCCGCGTTGTCGCGCGGCGACACAGCCGCGCTTCTTCCATCCTATTGAGCCGCGCCGACCGGCCAAGTGCCAAAGGTCCCAACAACCGCGTACTCGGCCAAATGGGGGCCACGATCTCCACGCGATCGTCGCGCGAAAGCGCAAAAAGTGCCCGTTTGAGACCCTCAATCGGGCACTTTTTGCGCTCTCGCGGGCAGAATGGGCATAGAAAAGACTCCTCGCGCACCCGCCAGAGCCCGGTTACCCTTGCTACGTTTCCGTCCTGGGGGAATTGGCCAAGGTGGCGCCACGCGAGGAGCCGAAGTTCAGTTTAGGGTACGACGCTGGGCGGCACCAACCGGGGGGCGGTCTGCGGAGGTGGCGGCGGGATCCGCTGGAAACAGGTAAGATTCTCTGGTGCCGTTGCTTTATTGCAACGGCGGCCAGGAGAATTCGCCTAGTGGCCTATGGCGCACGCTTGGAAAGCGTGTTGGGTGAAAGCCCTCGGGGGTTCGAATCCCCCATTCTCCGCCACAGTGTTACTGCAGCGTGTTGGGTGAAAGCACAAACCCCATTCGCAGGGTTCGAATCCCCCATTCTCCGCCAAACGGATGCCCGCAGCCCGCTCCCCCTCGGCGGGGCGGCGACGCTAGACGCCGGCGCGGTCGGCGAGGCCGCGCACGAAGGCGGCCTGCCCGGCGTGCTGCAGGTCGTCGGAGAGCACACTGGCCAGACGCACGCCGAGCGTGACGACGGGGGTCCAGGACGCGTCGACGACCCGGTCGAGGTCTGCCGAGCTCAGCGTGGCCAGGTACGCGACGGTCGCGGTGTGCACGGCGTCGTAGTAGCCGCCGAGCAGGACGGCGTCGGCTCGCACGGCCGCGACGTCGGCGGAGGTATGCCCGTAGCCGGTCGCCGTCGGCCCGAACGGCAGGTCGAATCGTTCAGCCCAGCCCTGGCCGATGTACACCTGCTCGATACCGGCGAGGTCCGCGAGGTGGTCGTCCTGCACGCGGGACAGGTGCCAGGTGAGCCACGCAATGGTGTTGGCGTCGGCATCCGCTCGAAAGGTGAGCGTTGCGACGGTGGCATTTTTCAGGGTGCGATGCACCGTGCCCTGGATGCGGGAGAACTCTTCAATGAGAAGTTCGGTGGGGGTCATGGGTCTCCTTGGTCGTGCTTTTAACGTACCCCGGCTGGCTATTCTGCCGCCCTAATACTCATCCGACGGATGCTGCCCCTCCTCCATCTCGAAACACGGTGAGAAGGAGGTGATTTGAAGTTCGGTGCCGGGAGCCCAGATCGACGCACTATAAAAGTCTCCCTGAACGCCCGTCGTGTCTACACTCGGTGCACCCTGCCTGGTCAGACGAATGCCATGGTGTCAGGATGACTAAAGACGAACCATTGAGCTGCACTGCAGCCCCGGACAGGGTCGTCGACAGGCCGTCCAGCACCGAATCAGTCACCCGCAAAGTCGGCATCAGCATCCCCCGGCTACAAATCGACGTGCCCCTTGCTCGAGGTTAGCGGCGGTAGGCGCTGACCTCGGTGGCTTTGACCGAGAGCCAGACGGTGGAGCCGAGTTGCAGGCCGAGGTCGGCAACGGCGGCGGGGGTGAGTTCGGCGATGACCTCGGGGTCACCGCTGGTGCGCAGGCGCACTCCGCCGCTGCCCGGCTCGATGCCGGTCACCCGGGCCGACCAGACGTTGCGCGGGCTCGCGTGACGCGGCTGTTCGGTTTGCACGACGACGGATGCCGGGCGAAAGACGGCCGCGGCTGGAACGTTCTGGTCGGCCCCGCCGAGGGTGATGGCGCTCGCCGATGCCGGAGTGCCGGAAGACGCGGGCGCGAGGGCGACGGCATCCGCTGGGCGAACGTGGAAGATGCGGCCGTCGGGGGCGGCGACCGCGCCGTTCTGCACGCTGCCGACCACGAGGTTGACGCCGGCGAGGGCCGCGACGAACGGGTTGCGCGGGGCAGCGAGCACCGCTGCGGTCGTACCCTCGTCGATGAGGGCGCCGTCGTGCAGCACAGCGACGCGATCGGCGAGCACGACCGCGTCAACGATGTCGTGGGTGACGATGATGGCGCTGGTTCCGGTTTCGGCGAGCTGCTCGCGAATGAGCTGACGCATGAACGGCGCGGTCTCCGCGTCGAGGGCGGCAAGGGGTTCGTCGAGCAGGAGCACGCGCGGCCCGGCCGCGAGGGCCCGCGCGAGGGCGACGCGCTGCTGCTGTCCGCCGGAGAGGGCGCCGGGTTTACTGCCGCCGAAGCCGTGCAGGCCGACGCGGTCGAGCCAGTGGTCGGCCGCTATTCGGGCCTGGGCGGCGCTCAATTGGGCCTCGCCGACGCGCAGCGCGAACGCCACGTTGGCGCGGGCACTGAGGTGCGGGAACAGCAGCGGGTCCTGCCCAAGCAGCCCGATGGCCCGGCGCTCTGGGGCTACGAAGCGGCCGGGTGCGGTGAGCACGGCGCCGTCGATGGTGACGGTGCCGTGCTCGGGGGTGGCGAGGCCGGCGAGCAGATCGAGCACGGTCGATTTGCCCGAGCCGTTCGGTCCGAGCAGCGCGAGCACCTCGCCGGGCGCGAGGGAGAGCTGCACGTCGAGGGTGAACGAGCCGCGAGTGAGCTGCAGGTTCGCCTCGAGCAGGGCGTTGGCGGCGGATTTCCAGAGGGCCGGGGTCATGAGAGCACGCTCGCCCGGCGGGTTCCAACCAGCACGAGGATGATCACGGCGACCGCGATGAGCAGCAGTGACAGGGCGACGGCCTGGTCGGTCGTGACGCCAGAACCGTTGAACGCGGTGTAGATGGCGAGGGGCATGGTGCGGGTGACTCCGGCCTGGTTGCCGGCGAACAGGGCGGTCGCGCCGAACTCGCCGAGGGCGCGGGCGAAGCTCAATACCGTGCCGGCGAGCAGACCGGGACCGACGAGCGGCAGCGTGATGCGGGCGAAGACGGTGCCGCGGTGGGCGCCGAGGGTGGCCGCGACGCGTTCGTAACGCACGCCGGCGGTGCGCAGCGCGCCCTCGACCGCGATCACGAGAAAAGGGAGGGCCACAAAAGTTTGCGCGATCACGACCGCGGTCGTCGTGAACGGAATGCGCAGCCCGGCCAGCTCAAGGGTGTTGCCGAGCACACCATTTCGGCCGAGCAGGGAGAGCAGTGCAATGCCGCCGACGAGGGGCGGCAGCACGAGCGGCACGGTCACGAGTGCCCGCAGCAGGCCGGCCACCCGCGGCTTCGATTGGGCGATGACGACGGCCAGCGGCACGCCGAGCAGTAGGCACAGCACGGTCGAAACGGATGCCGTCGCGAGCGAGAGTCCCAGCGGCCGCAGGGCTTCCGGCGAGAGGAGCAGGGAGGGGAGGCCTGGCCAGTCGACCTTGAGCAGGAGTCCGGCGAGCGGAAGCACGAGCAGAGCGAGGCCGATGCTCGCGGGCACATAGAGCAGGCGCGGGATCATATGCTCGCCCTCCGGTGCGGCCTGCGCGAGTGCGCGCTCCGGGTCCGGTAGGTAACGGACGGGGCCCGGGCCCCGTCCACGGGCCCAGTTTCTAAACTGGGCCCGTGGCCACAAGGTGGGCCCGGTGTCCCGCGGATGCCTGGGCGGCAGGGCAGAAGAACCCTCACGGAGCGAGAAAACCGTGGGCGGCCAGCACGGCCTGCCCGGCGGGCGAGAGCACGAGGTCGACGAAGGCCTGGGCGGTCTCAGCGTGCGCACTCTCCTTGACGACGGCGATCGGATAGTGCCCGACGACCGCGTCCGCTCCGGCCGGGGTCACGCCCTCGATGCGGCCGGGGTTCGCGGCGACGTCCGTCGCGTAGACGAGGCCGGCATCCGCTTCGCCGCTGGCGACCTTAGTGACGACAGCCGTCACATTCTGCTCCTCACTCGCGGGCGTGAGAATGACCCCAGCATTGGCGAGCAGGGTAGCGGATGCCGCCCCACACGGCACCTGCGCCGCGCACAGCACGGTGATCACACCGGAGCGGGCGAGATCTTCGAGGTTCTCGATGCCCAGCGGGTTGCCGGGGGCGACCGCGATGCGAAGCGTGTTGCCGGCGAATAGGGTGGCCGGGCCGGTGAGCCCGCCGTCGGCCAGCGGCTGCATGTTCTTCTGGTCGGCGCTCGCGAACACGTCGGCGGGGGCGCCGGCCTCGATCTGGGTAGCGAGGGTGGAGGATCCGTCGTAGGTGACCTGCACGTCGACGCCAGGGTTCTGCTTCTCCAGCAGGGTGGCGAGCTCGTCGAAGGCCGGGTTGAGGGAGGCGGCCGCGTAGACAGTGAGGGTTTGGTCTGCGGTCGCGCTGGCAGCGGCGATACCCGGGGCGGTTGACGGCGCGCAGCCGGTGAGGACCAGGGCGAGCACGGCCAGGGCGGCGAGGGCCAGGCGGGTCACAGCATCCGTCCCGGAGTTTCGACGATCACGTTGGTGGCCTTGATCACGGCCACGCTGAGCGAGCCGATCTCGAGGCCGAGTTCGCGCACGGCCTCGCTCGACATGAGCGAGACGACGCGGTGCGGGCCACACTGCAACTCGACCTGGGCCATGACCGTGTCCGTGGTGATGGCGGTGACGATGCCGACAAACCGGTTGCGGGCGCTGCGGCCCACTGTGGACGGGTCGGTCGGGGTACTCGCTTGGTCGACGGCGAAGGCGGCGAGCGCGGCTCCATCGACGGCGAGACGACCGGATGCGTCGGCATCCGCTGCGAGACGGCCACCGTCTACCCAGCGTCGCACGGTGTCATCGCTGACACCGAGCAACTCGGCGGCCTCACTGATCCGATATTGCGTCATAAATGGCACAATAGCACCGCATCTGCGGTTTGGGCAGCCTGTCTGTTGAACGGTGTCCCCGGCGCCCGTGGCTACTTCAGGAAATCCCGGTCGAACCTGCCACGTTGAGGCTGCCTGGGCTCATCCGGCCGACGATTTTCTGATTTAGCCACCGAGGCATCCGTCATAACTCCTGCACATTGCTCGCCGGCGGTCTCGACTCCCGCTGAAACAGGGGCCTGTCGGCTCGGGCCTCGAGAAATTGCAGGAGTTATGCCGGTGGAACACCGATGAACGGATGCGGGTGGCCGCGAGGCCCCGCAGCGCCTAGCGTTAAGCCATGGCTATTCCTCCCCTTGTTGAGCCCGTTGATCAGCTCAGCGCGTCCGAATCCGCGCGTACTGCCCGGCAGCGTCGCCTCCCCCAGCTCAATGAACTCGGCCAGCGCCGCCTCGCCAACGCCCGGGTGCTCGTGCTCGGCGCCGGCGGGCTCGGCTCGCCCGCCCTGCTCTACCTGGCCGCGGCCGGCGTCGGCACCATCGGCATCGTCGACGGCGACGACGTGGAACCCAGCAACCTGCAGCGCCAAATTGCCCACGGGCTAGCGGATGTCGGCCGCCCGAAGGTAGACAGCGCCGCCGAGCGCATCATTGAGATCGCCCCCGAGACCAGGGTCGTTCGGCACGCCGAACGCCTCGTCGCGGCCAACGCAGCCGAGATCATCGGCGGCTACGACGTGGTCATCGATGGCACCGACAACTTTCCGACCCGGTTCCTCGTGAACGACACCTGCGCGCGGCTCAGGCTGCCACTGGTGTGGGCATCCGTTTTGCGATTCGACGCCCAGCTCTCGGTGTTCTGGGCCACTCCGCCGGAGGGTTCCGGCGTGACCGGTGTGCACCTGCGCGATCTGTTTCCCACGCCGCCAGCCGCGGGCGAAGTGCCGAACTGCGCCGACGCGGGTGTGCTCGGCGCGCTGTGTGGCCAGGTCGGGTCGCTCATGGCGACCGAAACCATCAAGCTCATCACCGGGATCGGCTCGCCGCTGATTGGCCGCGTACTCGTGATCGACGCGTTGTCGGGCCGGTTCAGCGAGATTCCGTTGCTCGGGACCGGCATTGCCGCCGAGCCGACCGCTGCCGAACGAGCCGCCGAACAAGCCGAGGAAGCCGCGCGAGTGGCGATGACCAGCACCCCCGAGGTCACCAGCGTCGAGCTCGTCGACCGCCTCGTCGCCCAGGGCGCCGGTACCGACAACTTTCTCGTCGTGGACGTGCGCGAGCCGAGCGAATTCGCTGAAAGCTCGATTCCCACAGCCCGACTGTTGCCGCTCGGCGAACTGTTGACGGACGGCGTGCTGTCGGCCAGCGGCCGCGCCGCGCTGCCGACGGACATGCCGCTGATTGTGCACTGCCACGCTGGCGGTCGGGCAGCGCGGGCCGCGAACGCCCTGCGTGAGGCCGGATTCACCGATGTGTCGGTGTTCACCGGAGGGATCCTCGCCTGGGATGACCTCGTCACCGCCGGGCGAGCTCCCGGATTCGGTAGTCGCTGGGCCGCGCCAGAGCCCGCCCCGGCCGGGCGGCACGCCTCGGCGCGCGACGACGCTGGCAGTGCCAGCCAGTCCGACAGCCTGGTCTGAGCGGTGACCGACAACGAACGACACGCCGCCTCCTCGGAAGCTCCAGCTTCGACCGACGCGACTGGCTCCTCCGATTCACGCGAGGTCACGTCCGGCCATCGAGAGAACGATCACGCACACCCCGACCGAGCGGATGCCTGTGCCCCCGCCGCGACCGCGCGCACCGTTTCCGAGCAACTCGCGGTCGTGCTCGGCAGCGTGGCTCCGCTGCTGCCCGTGCGGGTCGAGCTCGACGCCGCCCGCGGGCTGGTGCTGGCCGAAGACGTGCTCACGGTGACCGACACGCCTCCGTTCGACAACTCCGCGATGGACGGCTACGCTGTCATCCGCGCTGACCTGCTGGGGGCATCCGCTCAGAATCCGATCACCCTGCCGGTCGTCGCCGATCTCGCTGCCGGCACCGCAGAGAACCCACGCCTCGTTCCCGGGCAGGTGGCGCGCATCATGACGGGCGCGCCGATTCCCGACGGAGCGGATGCCGTCGTACCGATCGAAGACACCGACCAGGGCACCGAACTGGTCACGATCGTGCAAGCGCCCAATGTCGCAGCTCACGTGCGTCGTGCCGGCGAAGACGCCCACGCGGGCGATCGGGTGCTGCGCGCGGGCAGCGTGCTCTGGCCCACCCGGGTCGCCGCAGCGGCGAGCGCCGGAACCAGCTCGGTGCTCGTGCACCCCGCTCCGCGCGTGGCCGTTATCTCCACCGGAAGCGAACTCGTCACCCCCGGCAGCCCGACCCGCCGCGGCCAGATTCCCGACTCCAACTCCTTTCTGCTCTCGGCGGCCGTCGCTGAGGCCGGCGGTATTCCCGTGCGGATCGGCGCCGTGCCCGACGACGACGACGTGCTGCGCGCCCTGCTGACCGAGCTGGCCGGCACGGTCGACGTGATCGTGCTCTCCGGCGGTGTGAGCGTCGGAGCGTACGACGTGGTCAAAGCCGTACTGAAACCGCTCGGCACTGTGGATTTCGGCCCGGTCAAGATGCAACCCGGCAAGCCACAGGGCTTCGGACGCTGGCCCGCCACGGGCGATGTGCCCGGACCGCTAATCTTCGCCCTGCCCGGCAACCCGGTGAGCGCGTACGTGTCCTTCGAGGTGTTCGTGCGGCCGGCGCTGCGGCGTCTGCTCGGCCATGGCCTCGCCGACCCGATCGACCCAGCAGACGAAACGGCGACCGCACCGAACGACGGGGCCATGCGCACCGACACCGAGGCTCCTACCGTCGGCACCATAGCCACGTCGCTCGATCAACCGTCACCAGACCACCCGGCCCTGCACCGCCGCACGATCACGGCCACCGTCGCCGACGGCTGGAACTCGCCGCCCGGACGCGCCCAGTACATGCCCGTGATCGTGACGCACCGAACCGTGATCGAGCATGCACCCGCCGTCATCACCGCCGAGGGGAGCACGAGTGCCAGCACCGGCAGCATCCGCTCCGAAGTACGCCCAGCCTCCCGCGGAGGGTCGGGTTCGCACCTCGTCGCCGGCCTGGCGCAGGCCAACGGACTCGCCATCGTGCCCGAAGACACGACTCACATTCGCGGCGGCGACCGCGTCACTGTCATGCTGACATCATGACGCACACCACCGACGCGGCCGGCGCGACCGTTCCCGCACAGCTGTTCACCCACCTCGACTCGGCCGGACAGGCCCGCATGGTCGACGTGACCAACAAAGTTCCCACCGTGCGCAGCGCCACCGCCGCCGGCTTCGTGCGCTGCGGCCCGACCGTGATCGCGGCCCTCCGTGACGGCACCGCGCCCAAGGGCGACGTGCTCGCCGTGGCCCGCATCGCCGGAATCCAGGGCGCCAAGAAGACCGCCGACCTGCTCCCCCTCGCCCACGTGATCGGCGTGCACGGCGCCGTCGTCGACCTCGTCGTCGAGGATGACCGGGTGAGCATCACAGCCACAGTGCGCACCGCTGACCGCACCGGTGTCGAGATGGAGGCATTCACCGCCGTCTCGGTCGCAGCCCTCGCCGTGGTTGACATGGTCAAGGGCCTCGACAAATCGGTCACGATCGAGAACGTGCGCCTGCTCGCCAAGAGCGGCGGCAAGAGCGGCGACTGGCTGCGCGCGTGACTCTGCCGGCGTCTGCTCCTGCGTTGATGACGCATTTCTTCGCCCAAAACGGATGCCCCGCACCCGCCACCACCGTGAGCGCGCCCGAAACGGCTGACCGCGACGCCGGTTACCGTAGCGCGCACCAGTATCGGGCGCGGCCATCCGCTCGCCAAGCCTCATGACTGTACAACCCGACCTGATCGTACTCGCGGGCGGCCGCGGCACCCGCCTTGGCGGCGCATTCAAGCCGGCGGTCGAGGTGGCCGGACGCACGCTCCTCTCCCGCGTGCTCGACGCCCGTCCCCTCGCCCGCCACACGGTCGTGGTCGGCCCGCCCAGTGCTCGGGCCGCCGCGACGCAAACCCCCACCGCGCCGACACCGGACTCCGCAATCATCTGGGCACTGGAAGACCCGCCATATGGCGGACCGGTCGCTGGCATCGCGGCCGGGCTCGCCGCACAGGGCGAGCAACATTTCGACGAACCGGCCGATTGGCTGCTCGTGCTCGCCTGCGACCTGCCCCGGGGAGCGGATGCCGCGCGCCTGCTGGTTGCGGCAGCATCCGCTTTCGAGAGCATCGGGGAGCAGTGCGACGGTGTGCATCTCATCGACAGCAGCGGCCACGCCCAGTGGCTAGCCGGGATCTATCGCGGCACCGCCCTGCGCGCTGCTGTGGCAAGCCTGGGCGACCGCCTCGACGGCGCCAGCATGCGGCAGCTGCTCGCCGGACTCAACCTCAAGGGACTGCTCGACGAATCCGGAGCCGGAATCGACGTGGACACGTGGCAAGATGTTGAGAGAAGTTCCGCACGTCTCACCGAGATTCAGCCCAACCCGAGGAGTGACCCCCAATGAGCTCAACACCGCTGCCTCCCGAAGCGCTCGACGGCTGGCTCACGGCACTCGCCGATCGGCTCCAGCTTGACCCGGCCGACGTTCCCGTCGGCGATCTGCTCGACGTCGCACGCGACGTCGCCCACAATGTGGCGCGGCCGGCCGCACCGCTCAGCACTTTTCTGATCGGGCTCGCCGCCGCGAAGAACGGTGGAACCGGAGCCGACATTGAAGCCGCCTGCGCCGCCGCGAGCGAACTCGCCCGCGACTGGGCACCCGAAAAACTGTGATGGCGACCCTGCGCTTCTTCGCCGGAGCTGCCGAAGCCGCCCAGACGGAGACGGCCACGCTCAAGGCTGGCACGATCGGCGAACTCCGCGCCGAGCTCGGTGAGCGCTACGGCAGCGAGTTCGTGCGCGTGCTCCGGCTGTGTTCCCTGCTCGTGAACGGTACGCGCGCCACGGATGACGCGGTCCCGCTCGCGCCCACCGACGCGGTCGACGTGCTGCCGCCCTTCGCCGGCGGCTGAGCACCGTTCACAACCGCGGAGATTTCCGCTGAATGCCCCTGATCGCGCGCTGAATCGGCCGATTTCGCGCAGGTCTCCGCAGTTCTGCACACCCACCCGGCTACAAACGCTACAAACCGACCCAGGAATGCGTTCCGTCGACTTCATACTGCTTCTTCCAGATCGGAACCTCAGCCTTCACGGCCTCGACCAGGCTCTCGCAGGCCGCGAAAGCGACGCCGCGGTGCGCACTCGCGACCGCCGCCACCAGGGCCAGGTCGCCGACGTCGAGGTGTCCGATACGGTGGCTGACCGCCAAAACCACGAGCGGATGCTGCGCCCGCATCCTTTCCGCGATTTCGCCGATAATGCGCTCAGCGTCGGGGTGCGCGCTGTAATCGAGGCCCGTGACGCGGCCGGTGGCATCCGGGTCGTGGTCGCGCACCTGGCCGATGAAGGTCACGACTGCGCCGTGCGACCGGCCCGATACGGCCGAAATGTGCTCGCTGACGTCTAGTCGTGATTCGGTCACCCGGGCGAAGCCGAGCCCTGCCGCATCTGAGTTACCCGAGAGGTCCGAGGTGCCAGCGCCCATCAGTGGTCTCCTCCGTCGAGCTGATCGATGACGTGCCGCACCAGCGGCGCGAGAATGGCCACACCGTCGCGCACCGCGCCCGCCGAACCGGGCAGGTTCACGACCAGCGCGCCGTTGTTGCCGACCGAATCGGCGATGCCGGCGATGCCGCGGGAGAGCACGGCGGTAGGGATCGTCGCGACGCTGACGGCGCGCATCCGCTCGGAGATGCCCGGCAGAATCGTGTGCAGCAGCGTGGCAGTGCCCTCGGGGGTGAGGTCGCGCGACGAGACCCCGGTGCCGCCGGTCGTCACGACGAGGCGAGCGCCGTCGCCGAGCGCGCCCGAGATCGCCCCGGCCACGCTCTCAATGCCGTCGGGCACTACGCGCGGTGGCCCGCAGGGAATGCCAACCTCCCCCAGCGCATCGACGGCGGCCGGGCCTGATCTATCTTCGCGTTCGCCGCGCGAACAGCGATCAGACACGGTGATCACGACGGCCCCGAGTTCGGCCCCGAGCTTGAGCTGAGTTTTCACCGTTCCACAGTACCGCGGCGAGCGGATGCCGCCCCCCGGCGACCGCAGACAGGGTCGCATTGGACGACGGCGATCTCGGCACGCTCGATCAACGGGTGGCGGCACCAGCAGATGGGTCACGGCACGTATTGGGGAACGTGGCACTGGTTTGAACACGTGCCAACGGAGCGAACGAGTGCCACGAGCGGTCCCAGCGGGGCGCACGCCAGCCATCGGCATCCGCTGGAATCATTTGTCACGGTGTTTGCTCGATGCACCGCGAACCTCGAGCGAACAAGCTGGTTACGAACCGGGCGGCTTGCCCGACAACCAGCCGAGGAAAACATGTCAACCGTCTCACCCCCACGCGTCACGTCCACGCTGAAGCCGGACCTCTCCAACTGGGATCCGGAGAACGAGGAAACGTGGGATTCCCATCTCGCTTGGCGCACCCTGTGGATCACTACCTTCAGCATGACCCTCGGCTTCGCGGCCTGGTACCTGGTCAGCGCCATCGCCCCGCGGCTAAATGACATCGGCTTCGACCTGAGCACCAGCCAGCTGTACTGGCTCGTCGCGCTGCCCGGCCTCGCTGCCGGCCTGCTGCGGCTCGTCTTCATGTTCTTGCCGCCGATTCTCGGCACCCGAGTGCTCGTCGCCCTGTCCAGCGCGCTGCTCCTGCTGCCGATGATCGGCTGGACCCTCGTCGCCCGCGACGTCTCCACCCCCTACTGGGTGCTGCTCGCGCTGTCGTTCGCGGCCGGTATCGGAGGAGGCAGCTTCTCCGGTTTTATGGCTTCGACCAGCTATTTCTTCCCGAAGCGCCTGGCCGGAACCGCCCTCGGTCTGCAGGCGGGCCTCGGCAACTTCGGCATCGGCCTGATTCAGCTGCTCACCCCGTGGGTGGTCGGTTTCGGTCTGCTCGGCACCGCCGCCCTCACCCCGGAGAGCGACTCGAACGGCGAACTGGTCTGGCTGCACAACGGCGGACTCGTGCTCATTCCCTGGGTGATCCTCGCGGTCATTCTCGCCCTGCTCTTTCTGAAGCGCGTGCCGATCAAGGCCAACTTTCGTCAGCAGCTCGACATCTTCAAGGTCAAGCACACCTGGATCATGACCGCCATCTACCTCATGAGCTTCGGCGCCTTCAGCGGCCTGGCCGCGCAGATGGGCCTGATCATTCTCAACGTCTACGGCGACTTTCCGGATGCACCCAACCCGCTCGCGTTCGCCTTCATCGGCCCGGTGGTCGGCGCCCTCGTGCGCGCGGCCTGCGGCCCGCTCTGTGACCGGTTCGGCGGCGCCATCTTCACGTTCATCGGCGGCGCGGGCATGACGGTCGGCACGATCGTCACGGTGTTCTTTCTCACTCCGACGAGTGTTGACGAGTTCTACGGCTTTCTCACCGGCATGATCATCATCTTCTTCTTCTCCGGACTGGCCAACGCCGGAACGTTCAAGCAGATGCCGATGATCTTCCCCAAGCGGCAGGCCGGCGGCGCGATCGGCTGGACCGCAGCGATCGCCGCATTCGGACCCTTCATCGTGGGCATGGCCCTCACCGCCATGAGCCCGACCGCCTTCTTCATCGGCTGCTCCGCGTTCTGCGTGCTCTGCACCGGGCTGGCCTGGTTCTACTACGCGCGTCCCGGCGCACCCAACCCGAGCTAACGCTCCCTCCAGCGACCCGAAGTCCCCTTCTCCTCCAGCGGGGGGCTTCGGGTTTTTTCCTGCCAGCAGGGGGTCATACTGAAGCGAGGAGGTCAACGATGACCAGAGAAGACGAGTCGATCGGTGGCGACCCGGTCTGCTGGCTTGAGCAAGTCTGCCCCGAGTGCGGCGCCTACGTTTCCGGCGAGCTCCCCGCGGCCTGCTGGCGCTGCGACACCGTGGTCTCGCCGTCGTGACCGGGGGCATCCACTTTTAGACGGATGCTTCCCCGCCGCCTGCGCAAACCGTCCTCCACCCGGCAACTCGCGTCACGACTGAGTTCCCCGGGTACGATTGCACCGCGCCCCAGCGGGCAAACTCTCGTACAGTCAAGAGCACACCTCCGAGGAAGGACCAGTCATGGCGGGCCAGCAGATTTTTGTCATCGTGGGAGCAGCGCTTGCGGGGGCCAGCGCTGCCCGAGCCTTGCGAGAGGAAGGCTTCGACGGGGAGATTCACTTGATCGGAGCCGAAGAGCACCCGCCATATATTCGTCCGCCGCTGTCGAAGGATTATCTGGCCGGCACGGCCGAACGCGACTCAGTCTTCGTGCAGAGTGCGAGTTGGTATCCCGACCATGAGGTGCAGTTGCACTCCGGCACCCGCGCGGTGAGCCTCGACCTCGGCGCGCACCTGCTCGACACCGACGACGGCGCGCAACTGAGCTACGACCGACTGCTCCTGACCACCGGCTCCCGGCCGCGACGCCTGACGGTGCCGGGTGCAAACCTCGGCGGGGTGCACTACCTGCGCACCCTCGACCACTCCGACCTGCTGCACTCCGTTCTGGCTGACGGCGGCAAGCGGCTCGTCGTCGTGGGATCCGGCTGGATCGGCATGGAGGTCGCCGCGACCGCCCGCACACTCGGCAACGAGGTCACCATCCTGGAACGCGGCCCGGTACCGCTTGCTGCGGCGCTCGGCGACGAGCTCGGCGATATGTTCGCGAGCCTGCACGAGCGCAACGGAGTGGTCATCCGCCGCTCCGTGACCGTCGACGGCCTGGTCGGAACGGATGGCCGGGTGACCGGAGTGCTCCTGGCTGGCGGCGAAACCGTGCCGGCCGACCTCGTTCTGGTGGGCATCGGTGCGGTTCCAAACGTCGAACTTGCCCAGAAGGCCGGGCTCGCGGTCGACAATGGAATCCTGGTCAGCGCGAGCCTGAAAACCAGCGATCCCCACGTCTTTGCGGCGGGCGATGTGGCCAACGCGGAGCATCCGCTCATCAAAGCGCGACTGCGCAGTGAGCACTGGGCGAACGCCCTGAACGGCGGTTCGGCTGCGGCCCGAGCCATGCTCGGCCAGAGCGTTTCGTTCGATGCCATTCCCTACTTCTACACCGACCAGTTCGACCTCGGCATGGAATATTCCGGATTCGGCATATTGGCCGACGGCGCCGAGCTGGTCTACCGCGGCAACCGGGATTCCCGCGAGTTCATCGTGTTCTGGCAGCAGGCCGGCCGCGTCGTCGCAGGCATGAACGTCAACGTCTGGGACGTCAATGACACCGTTCAGGCTCTGATTCGTCGGGACGAGCCGGTCGATCCTGCTCGCCTCGCCGACGAGTCGATCCCCCTCGACCAGGTCTAGCGGCCCTGGCTCACGACGGCGGCAAGCGGATGCCCACGCACCAGCCGTGAGGGGGCGCAAATCGACCTTTTACGGCCGGTTATAGATCGATTTGCGCCCCCTCGGTCCCCACCCAGCGCGGGTGAGCTAGACCCGAGCTTCAGCCCGCTCAGTCGGCGTCGATTCGATGGAGACGTCCGAATCGTCCGTAAAGGGCTGCGAGGTTCGCGGGGCGTTGTACAGCGTCTCGTCGAGGATGCCCTGGCGCTTGGCCACGATCGTGGGCACGAGGGCCTGTCCCGCCACGTTCACGGCGGTGCGACCCATGTCGATGAGCGGATCGATGGCCAGCAGAAGGCCAACCCCGGCCAACGGCAGACCCAGCGTTGACAGGGTCAGCGTCAGCATGACGACGGCGCCAGTGGTGCCGGCCGTGGCGGCAGAACCCAATACGGAGACCAAAACGATAAGAAGGTACTGGGTGAAGTCCAGCTGAATTCCGAAGAACTGTGCCACAAAGATGGCGGCGACGGCGGGGTAGATAGCCGCGCAACCATCCATCTTGGTCGTCGCTCCCAGCGGAACAGCAAAGGATGCATATCCGCGCGGTACGCCCATGCTGCGCTCCGTGACGCGCTGCGTCAGCGGAAGGGTACCGATGGATGAGCGCGACACGAAGCCCAGCTGAACGGCCGGCCAGACACCGGAGTAGTACTGCTTGACGGACAGACCGTGAGACTTGATCAGCACCGGGTAGACCACGAACAGCACCAGGATCAGGCCAATGTAGATGGTGACTGCGAACTTGCCGAGCGATCCCATGGTGTCCCAGCCGTAGACCGCGACGGCATTACCGATCAGGCCGATCGTGCCGAGCGGCGCGATGCGAATAATCCACCACAGCACCTTTTGAATGACCGCGAGGGCTGACGCATTGAGATTCAGGAATGGTTCGGCAGCTTTACCCACCTTCAACGCGGCAATGCCCACCACGATGGCGATGACGAGAATCTGTAACACGTTGAAGTTGACGGTGGTGCTCGCGACGCCATCAACGACGGAGGTATTGGCGCCGAGTCCGAGGAAGTTCTTCGGGAAGAGCCCGGTCAAAAATGCCCACCAGTCCCCGGTCTTGCCGGTGTATTCGGCATTCTCGGTGATGCCCGTTCCTGCTCCCGGTCGCACCAGAACGCCCAGCCCGATGCCGATCAGAACCGCAATCAGCGCGGTGATAGCAAACCAGAGAAGCGTGTTCCAGGCCAGCTTCGCCGCGTTCGACACTTCGCGCAGGTTCGCAATGGAACTGACCACGGCCGTGAAGATGAGCGGTACGAC
This sequence comes from Cryobacterium sp. TMT1-66-1, assembly GCF_004403435.1. Classification (NCBI taxonomy): domain Bacteria; kingdom Bacillati; phylum Actinomycetota; class Actinomycetes; order Micrococcales; family Microbacteriaceae; genus Cryobacterium; species Cryobacterium sp. TMT1-66-1. The sequence goes on from NZ_SOGP01000015.1 coordinate 56,941, forward strand.
GGCAGCCTGCAGCAGCGAGACGTAGCTCGACCCGATAATTTTCAGGGTCGCACCGAGACCGTTGGGATTCGCCTCGGTACTGCCGGTGTATTTCGCCACGAGTCCGAGGCCCAGACCGATGATGAGAGCAGCGATGATCTGAACGCCGAACGAGCGCACCCATTTGGGAAATCTGCTGCCGCGGGTACTGACGGGAACTACTGAAGTCACTGGTTCGACACTTTCTATTGTCATTCGTGAGTCACACTGACGCCCCCGGTCCCGCGAGACGGGAGCCCCTTGAGATTCCACCGCCGCGTGCAGACGCCTTTATCCCCAAGGCTGGAACGGGGCCCAGTATTCCTTCCAGCGGAATGTGACCTCGTGTGTCTACTTCTCCTGCAGGTATTCGGCGAGCACCCGCGCATGGTTCACCCGCGGGTCCTTGGCTCCGTAGATCAAGGTCGTCACGCCGGCCGCGGCGAGCGCGCGAAGCTGCACGACGGCCGCCTGGGTCTCGGTATTGCCGTCTAGTTCAGCGCGGTAGCGCACGGCGAACTCGTCCATGCGCTTCGGGTCGTGCTTCCACCAGGTGCGGAGCGCCGGTGACGGTGCGACCTCTTTCAACCACTCATCAAGGTCGGCGCTCTCCTTGGAGACACCGCGCGGCCAGAGTCGATCAACCAGCACCCGACATCCATCGGAAGCGGATGCCGCCTCATACGCTCTCTTGATCCGCACCATGAACTGAGACTACTTTCTAGAGCGCTCCAGCGGGCGCTCGCTTTTCTCCCAGCCGCGACGTGGTGCTCGCGAACCGGCGCCACGAGGGTTGTCGCGGGAACGGTACACCACGTAGGGGCGCACGAGGTAGCCGAGCGGCGCCGAGAACACGTGCACCAGCCGGGTGAATGGCCAGAGCAGAAACAGAGCGGTCGCCGTGAGCACGTGCAGCTGAAAGAAGAACGGTACATCACTCATGAGCGACGGATCGGGCTGCAGGCTGTACAGCGAACGAATCCAGGGTGAGATCGACCCTCGGTAGTCGTAGCCCCCACCGAAGATTTGGTACAGCACGGTGGCCGTCGTGCCGAAGGTGATCGTGCTGGCCAGGAACACGTACATGACCTTGTCCATCACCGTCGTGACCAGCAGCACCCGCTTGGTCAGGCGGCGTCGGTAGATCAAAATGGCGAGCCCAGCAACGGTGAGCACGGCCGCGAAGCTGCCCAGCCACGTGGCACCGAGGTGATACATGTGTTCGGTCACACCGAAGAATTCCAGCCACGGCTTGGGAATGAACAGGCCAACGACGTGCCCGCCGATCACCATGAGAATGCCGTAGTGGAACATGGGCGAGCCCCAGCGCAGCAGGCGGTTCTCGTAGGTCTGGCTCGACCGCGAGGTCCAGCCGAACTGGTCGTAGCGGTAGCGCAGCAGGTGGCCGACCACGAACACGCCCGTTGCGGCGTAGGGAAAAGCGACCCAGAGCAGGTAATCCCAGGCGGTCATCGGCTGACATCTTCGTTTGCGTGCGCGGAAAACGGTTTCAGATTGCCCAGGTAGGTCATGCCGACCGTCTCGGTCGGCGGCCCTTCATTGACCAGATTGAGATAGCGTTCGCGAGTCTCGTCGTCGATCATCGGCAGCGACAGGCACACCGCCTCCACCAGGTGGGCGTAGGGGCTGTCGAACTTCTCCAGGGCGGAGCGCAGCACCTCGATGCCGTCGCGGTGTGCTGAGAGCAGTTCCTGCGCGATCGGCGAATCCGACAGCGCCGAGAACTCAAGCACCATCGGCAGGTAGTCGGGCAGTTCGTCGGCGTCAACCTGCCAGCCGGCCGCCCGATAGGCCTCCACGAACCGCACCAGCGCCATGCCGCGGCGACGGGTATCGCCGGCTGCGTAGTAGGTGAGGTACGGGCAGCATTTGCGTTTCAGGTCGAAGGTCGCGGTGAAGTGCGTCTCGAGCTGCTGCTCATTCCAGCCGGCGATCCCCGTGAAGAACGCATCGAACGCGGCCCGCAGTGGGTCGGGCAGGCCAACAACGCCTGAACGCACCAGTGAAAACTGCCGCTGCCGCTTTGGAGTGGGATAGTCCAGCAGAATCGAGGCCGCCATGTGCGCGATGACCCCCTGATCCGCCGTCAACGGCACGGCGGCGATGAACCGCGGGGCCATCTTCGGCGCCCGAAAGCCGAAGTTCACCCGCGCAGCGAGTGCCGCGGGGAGACGGGTGGCGGTGCTCATGCCGCACTCCCGGCATCCGCTACCGGCGGGAACATGCCCTTGGGCACCCCACCGCCGTTCCAGTTGAGCAGGTTGACCCGGCCCGGAGTGGTCGGCGCGGTCGGGCTGGCGCGGCCGGTCATCTCGTTGTAGTTGTCGACCGTGGCGCCAAGCGGCATGCCGACGGTGTTGCCGTAGGGGCCCGAGTGCCCGGCAGCTCCCGGCCCGCCCATGCCGGGGCCGCCGTCGGTGTCGAGCGAGCAGCCGAGTTCTTCGAGCTCCCGCGCGGTCTCCACGTGCGCCTTCGGAATGACGTAGCGGTCTTCGTACTTGGCGATCGCGAGCAGGCGATACATGGCCTGGATGCTCTCCCCGGTCATTCCGACCGCGTTCGGGATGCGCTCGTCGGGCTCGTTGCCGAGGTTGAGGTCGCGCATATACGCCCGCATCGCGGCGAGCTTGCGCAGTGACAGTTCGACCGGAACGACGTCGCCGGCCGAGAACAGTCCGGCGAGGTATTCCACCGGAATGCGCAGCTTGTCGATCGCGGCGAACAGGGTGCGGGCGTCTTCGCCGTCGCTGCCGGAGTTGCTGACCACGTCGACGACCGGCGAGAGCGGCGGGATGTACCAGACCATCGGCATGGTGCGGTATTCCGGGTGCAGCGGCAGCGCGATCTCGTACTCGGAGATGAGCTTGAAGATGGGGCTGTTCTGAGCCGCTTCGATCCAGTCGTCGGCCATGCCCTCCGCCTTGGCTGCGGCGATGACCTCGGGGTCGAACGGGTCGAGAAAGCAGGCACGCTGCGCATCGAGCAGGTCCTGATCGTTTTCGATCGAGGCTGCTGCGAGTACAGCATCGGCGTCGTAGAGCATGAGGCCCAGATAACGCAGACGTCCGACACAGGTTTCGGAGCAGATGGTGGGCTTGCCCTGCTCGATCAACGGGTAGCAGAGCGTGCACTTCTCGGCCTTGCCCGTTTTGTGATTGAAGTACACCTTTTTATAGGGGCAGGCGCTGACGCACATGCGCCAGCCGCGGCATCCGTCTTCGTCCACGAGCACGATGCCATCTTCTTCACGCTTGTACATGGCACCGGAGGGGCAGGCCGCAACGCAGGCGGGGTTCAGGCAGTGCTCGCAGATGCGCGGCAGGTAGAACATGAAGGTCTCTTCGAACTCCATCTTCACGTGCTCGCTCATCGTGGCGAGAATGGGGTCTTGGGCGGCCGTTTCCTGCGAGCCGCCGAGGTTGTCGTCCCAGTTGCCCGACCACTTGATGTCCATGTTCTGGCCGGTCAGGAGCGACTTCGGGCGTGCGACCGGGCTTTGCGTGCCGGCCGGGGCTGTGGTGAGCATGTCGTAGTCGTAGGTCCACGGCTCGTAGTAGTCGTCGATCTGCGGCAGGTTGGGGTTGTTGAAGATCTGCGAGAGCTTCTTCAGCCGCCCGCCGGCCTTCAGCTGCAGCCGGCCGCGCCTACCCAGCACCCAGCCGCCCTTCCACTTCTCCTGGTTTTCGTATTCGCGCGGGTAGCCGATGCCGGGCCGCGTCTCCACGTTGTTGAACCAGGCGTACTCGACGCCAGTGCGGTTGGTCCACACCTGCTTGCAGGTGACGGAGCAGGTGTGACACCCGATGCACTTGTCGAGGTTCATGATCATCGACATCTGGGCCATGACACGCATTAGTAGTCCACTTTCTGGCTGCGACGACGAATCACGGTGACCTCGTCGCGTTGGTTCCCGGTGGGTCCGAGGTAGTTGAAGGCGAACGACAGCTGGGCGTAGCCGCCGATCAGATGAGACGGTTTCAAGAGGATGCGCGTGAGCGAGTTGTTGGTTCCGCCGCGCATACCGCTGGTTTCGGCGACCGGCACGTTGATGGTGCGATCCTTCGCGTGGTACATGTACACCGTCCCCTCCGGCATGCGGTGCGACACGATAGCCCGTGCCACGACGACACCGTTGCGGTTGTACGACTCGATCCATTCGTTGTCGCGCACGCCGATCTTGTCGGCGTCCTGCGGGCTCATCCAGATGGTCGGGCCGCCGCGGGAGAGCGAGAGCATGAGCAGGTTGTCCTGGTATTCGGAGTGGATGGACCACTTCGAGTGCGGCGTCAGGTAGCGCACGGCAACCTCGGCATGACCGGCAGAGCCTGTCGCCCCGGCGCTGGAGACGCTGGTCGCGCCGACGATCGAGTCGTCGAACAGGCGGTGCATGTCGAGCGGCGGCCGGAAGATGGGCAGCTGCTCGCCGAGCTCGATCATCCAGTCGTGGTCGAGGTAGAAGTGCTGGCGGCCGGTGAGGGTGTGCCAGGGCTTCAGGTGCTCGACGTTGATGGTAAAGGCGCTGTAGCGGCGACCACCGTGCTCTGAGCCCGACCATTCCGGAGAGGTGAGCACCGGAACCGGCGCGCCCTGAACATCCGGGTAGCTGAAGCGGCGGCCCTCGTTGTCGCTGGCCAGTTGGGCCAGCTTGACGCCGGTGCGTTCCTCGAGCTGCCGAAAACCCTGCGTGCCGAGGCGACCGTTGGTGGTGCCAGAGAGAGCAAGCACCATTTCGCAGGCGTGAATCGCCGTCGACAGGCGCGGGCGGCCGGCGGCGGGTCCGCTCGGCACCAGACCGTTCTTCTTGCCGAGGTAGGTGACCTCCACGTCGGGGTTGAATTTCACGCCCTTGGTGACCATTCCGAGCTTTTCGGTGAGTGGCCCGAGCGCGCCGAGCTGTGCGGCGAACGCCGGGTAGTCGCGTTCCACGACGACGAGCTTGGGCATGGTGACCCCGGGAATGAGCGGCTGGTCGCTGCGCACGGTGCCGTGCGGGGTGGCCATGCCGTCGGGGGTGTCGTGTTGCAGCGGCGCCGCGACGAGGTCCTTGCGCTTACCGAGGTGCTTCACCGACATCTCTGAGATCTTCGCGGCAAGCACGTGAAAGATGTCGAAGTCGGTCTTGGCCTGCCACGGAGGCGCGATCGCCGGGTTGAACGAGTGAATAAACGGATGCATGTCCGTCGTCGAGAGATCGTTCTTCTCGTACCAGGTGGCCGGCGGCAACACCACGTCGCTGTAAATAGTCGTCGAAGTCATGCGGAAGTCGCTCGTGACCATCAGGTCGAGCTTGCCCTCCGGCGCGCTTTCGTGCCATTTCATGGTCTTCGGGCGGCGAGCCGGCATGGATTCGACGGCGCGCACCGCGGAGGGCGCGCCGAGCAGGTGCTTGAGAAAATACTCGTTGCCCTTGCCCGAGGAGCCGAGCACGTTGGCCCGCCACACCACGAGCACCCGCGGAAAGTTTTCGGGCGCGTCGGGGTCTTCACAGGAGAACTCGAGCGAGCCGTCCTTCAGCGAGTCGACGACGTATTCGGCGGGCTCTACGCCCGCGGCCGCGGCGTCGTCGACGAGGTCGAGCGAGTTGCGGTTGAAGGTGGGGTAGCTCGGCATCCAGCCGCGCTTGGCCGATTCGACCATGGTGTCCGCGGTGGTGCGTCCCTTGAATATCCCGGCGCCGAGCGGGCTCGCGAGGGTGTCGGCGCTCAGGCCGTCGTAGCGCCACTGGTCGGTGGCGAGGTAGAAGAAGCCGGTGCCGATCATCTGGCGTGGCGGGCGCACCCAGTCCAGACCGAAGGCGTACTGGCCGTAGCCGGTGAGCGGGCGCACCTTTTCCTGGCCGACGTAGTGGGCCCAGCCGCCGCCGTTCACGCCCTGGCAGCCGGTCATGGTGGTGAGCGCGAGAAAGGCGCGGTAGATGGTGTCGGAGTGGAACCAGTGGTTGGTACCGGCGCCCATCAGAATCATCGAACGCCCCTCGGAGTCCTCGGCGTTCTGCGCGAATTCACGGCCGATGCGCGCGGCGGCCTGCCACGGCACGGAGGTGATCTCCTCCTGCCAGGCCGGGGTGCCTGGCGTGGAGGCGTCGTCGTAGCCCGTTGGCCATTCGCCTGGCAAGCCGTCGCGGCCGACGCCATACTGCGCGAGAAGCAGGTCGAACACGGTCGTCACGAGCACACCGGCGACCTCGCGCACGGGCACGCCACGGCGCACGATGCCGGCGGCACCGGCGTGGCGCTCACCGACGCTGTCAGCACCCGGCGTGATGTCGAAGCGGGGCAGGTCGATCGCGACGGATGCACCGTCGTAGTCCGGGGCATCCGCTATGGAGAGCAGCGGGTCGCGACCCTCGAGGTCGAGGTTCCACTTGCCTTTGTCGGCCTCGCTGAACCGGTGGCCGATCGAACCGTTCGGCACGAAAGCCTCACCGTTCTCGTCGAGCATGACGGTTTTGAAAGCGGCGCTCGAAACGGATGCGTCGGTTCCGGGCAGCGCGTCGGCCGTCAGAAATTTGCCGGGAACCCAGGCATCCTGGCGCGGGGTGAGGGCGATCAGGTAGGACGAGTCGCTGAACTTTTTCATGTACTCGCCGAAACGCGGGGTGCGGCGATCGACCAGGAACTCTTTCAGAATGACGTGGCCCATGGCCAGGGCGAGGGCGCCGTCGGTGCCGGGGTGCACGGCCAGCCACTCGTCGGCGAACTTGGAGTTATCGGCGTAGTCCGGCGAAACCGTGATGACCTTCTGGCCACGGTAGCGGGCCTCGACCATAAAGTGTGCGTCGGGGGTGCGGGTGACGGGAACGTTGCTACCCCACATGATGAGGTAGCTGGAGTTCCACCAGTCGGCCGATTCCGGCACGTCGGTCTGGTCGCCGAACACCTGCGGACTGGCCACCGGCAGATCGGCGTACCAGTCGTAGAACGAGAGCATGGTGCCGCCGAGCAGCGAGATGAACCGGTTGCCGACGCCCTGCGACACGATCGACATGGCCGGAATCGGGCTGAACCCGACGACCCGGTCTGGCCCGTACTGCTTGATGGTGTGCACGTGGGCGGCGGCGACGATCTCGGCCGCTTCGTCCCAACTGGCGCGCACGAGGCCGCCCTGGCCGCGGGCGCTCTTGTACTGGCGGGCGGTGTCTGGGTTACCGGTGATCTCGGCCCAGGCCAGCACCGGGTCGCCGAGGCGAGCCTTGGCCTCGCGGTAGAGGTTCAGCAGTACGCCGCGCACGTAGGGGTAGCGCACCCGGGTGGGTGAGTAGGTGTACCAGCTGAACGCGGCGCCGCGGGGGCAGCCGCGCGGTTCGTACTCGGGTGAATCGGGGCCAACGCTCGGGTAGTCGGTCTGCTGGGTTTCCCATGTGATGATGCCGTCCTTGACGTACACCTTCCAGGAACAGCTGCCGGTGCAGTTCACACCGTGGGTCGAGCGCACCTCTTTGTCATGGGTCCAGCGGTCACGGTAGAACGCGTCGGCGGCGCGACCGCCGGTCTTGAACACGCTGCGCAGGTCTTCGCTGGTTTCTGAGCTGCGCAGAAAACGGCCGAGCTTCAGCAGCGAGTCGGCGACCGGGCCGTCGGTGCCGGGCTTGCTGGTGGTGCTGGTTGTTCCTGTGCGCGTTTTCACGGCTGCCCCTTGCCTGCCGGGGAATGCCGCAGTGGCACTCACCCTCAGAACGAGCTAAGCCGCTGCCTTCGAGGCCGACAACCGCAAACCACCGGTAATAATGTTTTACCCCGGTTCGCGAGAGCGCAAAAAGTGCCCGTTTGAGGTGTCCAATCGGGCACTTTTTGCGCTCTCGCGTTCAGCGGGGAGGGGAGCAACGTCGATCACGCAGAGGTGTGGGGCGTCGATGAGGTTCAGGCCGATCGCGCGCAGCGGGCCGTCGGCCTGTTCGAGCACGCCCTGGATCAGGCGATAGTGCACTCCGCAGACCTCCGGGTGGTCCTTGACCATCTCGGAGTACGGGCAGTCGCGCAGGTTGAGCTGTTCGCCGCTTGCGGCGACGCTCGCGTCGAAGCCGGCCTGGTCGAGATGGTCGTCGAGGGCATCGAGTTGCCGCTGGGCGGCCGGACCGGAGCAACCGGCCAACGCGCTCTGGCCTACGGGCAGAAGGGGCAGCATCCGTCGCAGCTGGTCGGCGCGCTCCTGCGCGGCCTCGATCTTGCGAGCGCGAATAGACCCGAGCTCGGTGCTGACCCCGCCGGCAGCGCTGTAGAGCACCTTCGGGCGACCCTTGCTGTCACGAGCTTCGGGCGCACAGGTGACGAACCCGTCGTTGATCAGCCGGTCGAGGTGTTCGCGGGCGGTGTTGGGGTGCAGGCCAGCGGCTTCGGCGAGGTCGTTCACGGTCATCGTTCCGCGGCTATGCAGCTGGTAGAGCAGGTTCATGCGGCTCAGACTGGCGAGCGTTTTGTAACTCGGGGGTTGGGCGGCCATGACTCCATTATGTGCCCCCATTTTGGGCAGCCGCAGAATTCGCGAATTCACCCCAACTCTCCCGTAGATCCTTCCGCTGACCGCTTAGAAAGGAAACTATTCAGCACAAAGTAATAGTCTTAACAAACGAAACACGCAGGAAGTGGGACCACATGGCGGCAAAAGCCCGCACGCGACCGAAGGCAGTAGTCGAGTCAACGGGTGGTGAACCCGCTGACACCCTGCGTGACTATTACGAACGGATGTCGCTGGTGCGGGCCTTCGAGCTGCGCTCCAGCGAGATGTACGCCCGGGCCAAGATCGGCGGTTACTGCCACCTGAACCTCGGCGAAGAAGCCACCGTGGTCGGCCTGATGGCTGCCATCGAGGCCCGTGACTACCTGTTCACCGGATACCGCGACCACGGCTATGCGCTGCTCCGCGGCCTTGCCCCCGAACGCGTCATGGCCGAGCTGTTCGGCAAGGTCACCGGCGTCTCCGGCGGACGCGGCGGCTCGATGCACCTGTTCGACGAAGAAACGCGCCTGTTCGGCGGCTACGGCATTGTCGGCGGGCAGCTTCCACCGGCCACCGGCGCGGCTCTCGCCTTGAAAACCCAGGAAACGGCAGGGCCCGACGCTGCGGCGGTAATGTGCCTGCTCGGCGATGGCACCACCAACATCGGCGCGTTCCACGAATCGCTCAACCTGGCCGGCCTGTGGAAGCTGCCGATCGTCTACGTGATCGTCAACAACGGCCTCGGCATGGGAACGACGGTGGAGAAGGCATCCGCTGAACCCGAGCTGTACAAGCGCGGCGCGTCGTACCGTATGCCCGGCATTCGGGTCGACGGCGACGACGTGCTCGCGGTGCGCGACGCCGCCCGAGACGCCCTCAAGCAGGCCCGCGAGCAGCGCCAGCCGGTGCTGCTCGAGGTCATGTGCTACCGGCTGCGCGGCCATTCCGTGGTCGATCCGGCCCGCTACCGCTCGCCCGAAGACACGACGATCGCCCAGCAGTCCGACCCGGTACCGAGCTTTCGCGCCGAACTGATCGCTTCCGGCGTGCTCACTGAAGCGGATGCCGCCGCTATCGACGAGGCCGCCGACCTGCGCGTCTCCGAGGCGGTCGTTTTCGCCGACGAGAGCCCTGAACCCGACGTGGCCGACCTGTTCAAATATGTTTACGCAACCCCGGTGGCGAATGCGCCATCCGCTTTGCCCGGAGAACCCGTTATGGACGCACTGTGAATACCAACGTAGAGTCAACAACCCGCACGATCACCTACCGCCAGGCCCTCAACGAGACGCTGCGAGCCGAGCTCGAACGCGATGAGAAGGTCTTTCTGGTCGGCGAAGAGATCGGGGTGTTCGAGGGGTCCTACAAGATCACCGCCGGGCTGCTCGAAGACTTCGGACCCGAGCGGGTGCTCGACGCCCCGATCGCCGAAGAGGGATTCGTGGGAGCAGCCCTCGGCGCCGCGATGCTCGGCATGCGGCCGGTGGTCGAGATTATGACCATCAACTTCAGCCTCATCGCGATCGATCAGATCGTGAACCATGCCGCCAAGATGCGCTCGATGTTCGCCGGTCAGGTCTCCATTCCGCTGGTGATTCGCATGCCCGGCGGCGGCGGCCAGCAGCTGGCCGCGACCCACTCGCAAAACCTCGAGGTCTGGTACGCGCACATTCCCGGGCTCAAGGTGGTCGCCCCGTCGACCCCGGCCGACGCGAAGGCGCTGCTGACCGCGGCGATTCGCGACGACGACCCGGTGATCTTTCTGGAGAACCTCTCGCTGTACAGCGCCAAGGGCGAAGTGCCTGACGGCGAACAGGTCGCCGAAATCGGCAAGGCCGCGGTCGTTAAGACCGGCACGGACCTCACCATCGTGAGCTACTCGCGTGGCACTACGACCGCCCTCGAAGTGGCGCATCAACTCGAAGCCGAGGGCCTCTCGATCGAGGTCGTCGACCTGCGCAGTCTGCGTCCGCTGGACCGCGACACCATCTGCGCCTCCGTTCGCAAAACCGGCCACGCCGTGGTCTTCGAAGACGACTGGCTCAGCTACGGCATCGGCGCCGAGATCTCGGCGACCATCAGCGAGGGCGTGTTCGATTTTCTCGACGCCCCCGTGCGTCGCGTCGCCGCCGCCGAGGTGCCGTTGCCCTACGCCAAAGCCCTCGAGAAGGCCGCGCTGCCCAGCGCAGCCGACCTTGCCAAGGTCGTGCGAGAGGTCCTCAACATTTCATCTACCCCCAACGACAAGTAGGAGCCGGCCATGCCCGACGTCATCATGCCCCGCCTCTCCGACACCATGGAGGAGGGCGAACTCAGCCGCTGGATGAAGCAGGTCGGCGACGAGATCCACAAGGGCGACGTACTCGCCGAGATCGAGACCGACAAGGCCACCATGGACCTCGAAGCCTTCGATAACGGCATTCTCGAGCAGCTGCTCGTCGTCGCCGGCGCGCTCGTGCCCATCGGGGCACCCGTCGCCCGTATCGGTGACGGCAGCAACATCGTCGAGGGCGCAACGACGCCCGCCGCGCCGGTAGCGGATGCCGCGGCTCCCGCCGCGCCGGTAGCGGATGCCGCGGCTCCGGCCGCGCCCGCCGCCGCCGTTACCGCTGCGGCAACGCCCGCCGTC
>NZ_SOGP01000021.1:0-219961 GCF_004403435.1 Cryobacterium sp. TMT1-66-1
CGCGCGCCGCCAGCACCTCCGCATCGGAGAGACCGGCGAACTCAGCACTGGACCCGCCCAGCGCTACGACAGCGGCCGCTGCCCGGGTGAGCTCCATCGCCATGCTGGTCATGATCTAAGACAACACTCGACCACCGACACGAGGAAATGTCACGCATATAAGCACTAAATCAGTAGACCCCGCTAAAGAATACCCAATAGGGATGTGTGACTCTTGGCGCACTTTGGCGGCGTTCTATGAACGATATTTGACGCAGAGGGATTGGGCTGATTGCCGCGCTGCTCCAGAGCCAGTGTCAGTTTCTTGTATACGAAGGATTGCGAGAGCCGTGCTAGCGGAAGGATTACTTTTCAGGATCTCCATGCCGCCTCTAAGTTCAATCTGCCGAAACCTTCACGGCCTCATCTTTGAACTCAGGAGTGAATTCCCGGCGTGTTTCCCGTGATAAATATTCTCTCTGTTGAGGTTTCCACCATGCGAGGTCAAGGCCACTACCTCTTCACACCACTCAATGCTAAGACAAGCTAACGGTCTATTGGGTGCGGCCACCGACGCCGTGACCGCACCCGACCGCTGTCACTGACGAGTCGCGATGGCTTCTTTTTCGACTACCGGCGCGCGGGTGGGGGCACGGAGCGTAATTGCAGCAAGCAGGGCGCCGGCCAGGGCAATTGAGGCTGCACCGATGAATGCCGAAGAGAATCCAGTGGTCAGCGCCGGAAGGTTCCCACTTTCCGTCGCACCGTTCGCGGATGCAAAGGCTGTCATCGCCGCTAGCCCGAGAGCGGATCCGACCTGGTAGCTGGTGTTGACGAGGCCGGAAGCGAGGCCGCCCTCCTGCGGCGGAGCGCTGGAGATCGCCGTGCCGAGGGTCGGGATGAACGCCAGGGACATCCCGAGTGCGGCCAGAAGCGACGCCGGGAGGACATCCACCCAGAAGTTTCCGTCCACGCGAACGAAGGACAACCACATCAGCGCGCCTGCGAGCACGACGAGACCGCTCACCGTCATCACTTTCGGACCGAATCGCGCAGCGAGTCTCGGTGCAAGCAGGATCATGGTGATCATGGTGAATGCGGTCATTGGTAGGAGCGCGGCACCGCTGGGGAACGCCGAGTAACCCAGGACTTGTTGCAGGTAGAGATTCAAGAAGAACCACATTGGGATCCACGCGGCGGCGAGCAATAACTGGGCGAGGTTGGCCGCGGCTAAATTCGGGATCCGGAAAATCGACAATCGCATTAGCGGCTGCTTCCGGCGAGCCTGAACGAGCACAAACAATCCGAGCAAGGCGACCGCTCCGGCGAGAGTTCCCCACGTTTCTAGACTGGCCCATCCAGACTCAGGTGCTCGGACGATCGCGAAGACACCGAGGGCAAGTCCAGCGGTGACCAATAGGGCGCCGGCGGTGTCGATGGAGCCGCGAATCCGCGGTCCGTCTGCCGGGAGCGCCGTGGCGACGAGGGCGATGACCACGAGGGCGAGCGGGATATTAATGAAGAAGACCCAGGGCCACGACATGTACTCGGTGATGACCCCGCCGAGGAACACGCCTGCCGTTCCCCCTGCCGGTGCGGCCGCACCATAGAGGGCCAGCGCGCCACCGAGCTCCTTCGGGCTCGACCCGAACGTCTTCATCAGCAGCGTGAGTGCCGCGGGTGCGATGAGTGCCGCACCGGCTCCCTGTACGCCGCGTCCAATCAACTCCAACACGACGTTTCCGGCAAGCCCCGCGACGGCGGAGCCGACGAGCAGTACGACCCAGCCCGTGGTGAACATTCGTCGGGCGCCGAAGACATCCCCAAGACGCCCGCCGAGCAAGAGGAGCCCCCCGAATGTGATGACGTAGGCGTTGAAAACCCAGGAGAGATTCTCCGGGCTGAAGCCCAGTTCCTCCTGCATGCGGGGCAACGCCACGCCCACGATTGAGGTATCCATGATCACGACGAACTGCGCGAGTGCGATGAGGAAAAGCGCGAGCCTCTTCTTTCCCCGTCCCGGTATTGATTGAGACATTCCAGTTTCCCTTCGTTTTCGCCGTAGCCGGCGATTCCACAATTCAGATTTATACCCTACGGGGGTATGGTAACAGGAATACCCCCAGTGGGTATATCGTTGTGCATGTTAGTACCCCCTAGGGGTATGTGTTCGATTCAGCAGAGGAGAGTTCTATGACAATGCGCGAATATCAGGTGACCGGGATGACCTGCGGTCATTGCGAGACGACGATCCGGGAAGAGGTCAGCCAGATAGTAGGCATCCAGTCGATCGACGTGAGCGCGAAGACCGGAAAGCTTGTCGTGACCAGCCAGGCCGAGCTAGACGACACAGCCGTCCTCGCAGCGGTCGCGGAAGCCGGCTACGGGGCGGTGCGCGTCCCATGAAGGTTCCCCTAAAGCTCGGACTCTTTGGAGTGGGACTCGCGGCCCTATTTACCGCTTCATTTGCTACCGCAGGCGCAGTGGTTCCCTCCCAAACCACGGCGGCCTGGACGCAGCCAACGGAAGAACATGTCATGGACAGCAACGACACACAGCTGGCCGCATCAGTGAAGGGCCTGTCGATGGAACAGGACGGGTTCCTCCTGGGGGAGATCTCGTCCCCCGGCCTGGCAGATCAGGAGGGAACACTCGCGTTCACGATCTCCAACGCCACAGGAACGCCGGTCACCGACTTCGAGGCCTCCCATGACAAGAAACTCCATCTGATCATCGTGCGCACGGACGGGACCCAGTTCCGCCACGTGCACCCAACCATGGATGCCCATGGCTTATGGTCACTGCCCTGGAAGTGGAACGCCGCCGGCAGCTACCGGGTCTACGCGGACATCGTCCCGACAGCAACGGGACAGAACATCACTCTGACCCGAACGGTCCAGGCGGCCGGAGAATTCACCCCCGCCACGCCGGCTCCACTTTCGGCCGCGGATACGGTCGATGGCTACGACGTGGACCTGGTCGGTACGCTGAGCACCAGCGAACAGGCCATGCTCACTGTCTCGGTTTCCCGTGATGGAGAACCGGTCACAACACTGCAGCCGTACCTGGGTTCTTACGGACACCTTGTCGCCCTGCGCGAAGGGGACCTGGCTTACCTCCACGTCCACCCCGAGGGCGAAGCACCCCGGCCCGGCGCCGTCTCCGGCCCGGACGTGACATTCATGACCGAGGCCCCGACCCCGGGACGCTACCTGCTCTACCTGGACTTCCAGGTCGACGAACAGGTCCACACGGCCCAATTTGTCCTAACCGCCACCGGGCCCGCCCAGTCCGCGGATCCGGGCGAACCTGCCGAACATTCCGGGCACTGACCACCATAGACACCGCGCGCCTGGCCCATCCCGTGATCAGGAAGCGCACCACCGAGGAGGACCCATGTCCGAAACATCGACCCAGCCGCAAACGCTGGGCAACACCATCGAGCTAGAGATCGGGGGGATGACCTGCGCCTCTTGCGCGATGCGAATCGAGAAGAAACTGAACAAGCTCGACGGCGTGATCGCGACCGTCAACTACGCCACCGAAAAGGCGAAGGTCACCGCCCCCGCCGGCCTGGACCCATTGGCGCTGATCGCCGAGGTCGAAAAGACCGGCTATACGGCGGCGCTCCGCACACCGACAACGGCCCACCGGGCGAGCGACGATGCGGAGCAGCCCGACCCTGAGCTGACATCGCTGCGGAACAGGCTGATCGCGTCGATAGTGCTGTCGTTGCCGGTCATCATGATGGCCATGGTTCCGGCGCTGCAGTTCAATTACTGGCAGTGGGCGTCCCTGACGCTGACCGCTCCCGTGATCGTGTGGGCGGCCTGGCCCTTTCACAAGGCAGCGTGGACCAACCTGCGCCACGGCGCGGCCACGATGGACACGCTGGTCTCGGTCGGCACGTCCGCTGCGTTGCTGTGGTCACTCTTCGCACTGTTCTTCGGAACAGCCGGACTGCCGGGCATGACCCATGGGTTCTCGTTCACGATCAACCCCTCCGACGGCGCCGGGAACATCTACCTGGAGGTCGGTGCCGGAGTGACCATGTTCATCCTGGCCGGGCGATACTTCGAGAAGAGGTCCAAGCGCCAGGCGGGGGCTGCCCTGCGCACGCTGCTCGGGCTGGGGGCCAAGGATGTCGCGGTTGTTCGGGACGGGGTCGAAACACGGATCCCCGTCGAGCAGTTGTCGGTGGGCGATGAGTTCGTCATACGACCGGGTGAAAAGATCGCCACGGACGGGGTGATAGTCGCGGGTACCTCGGCGGTGGATGCGAGCATGCTCACCGGCGAGTCGATCCCAGTCGAAGTCGGTGTGGGCGACGCCGTGACCGGCTCAACCGTCAACTTCGGCGGCCGTCTGGTCGTGAGTGCCACCAGGGTTGGCTCGGACACCCAGCTGGCACAGATGGCCAGGCTCGTCGAGGACGCCCAGTCGGGCAAAGCCGAGGTCCAACGCCTCGCTGATAAGGTCTCCGGAATCGTCGTACCGATCGTCATCGCCGTGGCCATCGGGGTGCTCGGCGCTTGGATCGGTGCCGGCTTCCCGCTCAGCGCCGCCTTCACGGCCGCCGTCGCGGTCCTGATTATCGCCTGCCCCTGTGCCCTCGGACTCGCAACCCCAACCGCGCTACTAGTCGGCACCGGACGGGGCGCCCAGCTGGGCATCCTCATCAAAGGCCCGGAAGTACTCGAGTCCACCCACAAGGTCGACACGATCGTCCTCGACAAGACAGGAACGGTCACTACGGGCAAGATGACGCTGATTGACGTGTTCACCATCGACGGAACCACCCGGGAGGACGTTCTGAGGCTGGCTGGCGCATTGGAGGACGCCTCCGAACACCCGATCGCCCAGGCCATCGCCAAAAGCGCAACCCAGCAGATCGGCTCACTTCCGGTACCGGAATCGTTTACGAACGTCGAAGGCAAGGGCGTGCAGGGCACTGTGAATGGCCATGCCGTGCTCGTCGGGCGCGAGAGCCTACTGGCGGACTGGTCCCTTCACCTTCCCACGACGCTCGCCCTCGCAAAGGCCACCGCGGAATCTCAGGGCAAGACCGCGGTCGCTGTCGCCTGGGACGGTCAGGCCCGTGCGGTTTTGGTCGTCGCCGATGCCGTCAAGGCCACCAGCGCCGAGGCGATCGCCCAGTTCAAAGCACTCGGGCTGAACCCCGTGCTCCTGACCGGAGACAATAAGGTGGTCGCCGAGCACGTCGCAGCGGAGGTCGGAATAACCGAGGTCATTGCCGAGGTGATGCCCCAAGACAAGGTCGACGTCATCACCCGCTTGCAGTCCGAAGGGAAAGTCGTGGCGATGGTCGGCGACGGCGTGAACGACGCCGCGGCCCTAGCCCAGGCCGACCTGGGCCTGGCGATGGGAACCGGGTCGGACGTCTCGATTGAAGCCGCGGACATCACACTGGTGCGCGGGGACCTCCGCTCCGCCGCCGATGCCATCCGCCTGTCCCGCAAGACCCTGGGCACCATCAAGACAAACCTGTTCTGGGCCTTCGCCTACAACGTCGCGGCCATTCCGCTGGCCGCGTTCGGACTGCTGAACCCGATGCTCGCCGGCGCCGCTATGGCGCTCTCGAGCGTATTCGTGGTCAGCAACAGCCTTCGCCTCCGGTCCTTCAAGTCCAAGGCGAACACCACGGCGTCCACCTCAGCACTGCACACTCCCGTGCGGCAACTGCAGGGCGTCTGACTGTCCCCGCCCAAAAGGAAACACTCCCCGTTCCATCGAAAGGAAACCCTTCAATGAGTAACAGCTGTTGCAGTGCCACCGCCGACAACAATGCCCTCGCCGAGTGCCCCGTCATGACCGGAAGCCAGGTCGTGAAGGCAAACGCGGAATCCACAGGTCTCTTCCGCGACTACGAGGGTATCCGCTATTGGTTTTGCTGCGCAGGCTGCGGCCCCCTGTTCGACGCCACTCCCGCAAAATACGCCACGGCGACTTGAGTATCTTGGGGTGGTGCCGGCCGGACCCGGCACCACCCCAACCATTCTTGTCAGAGATCCATACCGACCCGAACCCAGGCCACCCAGAGGGTAGAGACTATGAGCGAGTACCCGGAACACGGGGACCACGGATGACCCTGGGCCCCGCGGGTCCGGGCCCGCATACCCATCACCATGACGGTACCGTCGCGAAGAACGAAGAACGAAGAACAAAGAACAAAGAACAAAGGACAACGACATGGAAAAAATCACTCCCACCGGGGCCACCACAGAGCCGTGCCACACCACGCACGGCTACATCGGTGACAAAAGCCAATACCTCGCTCGCCTAAAACGCATCGAAGGCCAGGCCCGTGGCATCCACCGCATGGTCGACGAGGAAACATACTGCATCGACATCCTCACCCAGATCTCGGCCCTCACCAAAGCACTGGAAGGCGTTGCACTCGGACTCCTCGATGACCACCTCAAGCACTGCGTCGTCGACGCCGCCAAGCTCGGCGGCGAGCAGG
This sequence comes from Cryobacterium sp. TMT1-66-1, assembly GCF_004403435.1. Taxonomy (NCBI): domain Bacteria; kingdom Bacillati; phylum Actinomycetota; class Actinomycetes; order Micrococcales; family Microbacteriaceae; genus Cryobacterium; species Cryobacterium sp. TMT1-66-1. The sequence continues at coordinate 6,464 of NZ_SOGP01000021.1, forward strand.
CAGACATCAAGATCAAGGAAGCCTCCGACGCCATAGCCCGCCTCGTTCGCTCTTGACGGCTGCCAGCTGAATTCACGCAGGAACGCGCAGACCCGTGGACGGGCGCAGCCCCTCGTGCGGAGAGACACCCCAGGACTGATGAGTCAGCCCCAGCACGGGGTGGCCACCCTGTTGGCTGGTGGAACTACTCATCATCGACGGCAGCTCTAAATCGAGTCCCACCAGCCACATATACACATTCAAGGGCGCCTACACGGTCACCCTCACCGTCGATTGCCGAGCCGACTACAGCTTCGGCGACCAAGGCTGGCGACCCATCGAGGGAATCGTCTCCGTGCCGTCAGCTCCGTTCACCGTCGTCGCCAAAGAATCCACGGTGCTCGTCGCCCAAGACTGCAACGCCGAGCCCACGTCCCCGGCTGCTGACGTCGCTGCGCACTTCGAGGAGCCGGTTAGAGATGAGGCACCCCTACCCCTCATCTGTAATGGGTGCCGCGACTAACGAGCCTGTCTACCGGCGCGGGTAGTCGCGGGCCGCGGAGCCCACATAGAGCTGCTGCGGGCGGCCGATCTTGGTGGCCGGATCCTCGTTCATCTCACGCCAGTGAGCGACCCAGCCGGGCAGACGGCCGATCGCGAAGAGCACGGTGAACATACGCGTCGGAAAGCCCATGGCCTTATAGATGACGCCGGTGTAGAAGTCGACGTTGGGGTACAGACGACGTTCCTTGAAGTAGTCGTCGCTCAGCGCGATGTGCTCGAGTTCCTGCGCGATGTCGAGCAGGTCGTCCTTCACTCCGAGAGCGGCGAGCACCTCGTGGGCGCTCTCCTTGACCAGGGTAGCCCGCGGGTCGTAGTTCTTGTAGACCCGGTGGCCGAAGCCCATGAGCTTCACGCCCTGCTCTTTGTTCTTCACACGTTCGACGTACTTTTCGACGCCCTGACCGGATGCTTGGATCTCCCCGAGCATCGACAGCACAGCTTCGTTGGCACCGCCGTGCAGCGGGCCGAACAGAGCGTTGATGCCCGAGGACACCGATGCGAACAGATTGGCCTCGGTCGAACCGACCAGTCGAACCGTGGAGGTGGACGCGTTCTGCTCGTGGTCTTCGTGCAGCATAAGCAGGCGTTCGAGCGCCTTGCTGACGACCGGGTTGATCTCGTACGGCTCGGCCATGTTGCCGAAGTTGAGCTTGAGAAAGTTGTCAACGAAGCTCAGCGAATTGTCGGGGTAGAGAAAAGCCTGGCCGACGCTCTTCTTGTGGGCGTAGGCGGCCATGACCGGCAGCTTCGCGAGCAGGCGGATGGTCGAAATCTCGACCTGCTCCGGGTCCTTCGGGTCGAGCGAGTCCTGATAGAAGGTCGACAGGGCCGATACGCCGGAGGCGAGCACGCTCATCGGGTGCGCCTTGTGCGGCAGGGAGTCGAAGAAGCGGCGCATGTCTTCGTGCAGAAGCGTGTGGTGACGGATGCGATCGTCAAAGTTGGCCAGTTCGCTTGCGCTGGGAAGCTCGCCGTAGATCAACAGCCAGGCCGTCTCGAGAAAGTTCGAGTTCTGGGCGATCTGTTCGATCGGATACCCGCGATAGCGCAGGATGCCCGCGTCGCCGTCGATGTAGGTGATCGCGGAGCGGGTGGCCGCGGTGTTGACGAAACCGTAGTCCAGCGTGGTGAGGCCGGTCTTCTTGGTCAGGGTGGAGATGTCGATGCTCGACACACCGTCCACGCTGGTCAGGATCGGGAATTCTGCGCTCCCGCCGGGGAAAGTGAGGGTGACCTTGTTGGGGTCAGCGCTCATCGGTTCGCCGGATGTTGTCTGCTGCGCGACGTTGGTCACGGAGCCTCCTCGGGTATCACTGCCGGATGAAATGTGGCGACGCGTCACTGAATCGGCCAGTGGTGAAACTGCTGTGGTCGATTCTGTCGCGATTACAGCCTAATCGGCCTGACCGCCTACTGTTGCATCAGCTAAGAGTTCGGGCGGTTCGTTGGTGATAGTCCACAGAGGTCCTCCCCAGATGGGGGCTTTTTCAGGCCAGAAGGCGCGATGCGGCAGCAGCGATGCGCTCATCCGTCGCGGTCAGCGAGAACCGCACGTGTTCCGGGTAAACATCGCCGTAGAACGGCCCCGGGCCGGCCAGAATGCCGAGTGCCGCCAGCCGTTCAATGGATTCCCACGCGGGTCGTCCCTCGGTTGCCCAGAGGTAGAGCCCGGCTTCGCTCCGATCGATGCGAAAGCCGGCCTGTTCGAGGGCGGGGCGCAGCACAGCGCGGCGCGCACGATAGCGCTCCTTCTGCACGGCGACATGCTCGTCGTCACCGAGGGCGGCGATCATGGCCGCCTGCAGCGGCGCCGGGAGCATGAGTCCGGCGTGCTTGCGCACGGTGAGCAGCCGCCCGAGCACGCCGCCACAGCCCGCCGCGAAGGCCGCGCGATATCCGGCCATGTTGGACTGCTTGCTGAGCGAATAGATCGCCACGATGTTGCGGCGGTCTCCCTCGATCACTCGCGGGTCGAGGATGCTCGGGATCGGCTCGGAATCCCAGGGGGCGTCCCAGCCGAGCTCGGCATAACACTCGTCACTCACGATGACGGCATCGAGTTCTCGGGCGCGGGCAACGGCGGCCCGCAGGTCGTCGACGGACAGCACCCGGCCGTCCGGATTGCCGGGGCTGTTCAGCCAGATCAGCTGGGTCGACTCCGGCCACTCGGCGGGATCGTCGGAGGCCAGGGCAGTGGCGCCGGCAATGGCGGCGCCGATCGCATAGGTCGGGTAGGCGGCTCGCGGGTGCACGATCGTGTCGCCCTCGCCGAGGCCGAGCATGAACGGCATGAGCGCAACGAGTTCCTTGGAACCGATCGTGGGCAGCACGTTCTTCGGCTGAAGCCCGGTGACGCCGCGGCGCCGGGCATACCAGGCGATGATCGCCTGCTGCAGAGCGGGCGTACCGACGGTTTGCGGGTAGGCGTGCGCATCCGTTGCCACCCGAAGCGCCTGCTGCACCACGTCGGGCGTGGCGTCGACCGGCGAACCGATCGACAGGTCGACAATTTCGCCCTGGTGCTGCCGGGCCTGAGCGGCAAAAGGGACCATCTGATCCCAGGGGTAATCCGGCAGCGGCTTCAGCACGAAGATCGCTTAGTGCTGAACTTGCGGCGGCAGTGCGGAGATTACCGGGTGGTCCTTGGCGAGCACGCCGACCTTGGCGGCGCCGCCCGGGGAGCCGAGGTCGTCGAAGAATTCGACGTTGGCCTTGTAGTAGTCGGCCCACTGTTCGGGCAGGTCGTCTTCGTAGTAGATGGCCTCGACCGGGCAGACCGGTTCGCAGGCTCCGCAGTCGACGCACTCGTCTGGATGGATATAAAGGGAGCGTTCGCCCTCATAAATGCAGTCCACCGGGCATTCGTCGATGCAGGCACGATCTTTCACATCGACGCACGGAAGANGCACGGAAGAGCGATCACATACGTCACAGGCTGGGGATTCCCTTCGAGAGCGGACTCCTGATTCTACGCCCCTCGGTCGGCGCCCCTTATCGGCGGCGCGGTGGCAGTTTCGGCCAGGCCAGCACGAACGCCGCGATGAGCGCCGGAACGACAGTCCACAGGGTTCCCGGCAGGCCAGCCGGCACGAGCACCGATCCGCCTGAGCCGCGAAGGGACAGCACGAAAATGGTCAGGAGCAGCCCAGCCGCGGCCAGTCCGACCACGAAGCGGTCCCCCACCACGAGGCGCAGCCCGAGCAGCAGCGCGCCGATGCCGACGAACGCGATGGCCAGGCCGATCGGCAGCTCCGCGCCGAACACTGTCAGGGTGGCCTGGTGCGCGATGGTACCCAGCACGCCAAAGAGGATGCCCGCAGCCAAGCCCCCGAGACCGGCCAGCGACCGGTTCGCGATGGTGAGGCGAGCGGGGCGGGGCGGGGGCGGCGGCAGGGCGCGGCGCGGGGCATCCGTTCTGAGGAAGGTTTCCGTGTCGGTGATCAGGTCGGTGCTGCCGTCGGCGAGGGTGCGCGTGCGCTCGGTCACGCCCCAGCGCGCGGAAAAGTGGGCGAGCGCGCGCAGCTTCTGGTCGAGGTGGTCTCCCACGTCGATCGCGATGAGGCGCTGGCCGGGCGCCTGCCGCACCGTGCGGGCAAGGAACACCGGCAGCCCGGCCTCGTGTGCGGCGGTCGTCGCCATTTCGCGCAGTGCATCCGTGACAGTTCCTACGACCACGGCCGTCGCACCGAGCTCGTCAATCGCAGTGTGCAACGCCTCGGTGAGGTCGGGCTCTGGCGGCAGGCGGTGCCAGCTGCGCGCTCCCAGTTCGGCCAGCGCGCCGGAGACAGCGGCATCATCGGTTGCGACCCACGCGGCGGTCGGGGCAGCGGCCAGCGCGGCGGCATCCGTTTCGGCCGGCGCGGCGGCGTAGAGCACGACCACCCGCGCCCCCTCGGCGCGGAGCCGTGCGATCGTGCCGCCGGTCAGGGCGGATTCATCGCCAGGCCGGGCATGCACGAACAGGATTCGCTCGCCGCTGCCGGACATGACCATGGGCGTACGCACCGTTTCTGCTCTGCGGGCTGTTCGTTGCTGGGTAATAGCTGTGCCCGAATCAAATCATAACTAGACACGATCGCGCGGTTCGGACTAGAGTCATCTTCGGTAAGGTTAGCCTTACCAAATTTTTTCGCCCGAAACCATTGCCCGAATTGTTCGAGGGACCCTGTGCTCGCAAACTATCTGATCGGCCTGCGCGAAGGCCTTGAGGCCGCACTGATCGTGACGATTCTTATCGCCTACGTCGTGAAAATCGGTAGACGTGACGTGCTGCCGCGCATCTGGCTCGGTGTGGACCTGGCCGTGCTGCTCGCCCTCGGCATCGGCGCGCTGCTCACCTTCGGCACCTATGGGCTGTCGTTCACCGCCCAGGAGACCATCGGCGGCGTGCTGTCGATCGTTGCGACCGGCCTGGTGACCTGGATGGTGTTCTGGATGCTGCGCACCGCACGCGACCTCAAAGGCCACCTGCAGGGCAACATCGACAAGCACCTCGTCGGTGCCGGCCTAGGGCTCGTACTCGTGGCCTTCCTCGCCGTCGGCCGGGAGGGCATTGAAACGGCCCTGTTCATCTGGGCCGCAGTGCAGGCGACCGGCGCAACGACCATGCCGCTGCTCGGCGCTGCCCTCGGCATCCTGACGGCGATCGGCTTGGGCGTTCTGATCTACGCCGGCATGCTCAAGATCAACCTGTCGAAGTTCTTCACCTACACGGGTGCCATCCTCATCGTTGTGGCCGCTGGCGTGCTCTCCTACGGTGTGCACGACCTGCAGGAGGCCGGTCTCCTGCCCGGGCTGAACGCCCTCGCCTTCAACGTGAGCGCCGCCGTGCCGCCGGACAGCTGGTACGGCACCCTCCTCAAGGGCACCCTGAACTTCTCCCCCGCCACCACCTGGCTGGAGATGTTCGCCTGGCTGGCCTATGCCGTGCCCACCCTGACGGTCTTCATCAGAAAGAGCCGTCACGGCCGCACGAGCGCCCGCCCAGCCCCGGCAGCACCAACCGCGCCGGCGCCCACGCCCGTCGCCGCGCACTGACTTTTCTCGCCCAGTTCAAAGGATCTCCATGCCCCGTGTCTTACGTTCCGCCAGCCTGCTCGGCCTCGGTGTTCTCGGAATCGGCCTCCTGAGCGGCTGTGTCGCCAACAACCCGGCAGCCACCCACACGGCCCTCACCGTGGACAGCAGCGCGACCGACTGCGCGGTGAGCGCGAACGAGGCGCCGGCCGGCAGCATCCGTTTTTCGGTCACCAATTCCGGTGACCAGGTGACCGAGTTCTACCTGCTGGCCGAGGACGGCCTGCGCATCGTCGGTGAGGCCGAGAATATCGGCCCCGGCCTCAGCCGCGACCTGGTGGTACAGCTCGATGCCGGCAGCTACTTCACCGCGTGCAAGCCGGGCATGACCGGCGACGGTGTCGGCAAGGCCGAGTTCACCGCCACCAAAACGGATGCCGCCGCCACCGTCGACGTTGACCTCGCCGCCCAGATCGTCACCGCCAACACCAACTACGGCTCCTACGTGAGCGACCAGATCGACCAGCTCGTCACCGGCACCGACGCGTTCGCCGCAGCCTATTCCGCCGGGGACGATGGCACCGCCCGCAGCCTGTACGCCTCCACCCGGGTGCACTGGGAGCGCGTGGAGACCATCGCAGAATCGTTCGGCGACCTCGACCCCAAGCTCGACCTGCGCGAGGCCGACCTCGAAGAAGGCCAAAACTGGACCGGCTGGCACGCCATCGAGAAGGACCTCTGGCCGCAGGACGCTGAGGCCGGCTTCGTTGCCTACACCGCCGACCAGCGTGCGGCACTCACCGAACAACTCGTCGCTGACACCGCGACCCTGCACGAGAAGATCGAGGGACTCACCTTCACCCTGTCGCAGCAGACCAACGGGGCCATCGGCCTACTCGACGAGGTCGCCACCGGAAAGGTCACCGGCGAGGAAGAAATCTGGTCGCACACCGACCTCTGGGACTTCCAGGCCAACGTTGACGGCGCCAAAGTTCTCTACGACGGGGTGCGTCCCATTTTGCTGAAAACGGATGCCGACCTGGCCGCGTCGCTCGACACCGAGTTCGGCTCGCTGCAGGCACTGCTCGACGCCCAGCGGGTCGGCGACGGCTTCACGCTCTACACCGACCTCACTCCGGCCGAGATTCGCGCCCTCGCCGACCAGGTCAACGCGCTTGGCGAGCCGCTGAACCAGCTCACCGCAGCGCTCGTGTTGTGAGTCGCTCCGCGAAGCGCTCCGTGAAGCGCGATAAGCGCACCGGGTCCACCGATCTGGCCGTGCCAGCCCGCGGCCTGTCCCGGCGCGGTCTGCTCGGCCTCGCCGGGGCCAGCGTGGCCGGCATCGGGCTGGGGGTAGCCGGGGACCGGGTGGCGCTGGCGGCGTCTGCGTCGCCGGGGGCGGCATCCGCTTCGGCGGTCTACCCGTTTTACGGCAGCCATCAGGCCGGCATCGTCACGCCCGCGCAGGATCGCCTGCACTTCGCCGCGTTCGACGTCTCGGCCGGCACGACGCGGGCGGAGCTGATCGAGCTGCTACAGGACTGGACCATCGCCGCCGCCGCCATGACCGCCGGCCAGGATATCGGCGAGTACGGCGCCGTCAGCGGCCCCTACGACGCCCCGCCCGAAGACACCGGCGAGGCCCAGGGACTGCCCACGGCTGGCCTCACCATCACGTTCGGCCTCGGCCCGACCCTGTTTGAAACAGCGGATGGCGTCGATCGCTTCGGCATTGCGGCCCGCCGCCCCGCAGACCTCACGCCGCTGCCGCACTTTCCCGGCGACGACCTCGATGCCGGCCGAAGTGACGGCGACCTGTGCATCCAGGCCTGCTCCAATGACCCGCAGGTGGCCGTGCACGCCATTCGCAACCTGTCCCGCATCGCCTTCGGGCGGGCAGCCCTGCGCTGGTCGCAGCTCGGCTTCGGGCGCACGTCGTCGACCTCGACGGCCCAGGCCACCCCGCGCAACCTGTTCGGATTCAAGGACGGCACCGCCAACATCAAGGCCGAGCAGCCCGACGTGGTCAACGACCAGGTCTGGGTGTCGTCCTCCGACGGGCCGGCCTGGCTGGCCGGCGGCTCCTACCTGGTGGCGCGGCGCATCCGCATGACCATTGAAACCTGGGATCGCTCCATTCTCAGTGAGCAGGAAACGGTGTTCGGCCGCACCAAAGGCGCCGGCGCACCGCTCTCCGGTGGAACCGAGTTCAGCGAGCCCGATTTCACGATCGCCGGTCGGGAAAACCAGCCACTCATCGGCGCCGCTGCCCACATGCGGCTCGCGCATCCCACGCAGAACAAGGGTATGAAGCTGCTACGCCGGGGCTACAACTTCGTCGACGGCAACGATGACCTCGGCCGCCTCGAGGCCGGGCTGTTCTTCATCAGCTTCCAGCGTTCGCCGGCCCAGTTCACGACCGTGCAGCTGAACCTCGCCAAACACGATGCGCTCAACGAGTACATTCGCCACGTCGGGAGTGCGTTGTTCGTGGTTCCGGCCGGAGCCGCCGACGGAGCCTACGTCGGGTCCGCCCTCTTCGCATAACGCGCGATTACTTCAGCGCGTCAGGCAGCGGCGTCACCGTGTACAAAATGCCATCGGCGTTCCCCGCGACTACGACGCCGTAGGTCGCGTTCGTCACGGTCACCACTTCGGAGTCGGCACCCGGAACACCTACAGCCACGCTGAACCCGGCAGCGAGAAGCTGCGCCCGGGCATCCTCGATCGGCGTGGCCGACGTTGCCTTGATCGTGACGACCCAACCACCGACCTCGCCCTCGCCGATGCCGCCGGTGGCGAACAGAACCTCGCCGTCGATGAGCGGCACTTCGGCCGGCCAGTCTTTCGGGAGCGAGCCATCGAGGCTGACGTCGCCCCCGGTCGCATCCTGCACGACCCCGTTCACGGTCTGCTGCACGGTGTCGCCGATCGAACAGGCCGCCAGCGCGGGCAGGGTGGCGGCGATCATGAGCGCAAGCACGAGGCGGCGGCTACGGGAGGAAATAGTCATATCAAGTCCTTCAAGTTCGTCTGAATTCTAATGCGGCCTCCGCACGCAACAATGCCCCCTCGGCGAACCGAGAGGGCATCGTGGTGCGAAGGGTTAGTTCGCGTCCATCTTCTTCACGCGCGAAACCTGACGCGAGCGAGCGGATGCCGTCAGCTCTACCTTGCGAATACGCACGGCGGCCGGGGTGACCTCGACGCACTCGTCTTCACGGGCGAATTCGAGGCACTGCTCGAGCGACAGCTGCTTGGGCGGTGTCATCGACTCGAACGTGTCGGAGCTGGACTGACGCATGTTGGTCAGTTTCTTTTCCTTGGTGATGTTCACGTCCATGTCGTCGGCGCGCGAGTTCTCGCCGATGACCATGCCTTCGTACACCTCGCTGGTCGGCTGCACGAAGAACGACATGCGCTCCTGCAGGTTGATGATCGCGAACGGGGTGACCGCGCCGCTTCGGTCGGCCACGATGGAACCGTTCGTACGGGTGTTGATGGTGCCGGCCCAGGGCTCGTAGCCGTGCAGGATCGCGTTGGCGATACCGGTACCGCGCGTGTCGGTGAGGAACTGCGTGCGGAAGCCGATCAGGCCGCGCGACGGAACGATGAATTCCATGCGAACCCAGCCGGTGCCGTGGTTGGCCATGTTCTCCATGCGACCCTTGCGAGCGGCGAGCAGCTGCGTAATGGCGCCGAGGTATTCCTCGGGCGCGTCAATGGTGAGGTGCTCGAACGGCTCGTGCACCTTGCCGTCAATGCGCTTCACAACTACCTGCGGCTTGCCGACGGTGAGCTCGAAGCCTTCGCGGCGCATCTGCTCGACCAGGATGGCGAGGGCCAGTTCTCCACGACCCTGCACCTCCCAAGCATCCGGGCGTCCGATGTCGACGACCTTAAGCGAGACGTTACCGACCAGCTCACGGTCGAGGCGGTCCTTGACCATGCGGGCGGTGAGCTTGTGGCCCTTGACCTTGCCCATGAGTGGCGAGGTGTTGGTGCCGATGGTCATCGAGATGGCCGGGTCGTCGACCGTGATGGTCGGCAACGGGCGAACGTCGTCGGGGTCGGCGAGGGTCTCACCGATGGTGATGTTCTCGATACCGGCAACGGCAACGATGTCGCCGGGGCCGGCGCTCTCGGTCGGGTAGCGGTCCAGCGCCTTGGTGATCAGCAGCTCGGTGATCTTCACGTTGCTGACGGTGCCGTCCTGCTGCACCCAGGCCACGGTCTGGCCCTTCTTGATGGTGCCCTGGAAGATGCGCAGCAGCGCGAGGCGGCCGAGGAACGGCGAGGCGTCGAGGTTGGTGACGTGCGCCTGGAGCGGGTGCGTGTCATCGTAGGTCGGTGCCGGGATGTGCTTGAGGATGGCGTCGAACAGCGGCTCGAGGTCGTCGTTGTCGGGCAGCGTGCCGTCTTCGGGCTTGTTCCAGCTGGCGGCACCGTTACGGCCGGACGCGTAGACGACGGGCACGTCGAGCACGGCGTCGAGGTCGAGGTCGGGAAAGTCGTCGGCCATGTCGCTCGCGAGGCCGATGAGCAGGTCCTGGCTCTCGGCCACAACCTCGTCGATGCGCGCGTCGGGACGGTCGGTCTTGTTGACCAGCAGGATGACGGGGAGCTTGGCTTCGAGCGCCTTGCGGAGCACGAAACGGGTCTGCGGCAGCGGGCCCTCTGATGCGTCAACGAGGAGAACAACGCCGTCAACCATGGACAGTCCGCGCTCGACCTCGCCACCGAAGTCAGCGTGGCCCGGGGTGTCGATCACGTTGATGGTGATGGGACCGTCGGTGGCGTGGATGCCCTTGTACGAAACCGCCGTGTTCTTGGCGAGAATCGTGATGCCTTTTTCGCGCTCGAGTTCGTTCGAGTCCATCGCGCGCTCTTCAACGTGAGAGTGGTCAGCGAAGGAGTCGGTCTGCTTGAGCATCGCGTCAACCAGCGTCGTCTTACCGTGGTCAACGTGAGCAACGATTGCAACATTTCGGAGGTTATTGCGTGTAGCAATCGCCATAAAAATAGATCCTTACGAAGAATGAGTGCCGCAGAGTCTCGCGCGCGACGAAGAATGGATACCAGGGGTCATAATGTGACCCAAAGTACTATCCTACCGTATCCACGCCACCGGATCGGTGGGAGGGGCGCGCGTCCCGTTCCTCTTACCCCTTGGCGGCCTGACGAGCCTCCCGGCGGATGCGCTGTTCCACCGGGTCCGGCACCGGAACCGCGCTGATCAGTCGCTGCGTGTACGGATCCTTCGGCGCACGCAGGATTTCATCGCTCGTGCCCTGCTCCACCAGCTTGCCGGTGTGCATCACCGCAATCCGGTGGGCGAGCGCGTCGACCACCGCGAGGTCGTGACTGATGAACAGGCAGGCGAAGCCGAGCCGTTCCTGAAGCTCGTGCAACAGATCGAGAAAACGAGCCTGCACCGAGACGTCCAGCGCACTGGTCGGTTCGTCGGCAACCAACAGGTCCGGATGCAGGGCGAGCGCGCGCGCAATGCCGACCCGCTGTTTCTGCCCCCCGGACAACTCGTGCGGAAAGCGGTTGCGGTAGCTCGTCGGGAGTTCCACCTGTTCCAGGAGCGTTTGAACACGCTTGTCGAGGTCGGCGCCACGCGCCTCGCCGGACAGATAGAGGGGTTCCCCGATCGATTCTCCAATCGGCATCCGCGGGTTCAGCGATGACGCCGGGTCCTGAAAGACGATGCCCGCCTTGCGGCGCAGGGGTCGCAGGTCGCGCATTTTCGCGTGCGAGATGTCGATCCCGCAGGAGATGAGCGTGCCGTCGGCGATTGGGAGCAGTCCGACGGCGGCGCGTCCGAGCGTTGTCTTGCCCGAACCAGACTCGCCGACCAGGCCGACGATCTCCCCGGGGAAAATTTGAAAGTCGATGGAATCGGCGGCCCGGAACGCGGGAATACGCCCACGCTTTGGATAGTCGATGGAGACATTCTGAAAATCGAGGACCGGTTTGACCCCGACCGGGTGAGCCACCTGTTCCCGGGCGACCGTTTCTATGCCGCGACCGAGGTGCGGCACCGCGGCGAGCAATTGCTGCGTGTACGGATGCTGGGGACGATTGAAGATGTCGTCGATGGGCCCGGCCTCGACCGTGAGCCCGTTCTTCATGACCATGACCCAGTCGGCCAGATCGGCAACAACGCCCATGTCGTGGGTGATAAGGATGATGGCGCTGTCGAGCCGCGTGTGCAGATTGCGCAGCAGGTCGAGAATTTCGGCCTGCACGGTGACGTCGAGCGCGGTCGTCGGCTCGTCGGCAACTAGTAAGACCGGGTCACACGAAATCGACTGGGCGATCATGGCCCGCTGCCGTTGTCCGCCGGACAGCTGGTGCGGATACTTGTCGAACGACAGTGTGGGGTTGGGCATTTCGACGAGCGTCAGCAGTTCGATGGCGCGAGCTTTGGCCTCGTGCGGAGAGAGGTCGAAGTGCGAGCGCAGGGCTTCTACAATCTGGAAGCCCACCGTGTAGACCGGGTTGAGGGCCGTCATCGGCTCCTGAAAGATGGTTGCGACGTCGTTGCCGCGCACCTTGCGAATTTCCGACTCGGGGATGCCGCAGATCTCTTTACCGAGGAGTTTGATCGACCCGGTCGTGCGTGCGTTTTGCGGCAGGAGTCCGAGCAGCGCCATGGTCCCGGTGCTCTTGCCCGAGCCCGACTCCCCCACGATGGCGAGCACCTCGCCGCGGCGCACCTGGTAGTTCATGTTGATGGCCGCCGGGTAGAGCTCCCCCTCGACCCAGAAATCCACATTGAGGTCGGCGACCTCGAGTACGGCCTCGGTGACGGGCCGAGAAGTAGAGCCGTCGCCGGTCGAAATGGTTGCTTCGTTACTCATGAAAGGGGGGTCCTGTCTGTGTCGAGCGCGTCGTCTGTGAAAATGGACCTATGTCGATCTTCACATTTCGTCCTGTTTTTGGCCGCGTTCTGGCCGGCGTTGTTGCCGTGCTGTGCCTGGCGGGGTGCATCGGCCTGGTGTTGGCGAACGACCTGGAGAATCTGGTACGCACCGTGCCGCTGCTGCTGTTCTTCGCCGCAGCAGCCGGAGCTTTGTTCTGGCAGCCGCACATTGTGATTGAGCAACACGGCATCACGGTCGTCAACGTGTTCCGCACATTTTTCGTGCCGTGGCCGCACGTGCAGCGAATCGACACCCGCTACACCCTGACCCTGTTCACCGCCGAGCGGCGAATTCCGGTCTGGGCGGCGCCGAGCCCCGGCATCCGCGGTGCGATCGCGATCGAGCGCTCCGATGTGAAGAACCTCGGCGATTCCGCCTATGGGGCCGGCCGAAGTGTTCGGCCGGGAGACTCGGTGACGACCGCATCCGGGCAGGTCGCGTTTGTGTTGCGGCAACGATGGGAACAGCTGCGGGACGCCGGACACCTGGATGGAACCGCCATCGATCCGGATGCCCTCCGCGTGACCACCCACCGGGTCACTATCGCGGTACTCGCCGGACTGCTCGCCGCCTCGGTGATCGGCATCGTTCTGTAGAACCCGAAACATGAGCGCTAGACCGTGCTGGAGGCGCGCGCGGCGCGCGCCCGACGGGCATCCGCTTTCAGCAGCGCCTTCGCGGACGGCATCTTCTTCTGACGCGGGTCGAAGGCGTCGCGCAGACCGTCACCGATGAAGTTCACGGTGAGGGCGATGACGATGATGAACACACCCGGCCACCAGAACAGCCAGGGGCGGGTCGCGAACGCGGCCACGTTCTGGGCCACGATCAGGCCGAGCGACGTGTCGGGATTGCGCACGCCGTAGCCCAGAAAGCTCAGCGCGGTTTCAGCGAGGATGGCTCCGGCCATGAGCAGGGTGGCGCTCACGATGATCACACCGACCGCGTTGGGCAGGATGTGCTTGAAGATGATGCGGGCGTCACTCGCCCCGGAGACCCTGGCTGCGTCGATGAACTCGCGTTCGCGCAGGGACAGGAATTCCCCACGCACCAGCCGGGCCAGCCCGGTCCAGGCGAAGAGGCCCAGGGCAAGGCCCAGAATGGCAGCTCCGAGACCGGCAGCTCCGACCGAGCGGCCGATCACCGCACCCACCACGATGAACGGGATGGTGATGATCACGTCGGTGAAGCGCATGAGGAGGGCATCGCCGATTCCGCGGTAGAAGCCGGCCAGGGAGCCGACGAGAACGCCCATTCCGGTTCCCACCAGTCCGACCAGCACCATGATCATGATGGATTGCTGCGTGCCGCGCATGACGAGGGCAAAGATATCCTTGCCGATCTCGTCCTGGCCGAAGGGGTGCGGCCCGATGCCGAAACCGGGACCCGGGATCAGGTTCAGGGTCGGAAATCCGCGGTTGACCAGCGGCGGCGTGGCGTTCCAGTGCCAGGGCCACCAGCCGGCCGTGTTCAGACCCCAGACGTGGAGGCCGACCGAGCTGAACGCGAGCACGATCACAAAGGCGAGAACGAAGATCGAGACAACTGCACCCTTGTGGTGAAAGAAGCGTTTGCGAACGATCTGGCCCTGGCTGAGCCCGACCGTTTCGCGTTGCTCAATCGAGGTCTCGTCGGGCGGGCCTGGCTGCACGTGCAGGGAGGGCGTGGAATCGGTCATTAGGACACCCTGATTCTCGGGTCGAGGGACGCATACAGCAGGTCGGCGAGCAGGTTGAAGATCACGGCGAGGAGACCGGTCACGACGAAGAACGCCATCACCGGGTTCGGATCAACGTGGTCGATACCGTTTTGGAACAGTCGGCCCATGCCGCTCCATCCGAACACGGACTCGGTGATCACCGCTCCGCCGATGAGTGCTCCGATATCAAGTGCGATCACCGTCGCGATCGGAATGAGGGCGTTGCGCAGGGCGTGGCGCACCACGACGGTGCGCTGGGTGAGTCCCTTGGACCTGGCCGTGCGGATATAGTCCTGGTTCATCACCTCGAGCATGCTCGCCCGCGTGTAGCGGGTAAGGCTGGCGAAGGAGATCAGAATGATCGCGATGGTCGGCAACAGCAGGTGGGTGAAGGTGTCGATGCCCTGAATCCAGAAATTTCCGCCGAGGTTCGGCGTGACGGAGCCGATGGTCGCCACCGGCCGGCCGTTGACCCGGCTGGAATTGATGTAGTCGTTCCAATACAGCAGATGGCCGTCGATGGCGATCACCGCACCGATGATTACGGCGACGATGGCCGAGGTGCGCGCGGACTGCCAGCGATCGCGGCCGCCAAGGAAGTAGCCAATGGCACCGCCGGCAACGACCGCGCCGAGAGCGAGGGCGAAGAACAGCGGAAGCGACATGCTCCGGAAAACGAAATAGGTCATCGGGTAGTACAGGGCGATTCCCAGGGCGGCGGTGGTGAGAGCGCCACGCAGGGCGTTCTTGTCTTTGAGGCCGACCGAGACGGCCGTGACGCCGAGGGCTGCGGCGATGGCGGTAACTGAAACACCGACGATGCCCACGCTCGGCGTGGTGAACCAGTCGGACATCTCGAAGTAGGCCAGCAATGCCAGGGTCGAGGCGGTCGCTACCCCGAGGGTGATCCAGCGGCGCCTGGCGGCACCGCCGAGGAGCGACATCCAGAGCAGTCCCGACACGATCGACATGCCGATCATGACCGGTATTCCGATGAGGGGATCGGCCAACCAGTTATTGAACCCGATCGCAATGTACTGCTTGAGCAGCACTGCCACCCAAAAGATGGGCAGGGAGAAGAACAGGAACGACGCAAAGGTGATGGTGTAGTCGTAGCCGCTGTATTGCCGGAGCGCCGTGGTGATACCAACGATCAGACCGACGATGATGGCGATGATCTGGGCGCCGGTGACCAACTGCAGTGTTGATCCCATGGCCTGCTGAAGCAGGACTACGACGGGAAGGCCTTGAACGTTGACGCCGAAATCACAGGCGCCGACAAAACATTGACCAACGCCGCCGAGCCACAAGAAGTAGCGAAAGAAGGGGGGGACGTCGAGGTTGAGCCTCTGGCTCAACGACGCCATCAGTTCGAGCTTGTTGGGTGCGCTGCTCTCGCGGAGTTCCTTGAGCGGGTCGCCGGAGAGGGCGACCAACATGTACATCAAAAAGGTGGCTGCGAGAAGAACGATGACGGCGGCAATGAGGCGCCGGAATACAAATGAAGCCATGAGCGGTGGCTACCTGCCTATAGTCGGGTGGAAGGCGCTGGGACCGAGTGGTCCCAGCGCCTCAAAAGCACGTCAATCCAACGAGAAGTTCTCGTGGTTAGGCGAGCTTCCAATCCCAGATGTTCCAGAAGATAGTCGGCGCCAGAATCGACGGGTCGATGCCCGTGACGCTGTCATTGAATGCCGTCACTCCGGGGAACTGGAAGATGGTCACACCGTAGAAGTTCTCCCACAGGATCTTGTCGATCTCCTGCTGCAGCTCGATCTGCTTCGCCGGGTCGAACTCAACGTTCAGTTTCTTGATCGCAGCATCAACGTCGGGGTTGGAGAAGAAGTTCAGGTTGTTGATGCCACCCGTTTCGAAGGTGGGTCCGGAGCTCGTCACACCGAGGCTGGTCGACTGCCAGCCGAACAGGGAAGCATCGTAGGCACCGGGGGTGCCGAGAATTCCGCCCCACTCGGCGCTGCCGCCGTCGAGCACGTTGAAGCCGGCAAGCGCTGCACTGGCCTGGATCAGCGCGAATTCGTTGACACGACGCGGGTTGGTGGATGCGTAGAGCACCGTCACGTCGAGGTTGGTTGCTCCGGACTGGGCGATGAGTGCCTTGGCACCCTCGACATCGACCTCGGCGTAGTCGGCTGAGCTGTTGCCGGCGACGGAATCGTCGTAGCCTTCGGCACCGGGAACCATCATCTGCGAACCGCGAAGTGCAGCGGCGTCGCCGACGATGGGCTTGATCAGCTTGTCGAGAATCTCCTGACGGGGAACGACCTTCATGAACGCCTCGCGCACCAGCGGGTCGTTGAAGACGCCGCTCTTGCCCTGGTCGAACTGCAGGTCGATGTGCTCGTAGGTCCCTTCTTCACCCTTGAGCACGGTGACCTTGTCGAGCGCGTCGAGCGCGGTGACGAGGTCAGACGTGGACTGGGGAGAGATGACATCGACGTCACCGTTTTCGAGAGCCTGCACGGAGGCGAGCGGGTCCGTGATGAAGCGCACGGTGACCTCTTCGATCGACGGCTTGTTCTCGCCGGTATATTCCGGGTTGGCCTTCAACGTGATGTACTGATCGGCCACGAAAGCGGAGATCGTGTACGGGCCGGTCCCCACGTACAGCTCGGGGTCATCCGGCAGGGAGGTGAAGTTGAAGCCGGAGTTCCAGAAGGAGGAAATCTTGGCGAGTGACGCGCTGTCGTTGTCCTGGATCGCGGTGACGAGAGCGGTCTTGGCTTCCTCATTGTCGTCGAGGCCGAGGGCGTTCTTCGCGACCACGTGCGCCGGAAGCGGAGCGTAGAGGGCGAGTTCCCAGTCGACGTAGGGCGCCGAGTAGACCATGGTCATCGAGCGGTTGTCGTCGCTGATCTCGGGCACGTCGTGCACGAGCCCGAGGCCGGAGTCGGCCTGGGCTCCGGAGTCGAAGTAGACGACGTCGTCCGGGAACGCGTCGGTGAATTCACCGGTTTCCGGGTCGACGAAATCGTTCGAGTTGAAGTCGGGGGTGTCGAGCGCACGCGAGTTGGCCGCCCAGCTCAGGAGAAGGTCGGACGCATCCACTGCGGTGCCGTCTGACCACTTGACGTCGTCAGCGAGGGTGTACTTGACAGTGAGCGGGTCTTCCGACACCAGCTCGTAGCTGCCGTACGACTCGTTCTGCTTCAACTCCGGCGTGTTGTCGTAGTAGTTGAACCAGTCGTTCGTCATGTACGTGATGTTGTTGTTCGCTGTGGCGTTGCCGAACGACGTCAAGCCGTTGTACGAGAAGAACGGCTGGTTCCACGCGACGTCGACACTCGTTCCCTCATCGAGCCCGGACTCGGCCGTGGGGGCCGAGCAGCCGGATAAGACGAGCGTTGCGGCGCCAACCGCGGCAATTACTGCCCCGATACGTCTGAATCTCATTGTTCCTCCTGTGCGATCGTGTGCAAATGGCGACGGCGTAATTTCTTGTCACGCCGCCGCCATGGTGGTGATTCGACCCTAGGTCGGGGGAAGGACGCCCGACGGTAAAGTGGCGAAACGTTACACACTGGTAACGCAATTGCCCAAATAGCATGAGTATTGCTCAATACAGGGGTTAATTAGCTGCATATTGCTCAAAAGTGCAGCCCAAAATTAGACGTGCTCAGCTAAGATGGGCGCACGTTTAGCGCGCAGGTCGTCGACATCGACGAGCGGCACGCGCTATGTTGCAGGCTCTGCAACAAGACGGGAATCTGTCGCAGAATCTGGGATGGCTCGGTAATTCGCCTAGTCGTCGATACCGGCGGCCAACAATTCGCGGCGCAGCTCGCGGCGGGCACGCTGTTCGGTGGGATCCGGGATCGGCACGGCGGCCAGCAGACGCTGGGTATAGGGGTCTTTCGGATAGCGAAGAATCTCATCCCGCGTGCCGGTTTCCACGATGCGACCGTGGTGCATGACCGCGATGCGGTCGGCGAGCACATCGATGACGGCGAGGTCGTGGGTGATGAACAGGCAGGCGAAGTTCATCTGCTTCTGCAGCGACTGAATCAGCTCCAGAACTCGGGCCTGCACCGAGACGTCGAGCGCACTGGTGGGCTCGTCGGCGATGAGCACCTTCGGTTCGAGCGAGAGAGCGCGGGCGATCCCGACGCGCTGTTTCTGCCCGCCGGACAGTTCGTGCGGAAAGCGGCTGCGGTAGGCGCGTGGCAGCTCGACGCTGTCGAGCAACCGTTCCACTTCGGCGCTGAGTCCGGCCCCCTTCAGCCCCTTCGCGAGCTTGAGGGGTTCCCCGATGCTGTCGCCGATGGGCATCCGTGGGTTGAGCGAGGAGGACGGGTCTTGGAAGACGATGCCGACGCTCTTGTGCAGCCGGTGGATCTCCTCCCGGCTGGCCTTGGAGATGTCCTGGCCGGCCACGTGTAATGAGCCCTCGGTGATCGGCAGCAGTGCGATGGCGGCGCGTCCGAGGGTGGTCTTGCCGGAGCCGGACTCCCCCACGAGCCCGAGTACCTCGCCCTGCCGTACGTAGAGGTTGACCTTGTCGACGGCACGGAACGCCGCGACGCGACCGTGTTTGGGGTACTCGATGACCACATCGTCGAATTTGACGACCACTTCGCGGCTGTCGTTGCGGGCGGCTGAAGCCGCTTCATTGGCGAGTCGCTCGTTGACCTCGATACGGGCGGCGAGCACGGCGTCCACCACGATGTCGGTGCCGATGGCGAGCGCCGCGGTCATATCGATCGCTTCGACACCACGCTGGCCGAGGTGCGGAACCGCCTGCAGCAGGGCGATCGTGTAGGGGTGAGTGGGTTCGTTGAAGATCTGGTCGACCGTGCCGCGCTCCACGATGACACCGCGGCGCATGACGGCGATGTCATCGGCGAGGTCGGCGACCACGCCCATATCGTGGGTGATCAAGAGGATGGCGCTGTCGAGTCGGTCGCGCAGGCTCCGCAGCAGGTCGAGGATCTCGGCCTGCACCGTCACGTCGAGGGCGGTGGTTGGTTCGTCGGCGATGAGCAGCTGCGGGTCGCAGGAGATGGATTGCGCGATCATGGCGCGCTGGCGTTGGCCGCCGCTCAGCTGGTGCGGGTAGGAGTTGAAGGCCTTGAGCGGATCGGGCAGCTCGACCATGTCGAGCAGTTCGAGGGCGCGCGTCTTGGCCTGCGAGGGTGACATACCGAAGTGGGCGCGCAGGGTCTCGATGATCTGGAACCCGATCGTGTAGACCGGGTTGAGTGCCGTCATCGGTTCCTGGAAGATCATGGCGATCTGGCCGCCGCGCACCTTGTGCATCTGCGCCGGCTTCAGGCCCATGAGTTCCCGGCCGGTGAGCTTGACGCTGCCGGAAATGCGGCTGTTGTCGGGGAGCAGATCGAGGATGGCCATGGAGCTCGCGCTCTTGCCAGAGCCGGACTCGCCGACGATGGCGAGCACCTTGCCCCGCTCGATCGAATAGTTCAGTTTGAGGGCGGCCGGTACCCAGACGTTATCGACGCCGAAGTGCACGGTGAGGTCGGTGACCTGCAGTACGGGGCCGGAGAATGTGGTCGTCACCTGGTCGGTCATGAAGTCCTGCTTTCGCTGTGGGTGAGTTCAATTTCTGGCAGCATGGCTGCATGCCCGTCGCTGCCGACCCGAATCTCTTCTTTTCGCGGTTCAACCGCATCATCGCCGCCGTGTTCGCGGGCGTTGCCGCCGCCAGCGCGGTGAGCGTGTTTCTGCTCCCGACTTTGTCGAACCGGTGGCTGGTCGTTCCGGCTCTGTTCGTGGTTCTGTTCGTCTGGGAGGTACTGTGGCGCCCCGACCTGCGCGTCAGCGACACGGCCGTGACCATTCGCAATCCGCTGCGCACCATCGTGGTGCCGTGGGCGGCGCTCGTGCACGTCGACACCAAGTTCGCGCTCACGCTCTACACGCCGGGGCGCAAGTTCGCGGTGTATTGCGCTCCGGCCCCCGGCCGCAGCCTGACCAGCTCCGGGCGCCGCAAGAGCACAGACCCGGTGCCCTACGTCAGCGGCTCCCCACGCCCCGGCGACCTGCCGGGGAGTGAGTCCGGCGAGGCGGCGCAACTGGTGCGCGCACGCTGGGACGCCCTGCAGCGAAGCGGTCTGATCGACGGCGGGCTCGCCGCGCAGACGCTCGTTGTGGTCGTGTGGGCCTGGGGTCGGGCTGGCGTGCTGGCGGCGGGCTCCGTGGCATCCGTTGTCGCAATTCTGCTGGCCTAATGCCTGCTGGCCTAGCGGGGTCACGGCTGCGCCTCCAGCTCCGGTTCGGGCCGGGTTTCGCGCATTTTGCTGAGCTTGAACCGGCGGTGACGCGGGTCGAAGGCGTCGCGCAGGCCGTCGCCGACGAAGTTCACCAGCAGCGCGAGCGACACGATGAACGCGCCGGGCCACCAGAACAGCCACGGCCGGGTCTGGAACGCCGACTGATTCGAGCTGATCAGCAGACCCAGCGACACATCGGGAGAGCGAATGCCGTAGCCGAGATAACTCAGCGCCGTCTCGAGCAGAATGGCCGAGGCCATGATGAGCGTCGCCGACACGATGACGACACCCATGGCGTTGGGCAGGATGTGCTTGAAGATGATGCGCATGTCGCTCGCCCCGGCGACCCGGGCGGCCTCGACGAACTCGCGTTCCCGCAGCGACAGGAATTCGCCGCGCACCAGGCGGGCGATGCCCATCCAGGAGAAGAAGCCGAGCATGATCGCCAGTACCGGGGCGCCGAGAGCGCCGAACCAGTGGCCCACGACGGAGCCGATCACGAGGGCGGGAATCACGATGAAGACGTCGGTGACCCGCATGAGAATGGCGTCGACGGTGCCGCGGTAGTAGCCGGCGATGGCCCCGACCACCACGCCCACGACGGTCGCGATGAGGCCGAGAACCACCATGACCAGCGCGGAGTTCTGAATGCCGCGCATGGTCATGGCGAAGTAGTCCTTGCCGATGCGGTCCTGGCCGAACGGATGCTCGCCCAGCGAGATACCGTTGCCGCCGAGAAACTGTGGCACCAGCGAGAGGGTGGGGTTGCCGCCGTTCACCTGCGGGTTGAGCGCCTTGTACCCGTACTGCCACCAGCCGGGGATCGGGCTGATGCCGATGGCGGAGAAGGAAAACAGGATGATGAGCAGGAGGATGATGACGGAGGCGACGGCCACCTTGTTGCCGACGAAGCGACGCCAGATCAGGCGTCCCTGACTTTCAGGGATCGCGCTCGCGACGGCGAGTTCGTCGGCGGGGATCTCGGGCGGGGTCGGCCCCAAGCCAATTGGTGTGGACATCTAGCGGATCCTCACTCTGGGGTCGAGCCCGGCATAGGCCATGTCGGCCAGAAAATTGAAGGTGATCGCCATGGCGGCCACGATCAGGAAATAGCCCATCACCGGGTTGAGGTCACCGCGCTGGAGTCCCGCATTGAACAGGCTGCCCATCCCGGGGATGGCGAAGACCTTCTCGGTGATGATCGCGCCACCGAGCAGGGCGCCGACGTCGAAGGCCACCAGGGTGGTGAGCGGAATGAGCATGTTGCGAAAGGCGTGGCGCACGATCACGGTGCGCTCGGGCAGCCCCTTGGCGCGGGCGGTGCGAATGTAATCGAGGCTGAGCACCTCGAGCATGCCGGCGCGGGAATACCGGGTGTACCCGGCGAAGGAGATCAGCAGCAGCGCGATGGTCGGCAGGGTGAGGTGGGCGAAGGCGTCAAGCCCGCCCAGCCAGACATCGCCGCTCAACCCCGGGGTCTTCGAGCCCACCGTCGCGATCGGGCGTCCGTTGGTGGCGGTGAGCAGATCGCCCCAGGACTGCATGAACCGGTCCAGTAGCACGACGGCGCCCGAGAGCAGGGCCGTGATGAGGCCGACGCGCATGTTCTGGCCGCGGTCGTAGCCGCCGGCGAGGAAACCACTGACCAGGCCCACGGCAGCGGTGGCGAGCGCGAGGATGAACAGCGTGCCGGCGCTTGAGATGTCGAACAGGGGCTGCAGGGTGAAGTACGCCACAATGGCGATCGCGGCGTTGATCCCCGCCGTGATGAGGGCCCGACGGTTGCGCAGCCCGGCCAGCAGAGTGGCCGAGCCGAGGGCGATCGCGGCGACCAGCACAATGATCGGGATCGCTCCGAGCCCGGGGTGCATGAACCACCCGGTCGCACTCATCAGCAGCAGAACACCGCTGGTCGCCAGACCTGACACGAGGAACACCACGAGGCGACGCCGCCCGTCACCGCCGAGGAGCGACTGCCAGATGGCGCCGATGACGAGGCCGATGACCACGAGCGCGACGCTACCGATCACCGGGTCGCGCAGAAAGTCATTGAAGCCGATGGCGACGAATTCTTTTAGGAGCACGGCCACCAGAAAGGCGGGTAGCGAGTACAGAAAGAAGCTGACGAAGGTGACCGTATTGTCAAGGCCGCTGTATTGGCGGAGGGCGGTGATGATGCCGATCGTGACGCCGAGCAGAATGGCCAGCACGAGCGCGAACGTCACGAGCTGCACCGTTGCGGCCAGGGCGTTGGGCAGAATATCGACGACCTGCGCCTTGGAGACGGTCGAGCCGAGGTCGCAGGCGTTGGCGAAGGGAATGGCACACTTGGCCACGCCCCCGAGCCAGAGCACCCAGCGCAGGGGCGGCGGAACGTCAAGGTCGAGGAGCGAGACGCGGGCATTGATGAGTTGCTGCTTATTGGGCGAATTACTGCTCGTGAGGTCCTGAAGCGGATCGGCCGAGTAGCCCACCATGACGTACATCAGAAACGATGCGGCGATCAGGATGAGTATGGAAACGAGAATTCGTCTCAGGATGAAGCTCACCATGCCGGGGCTACCTCACTGTAGGAGTTGGTTCGTACGTCGGGTACGACAAGAAAACGGATGCCGCCCGACCCGCCAGTTGGGCTCCTGGGCGAACCCAGGAGCCCAACTGCGCGATCAAGCCGCGTCTTTCGACCTCGCTACTTACTGACGGACCATTCCCAGAAGTTCCAGAACGGACCGGTCTGGTTACCCATGTACTCCACACCGCTCACGCGCTTGGCGACACCGAACACACCGGGCAGCTGGAAGAGCGGCAGGCCGTAAGCGTCCGCGAACATCTGCTTGTCCATCTTCTTTTCCAGGGCGATCAACTTGTCGGGATCCAGAGTGGTCTGGGTCGCAATCGCGTCGTCATTCGTTCCCGTGTAGTGGTTGTAGTTTCCACCACCGTCGGTCGAGAAGATCTGCGAGATGCCGGCCGAGCCGACACCGGGGCTGATCCAGCCGAATAGTGAAGCGTCATAGTCGCCGCCCGAGAGCAGGCTGCTCCAGTCCGGAGACCCAGCGTCAACGACGGTGATGCCGGCCTTGGCGGCCGATTCCTGGATGGCCTGGAACTCATCGACCCGGTTCGGGTTGTTGGTGTTGTACAAAATACGCACCGAGGGGGTGGCGCCGGCCAGCAGGGCCTTGGCGCCCTCGATGTCCACATCGGCATAGTCCTTCGAGCCGTTGTTGGCGACGGAATCTGCGTACGGTTCGTTGGCGGGAACCCAGATCTGCGAGTTGAGCACCTTGGCGTCGGGGTTGACCGGCGTCACAATGGAATCGAGGATCTGCTGACGCGGGATGGTCTTCAGGAACGCCTGGCGCACCTTGATGTCGGCGAAGACCGGCTGGTCGAAGCGCAGGTCGAGGTGGTCATACGACACCTGGTCTCCGGTCAGTACGTCGGCTCCGGTATTCTCCAGAGCGGTGAGCGTATCAGCGGATGCCTGCGGGTTGATGATGTCGACCTCGCCGTTTTGCAGGGCGGTGACCTGGGCGTTGGCGTCCGGAATGACGCGCAGGATCATCTTGTCGATCTTGGGAATCATGCCACCCACGTAGTACTTGTTGCGCTCCATGGTGAAGGACTGGCCGGGGGTCCAGCCGGTCGGCACCATCGGGCCGCTCGAGACGAGCAGGTCGGGGTCGGTGGGGAACGCGGTCACGTCGTAGCCGGTGTTCACGAAGTCGGCGGCGGCCTTCAGCGTGGGGTCGGCCGCAGCCGGGTTGGCCGGGTCACCCTTGGGCAGGCTCTTCATCAGGGCGGTCAGGTCGGCGGCGGAGCTGAGTCCGGCCTTCTTGGCCACGATGTGGGCCGGCTGGCCGATCGGGTTGACCAGCTCCCAGTCCACGTAGGGGGTGCCGTAGACCAGGGTCATCGACAGGTTGTCATCGCTCACCGTGGGGAAGGCGGTCGTGTCGAGGCCTGCGGTGCTCGCGGCGATCTCGAAGTATTGGGTGCCAGAGACCACGTCGCCGCTGTCGGGGTCGGTGGTTGAGCTGTTGTAATAGCCGGCACCGGTCGCCCAGGCCAGAACCATGTCGTCGGCCGTGACGGGCTCACCGTCCGACCACTTGTTGCCGGGATTCAGCGTATAGGTGACCGTCTGCGGGTCGTCGCTGGTTTTTTCGAAGGTGCCGAACTTGTCTTCGTGCACGATCTTGAAGTCTTTATCGATGTAGGAGAAGGCGGAGCCGTAGTTACCCATGAGGTAACCGACCTGGCCGTTGGTGTCGAGGTTCGACTGGGGGGTCTGGTTATTGAACGACGTGAAGTCGTTGACCACCGCGACCGTCACCGTGCCGCCGGTGGCCGCGGTATCCGTATTCGTGGTGGTGCTGCCGGATGTGGTGCATGCGGTCAGGGCAAGGGCGGCGACGCCAAGAACGGCGACCCCACTGAGACTCTTCCTGAACAGTTTTCCTCTGATGGACAAGATTCCTCCTGGGCGAAGTGATCGTCGACCACGGCGATTTGGCCGCAGGTCGAGCGCGGATAAATATGACCATAGAGAGAAAACCTCGGCTTCGCTCAATAAGTACCCGAACCGTTACCAAATATCACCATTTATTTTCGTTCCGGGGGCGCATTGTGCACAATTACTGCGTTTGTTGCGGCCGCGCGCAATGTTTGCACCGTTTCAGCAGGCCAGACCACTGAATGCGCCACCGACCAGCGCACGTGACGGCGGTTAAACCACACAGGCCCGACCAGTATTACCGGTCGGGCCTGTGTGTTGAACGCAGGTTAGCGACCGAACTCGAAGTCGCCACCAGGAATGGCAGCAAGCAACTCTTGCGTGTACAGCTCGCGGGGGCTGTCGAACACGTCATCGGTCGACGCCGCCTCAACGATGCGCCCCTTCTGCATGACGCAGACGTTGTCGGCAACGAGACGCACCACCGCGAGGTCGTGGGTGATGAACAGGTAGGTCAGCCCCAGCTCGGTCTGCAGTTCGGTGAGCAGGTTCAGGATCTGCCCCTGCACGAGCACGTCAAGCGCGGAGACGGCCTCGTCGAGCACGAGTACATCGGGCTTGAGCGCCAGGGCCCGCGCAATGGCAATGCGCTGGCGTTGGCCGCCGGAGAGCTCGCTCGGGTAGCGAAACTGCGTCGAGGCCGGCAGCGAGACCTGGTCGAGCAGCTCCAGCACGCGCTTCTGGCGTTCCTTTTTGGTGCCGACCTTGTGCGCCAGCAGCGGCTCCGCAATGGTGTTCCCCACGTTGTACTGCGGGTCGAGTGAGCCGTACGGATCCTGGAACACCGGCTGCACCCGGCGGCGAAAGTTCAGCAACTGGCGGCCCTTGAGCCCGGCAACGTCGCGTCCCTCGAATTCAATCCGCCCGCTGGTGAGGCCTTCCAGCTGCAGAATGAGCTTGGCCACGGTGGACTTGCCCGACCCGGACTCCCCCACGATCGCCGTGGTGGTGCCCTTCTTGACCCCGAACGACACGTCGTTCACGGCGAGGAGTTCGTCATATTTCAGCCCCGACTTACGGATGCGGTACATCTTGGTGATGCCCTCGACCGAGATGAGGTCCTTGCCGGTCGCCGCCAGCTCTCGTTCGGTGGCGCGGGCGATCAGCGCCGTATCGGTACCGCCGGCCGAGAAGATTTCGGACGTCGGGGCATCCTGATTCTTCTTGGCCTGAATGCGTCGTGAGGCGAGGCTGGGAGCCGCAGCGACGAGGCGTTGGGTGTACGGGTGCTGCGGGTTGGCCAAAATCTCTTGCGACGGCCCCGATTCGACGACCTTGCCCTTGTACATCACCACGAGCTGTTCGGCCCGCTCGGCGGCGAGACCGAGGTCGTGCGTAATGAACAGCACGCTCGTGCCGTAATCCCGGGTGAGGGTCGCGAGGTGATCGAGAATCTGACGCTGCACGGTGACGTCGAGCGCGCTCGTGGGCTCGTCGGCGATGAGCAGCTTCGGCCGGGCCGAGAGCCCAATGCCGATGAGCACGCGCTGACGCATGCCGCCGGAGAACTGGTGCGGGTACTGCTTGAGCCGGTCGGCGGCATCCGCCAGGCCGGCCTCCTGCAGCACTTCGATGGTGCGCGCCTTCAGTGGCTTGCCACGGAGGCCGCTATTAGCCTTGATGGCCTCGGACACCTGAAACCCAATGTTCCAGACCGGGTTGAGGTTGCTCATCGGGTCCTGCGGAACGTAACCGATTTGACGACCGCGCACGGCCTGCATCTCGGCGGCGTTCAGGGTGGTCAGGTCCCGGCCCTCAAACAAAATCTGTCCGCCGGTCACCTGGCCGGTGCCGGCCAGCAGCTTGATGATGGCCTGCGCGGTCGTGGTCTTGCCCGAGCCGGACTCCCCCACGATCGCGAGAGTCTGGCCGGGGAAGAGCGTAAGGCTCACGCCGCGCACGGCGGGCACGACACCGCGCTGAGTGCGGAACCCGACCTCGAGGTTCTTGATCTCCAGGAGCGGTGCGGAGTCGGTGGACGAAATTTGATTCACGGTTTCGGTCGCTAACTGAGTCATCGGCGTGCCCTCGCCTGGGGGTCGAGCGCGTCGCGCAGCACGTCACCGAGCATGAGAAAAGCCAGCACGGTTAGAGACAGCGCGATCGAGGGGTACAGCAGAACCTGCGGGCTCGTGCGGATGGTCGTCTGTGCTTCGCCGATATCGCGGCCCCACGACATGGTGCCGGGGCCGAGGCCGATGCCCAGGAACGAAAGCGTGGCCTCCGCAACGATGAACGTGCCGAGGGAGACCGTCGCGATGACGATCACGGGGGCGATGGCGTTGGGAACGACATGCCGCAGCAAAATCTTGAACTTCGAGACACCGAGCGCGACCGAGGCCACGACATAGTCCGAGTTTCGCGCGGTCAACACGGCGCCGCGCATGATGCGGGCGACCTGCGGCCAGGCGAAGATCGAGATGACGAGGGCGATCACGACCGGGGTGCGGTCTGGCAATACCGAGAGCAGCACGATGGCGCCGAGCACGGTCGGAACGGCGAAGAAAATGTCGCCGATGCGCGAGACGACGGCGTCGAGGAAACCGCCGTAGTAGCCAGCGAGGGCACCGACGATGAGACCGAACAGGGTAACGATGGCGGCAGCCAGCATGCCGACGGTCACCGAGGCACTCGTGCCGAAAATAATCCGCGCGTAGACATCGCAGCCCTGAAAGGTAAATCCGAGCGGATGCCCGGACTGCGGCACCCCGTTACTGTCCGACAACTGGCACTGCGTCGGCGATACCGAGGCGAACAAGGTGGGGACCAGCGCAACAAGCACAATCAGCAGGATGAGTCCGGACGAAATCCAGAAGCTGGGCCGGCGTCGCATCGCGTCCCAGGCATCCGCCCAAGTACTGCGCGCTTTCGCGGTCTCATCGAGGCGGTCGATGGCCACGAGGGGGGTGTCTTCGAGCGCTGCAACGAAGTGCGGCTGCGCGCCCTGATTCTTACTTGGCATAACGGATCCTTGGGTCCAGAGCTGCGTACAGCAGATCGACGAGCAGGTTGGCGAGTACGAAGATCACGACCATCACGGCGATGAACGACACCACTGTCGGTCCTTCGCCGAGGCGAATGGCCTTAAAGACGGTGCCACCGACCCCGTTGATATTGAAGATGCCCTCTGTGACGATGGCACCGACCATGAGCGAGCCAATGTCCACGCCGAGAAAGGTCACCACGGGAACCAGCGAGTTGCGCAGCACATGCACGGTAACGACGCGGGGTCGGGAGAGGCCCTTGGCCGTAGCGGTGCGCACAAAGTCGGCGTTAAGATTGTCCGACACGCTCGCCCGGGTGAGCCGCACAATATAGGCAAACGAAACGGATGCCAGCACCAGCGCTGGCAAAATCAGTTCGTCGAGCGGTGCCGCCCCACTCACCGTGGTGCGAGCCCAGCCGAGCTGAACACCGAACACGAATTGCAGCACGAAGCCGATCACAAAGGTCGGCACGCTGATCAGCAGCAGGCTCACCACGAGGGCGCTCGCGTCAAACAGCTTGCCCTTGCGGAGACCTGCCACGAGGCCGACCAGGATGCCGAAGAGGGCTTCGAAGGCGAGGGCGAGCATGGCCAGTCGTGCCGTGATCGGAAAGGCAGAAGCCATGACGTCCGAGACGGAGCGACCGGAGTACGTGGTGCCGAGGTCACCCTGAAAGAAGTTACCGATGTAGAGCAGGTACTGCATGATGAACGGCTTGTCGAGGTTGTATTCGGAACGAATCTGTGCGATGACGGCGGGCGACGGGGGCCGCTCGCCATAGAGGGCAGCGATGGGGTCTCCGGGCAGGGAGAACACCATGAAGTAGATCAAGAAAGTGGCGCCGAAGAACACGGGGATCATCTGGAGCAGGCGCTTGCCGGTATACCAGAGCATCAGCTACCCGTCGGCGCAGTTGACACGGTGCTGGTCGGCACGGGAGAAGTCGAGTGCATGAAAAAGTCGCAATCATTAAGTGGAACTCGAGAGGCCCGGGCATGACCCCGGGCCTCTCGTAACGACGTACTAGGAACGAATGGTTAGTTCTTGGTGATCTCGTGGTAGAGCGGCACAGAATCCCAGCCGAACTCAACGTTGCTCACCGTGTCAGACCAAACACCGGAGGTGTTCTGGTACCACAGCGGGATGGTCGGGAGGTCCTGCAGCAGAACTTCCTGTGCTTCGACGTACTTGGCCGTGGCCTCTTCAACACTCGACGCCGCGGCGCCGTCGGTGAGGAGCGTGTCGAATGCCTCGCTGCTGTAGCCCTCGTAGTTCGAGCCGGCACCGGTCTTGTACAGCGGCGCGAGGAAGTTGTACAGCGACGGGTAGTCGGCCTGCCAGCCGGCGCGGGTGCCGCCGGTCAACGCCTGGGTGTCGCGGTCATCGATTGCGGCCGCGAAGGTCGGGTAGGGCTTGCCAACCGCGTCGATGCCGAGCGTGTTCTTGACGCTGTTCACGACTGCGTCGACCCAGGCCTGGTGCGGCCCGTCGGAATTGTAGGCGATGTCGAAGGTGCCGGTGTAGGGAGAGATCGCGTCGGCCTCAGCCCAGAGTGCGACGGCCTCTTCCGGGTTGTACTCGAGTACTTCGGAACCCTTGAGGGAGTCGGAGTAGCCGGCGATGACCGGGGAGGTGAAGTCGGTGGCCGGGGTGCGGGTGCCCTGGAAGACAACATCGGTGATCTCGGCGCGGTCAATTGCCATAGAGAGGGCTGCACGACGCAGCTTGCCCTCCTCGCCGGACCAGTGCTCGAGGTAGTACGGCATGTTGAACGCCTGGAAAACCGCGGCCGGCTCGTTCACGAACGTGTCCGGAAAATCGGATTCGTAGCTCGCCAGTGCGGATTCGGGGATCTGGTCGAGCACGTCGAGGTCGCCGCCCTGCACGGCAGCGTAGCCGGCGTCGAAAGAGGCGAAGAAGAAGATGGTCAAACCGTCATTCTTCGGGGTGCGCACGCCCGCGTAATTCGGGTTGGTGACGAGGTCGATCTGCACGTCGTGCTGCCAGGCATCCGCGCTGGCGAGCATGTACGGGCCGTTACCGATCGGGTTCTGACCGAAGGCGTCCATATCCTCGAAGGCCACGGAGGGCAGCGGCGAGTAGGCGGAGTAGCCGAGGCGCAGCGGCCAGTCGGCCTCGGTGCCAGCGAGTTCCACGGTGAACGTGGTGTCGTCAACGACCTTCAAGCCGGACATGCCGTCGGTTAGCGGATCGCCAACCTGCAGCGGGGCTCCATCTTCGCCGACCGCGCCGGAGGGGTCGTCCATGGAGTTTTGCACGTCGGAGAAACCGACGATGTTGTCGAAGAAGTAAGAGGACCCCTGTGCGTTATCGAAGAGGGCACCATAGTTCCAGGCGTCGACGAACGACTGCGCGGTGACCGGCTCGTCGTTGGTGAAAGTCCAGTCATCGTTGAGCGTGACGGTCCAGTTGGTGGCGTCGTCGGACTCGATCGACTTGGCGACCTCATTTTGAATTTCACCGCTGGCCGAGTAGGAGATCAGGCCGGCAAAGATCGACGTGATGATCTTTCCGCCGCCGACCTCGGTGGTGTTGGTGGGGATCAGCGACATCTGCGGCTCGGTGCCGTTCGTGGTGATGATCGCGCCGCCTTCAGCGGAGGTCTCTGCGCCGCCCGCGCAGCCCGAGAGCATGAGAGCTCCGGTCGAGGCGAGAGCGATGGCGACAATGCCCATTCTCCTGATTTTCAATTTTTGCTCCAATGCACAAAAGGGCGCCTGACACAGCTCTTGACCGTGTCACGCGCCAGTAGAGTCAACCCAATTTTGGCCGCAAAAGACCCGACTCAACGTTGGGGGGTTGTTACGACCCTAGTTTGTTACTTACCCAGATTGGGCAATGCGGCGAAAAATGTTACAGACGCGCAATCTATCTGACAACTATTGAGCGTCACACACTGTCATTTTGCACATATGTTGCGAGGCGGGTTTCGAACGGATGCTTCCCCCGCGATCGCGACGCGAGCGTCTGCGGATGCCGAGGTGGCAGGATAGGGCCATGCCGCCAGCATCCGCCCCGCACCGTTACCGGCTCGGTAATTCACCGTTGTATTGGGAGATTGGCATCGTGCTCGCCCTTTCGCTCGGGGCCTCGGCCGTGTACTCGATCGTGTCGATCGTGGCCCGCCTGACCGATACGACCCCCCTCGCCGACCAGTCGGCAACGCTCAACGGGTCGCAGTCGCCACGAGAGTGGCTCGACTTCACCTACCAATTTCTCGGCATTGCGTTCGGCCTCGCCGCTGTAGCGCTGGTGCTGTTTCTGCTGTGGCGGCCCGGCCAGAGCCCGTTCACCCGCCTCGGCTTCGACTTCACCCGACCGGGCAAGGATCTGCTCGGCGGCTTCGGGCTTCTCCTCGTCATCGGCATTCCGGGGCTCGCGCTCTACCTGGCCGGCCGAGCATTCGGCTTTACAGTGGCCGTGGTGCCCTCGCCGCTCGATACCTTTTGGTGGACCATTCCGATTCTCGTCTTCGCCGCCCTCAAGGCAGCGCTGCTCGAGGAACTCATCGTGGTGGGCTACCTGTTCACGCGGCTGCGCGAACTCGGCTGGTCGACCTGGACCATCATTGTGAGCTCGGCCGTGCTGCGCGGCAGCTACCACCTCTACCAGGGTGTCGGACCATTCTTTGGCAACGTGGCAATGGGCGTCGTGTTCGGCTGGTGCTACACCCGCTGGGGGCGCACCATGCCGCTTGTGGTGACGCACTGGCTGCTCGACATTCTCTCTTTTGTCGGCTATCCGCTCGCGCTGGCCTGGTGGCCGGGGCTGCTCGCCCCGGCCAGCTGAGATACCCCCTACTCGAAGGCCTCGGGCGGCGGGCAGGCGCAGACCAGGTTGCGGTCCCCGTAGGCGTTGTCGATGCGGCGCACCGGCGGCCAGTACTTGTTCCGCACCAGGGACGCGAGCGGGTAGACAGCGGTGGCCCGGTCATACGGATGCTCCCACTCCCCCTCGATCACGGACTGAGCGGTGTGCGGGGCGTTGTGCAGCGGATTGTCGTCGGCGGGCCAGCGGCCGGCGGCGACGGCATCCGCTTCGGCCTTGATCGCGATCATGGCGTCGATGAAGCGGTCAATCTCGCCGAGGTCTTCACTCTCGGTGGGTTCGACCATGAGCGTGCCGGCCACCGGAAAGCTCATGGTCGGCGAGTGGAAGCCGTAGTCGACGAGGCGCTTGGCCACGTCGTCGACGCTCACGCCGGTGGCCGCGGTGAGCGGCCGCAGGTCGAGAATGCACTCGTGCGCGACCAGGCCGTTTTCGCCCGAGTAGAGCAGCGGGTAGCTGTTCTCCAGGCGCTTGGCGACGTAGTTGGCGGCCAGCACGGCGGCGGCGGTGGCCTGTTTGAGGCCGTCGATTCCCATCATGCGCACGTAGGCCCAGGAGATGGGCAGAATGCTCGGGCTGCCATAGGGCGCCGCCGAGACCGGCCCACCGCCGTGCACGACGGTGGCGGTGGCTCCAGCAGCACCGAGCAGGTAGTGCTCGTCGCTCTGGGCGAGCGGATGTCCCGGCAGGAACGCCGCGAGGTGCGCCTTGGCCGCGACCGGGCCGACACCGGGACCGCCGCCGCCGTGCGGAATGCAGAACGTCTTGTGCAGGTTCAGGTGCGAGACGTCGCCGCCGAAATCGCCGTAGCGGGCGAAACCAAGCAGCGCATTGAGGTTGGCGCCGTCGACGTAGACCTGGCCGCCGGCGTCGTGCACTGCCTTGCAGATCGTCGCGACCTCGTGCTCGTAGACCCCGTGGGTCGACGGATAGGTGATCATGAGGGCAGCCAGGTTCTCAGCGTGCTCGGCGATCTTGGCGTGCAGGTCGGCCAGGTCCACGTTGCCGAGGTCGTCGCAGGCCACGACCACAACGCGCATGCCGGCCAGTGCAGCGGATGCCGCGTTGGTGCCGTGTGCGCTCGACGGGATCAGGCAGACCGTGCGACCGGTTTCACCGTTCGACTGGTGGAACCCGCGAATGGCGAGCAGTCCGGCCAGTTCGCCCTGGCTGCCGGCGTTCGGCTGCAGCGATACAGAGTCGTAGCCGGTGACATCGGTCAGCCAGGTTTCGAGTTGGCGCACCAGGTGCAGGTAACCCTCGACATCCGCTGTGGGCGCGAAGGGGTGGATTCCAGCGAATTCGGGCCAGCTGACGGCCTCCATCTCGCTCGCCGCGTTGAGCTTCATGGTGCAGGATCCGAGCGGGATCATGCCGCGGTCGAGCGCGTAGTCGTAGTCGGCGAGGCGCTTGAGGTAGCGCATCATGCTGGTCTCGGAACGGTGCGTGTTGAACACCGCGTGGGTGAGGAACTCGCTCTCGCGATCGAGGTCAGCTGGCAGCCCGTGCTGCACGTCGTCGAAGTCCACGTGGCCGAACGCGTCGCGGCCACCGAACGCGCCCACGACGAAGGAGAGATCGGCCAGCGTGGTCGTTTCGTCGACGGAGATACTGATGGTGTTCGCATCGACCTGGTGCAGGTTGTAGCCGCTCGCGGCTGCCTTCGCAACGACCTCGGCGGCGCCCGCCGGCACGTTGACCTGGATGGTGTCGAAGAAGGCGTCGGTGAGCACGTCGACGTCGATCGCCCGCAGAGCGGCAACGAGAGCGCCGGCCCGCTCGTGAACCCGGGTGGCGATCGCTTTCAGGCCCTGGGGCCCGTGGTAGACCGCGTACATGCCGGCCATGACGGCGAGCAACACCTGGGCGGTGCAGATGTTGGAGGTGGCCTTGTCGCGGCGAATGTGCTGCTCGCGCACCTGCAGGGCGAGGCGGTAGGCCGGGTGTCCGGTGGCGTCGACGCTCACACCGACCAGGCGGCCAGGCAGTTGGCGTTCGAGGCCCTTGCGCACGGCCATGTAGCCGGCGTGCGGTCCACCGAAACCCATCGGCACGCCGAAGCGCTGGCTGGTGCCGACGGCGACATCGGCACCGAGGTCGCCGGGCGATTTGAGCAGGGTGAGGGCGAGCAGGTCGGCGGCCACGACGGCGAGCGCCTTGTGCTCGTGGGCGAGGCCGATGACGCCTTCCGGATTCCAGATGCGACCGGAGGCCGCCGGGTACTGCACGAAGACACCGAAGTAGTCGCCGAGGTCCTCGGCGGTGGTCCGCTCTGTCAGTGCGACCTGAGCGAGTTCGATACCGAGGGCGGCGGCGCGATTGACGAGCAGCGCGTGGGTCTGGGGAAAGGCATCCGTGTCGACGATAAATCGACGCGACCCGGATTTGGAGGCGCGCAGAGCGAGGAGCATGCCCTCGACGACCGCGGTGGACTCGTCGAGCATCGACGCATTGGCCGTGGTCAGCCCGGTGAGATCGGCGATCATGGTCTGAAAGTTGATGAGCGCTTCGAGCCGGCCCTGCGAGATCTCGGGCTGGTAGGGCGTGTAGGCGGTGTACCAGCTGGGGTTCTCGAACACGTTGCGCTTGATCACGGCGGGCGTGGACGTGTCGTAATAGCCCTGGCCGATCATGGAGCGCTTGACCGTGTTGCGGCCGGCGAGGGCGCGCAGTTCGGCAACGGCCTCGTTCTCGGTCGCGGCGGGCGGCAGGGCGCTGTCTGCGTCCTGGCGGAACAGGTCGGCGTGGATCGACGCCGGCATGGCGGCGGAGACGAGGTCGTCGACCGAGGCGTAGCCGAGCGTGGCGAGCATGTGGGACTGGGCGTCAACATTCGTTCCGATGTGACGCTGCGCGAAAGCGTGGCTCATCTGCGATTACTCCCCGATCAGGGCTGAATACTCGGCAAAGGTGAGCAGGGTGGGAAGGGTCTCGAACTCCACCCTGATCAGCCAGCCCTCGCCGAACGGGTCGCTGTTGACGAGCTCGGGGCTCTCCACCACGGCGTCGTTGGTGGCCGTGACGGTGCCGTTCACCGGTGCGAACAGTTCCCCGACCGACTTGGTCGACTCGATCTCGCCGACGACCGTGCCGCCGGCGACGGTGCTGCCCACCTCGGGCAGTTCGACGAAGACGACGTCGCCGAGCTTCTCAGCGGCGTACGCGGTGATGCCGACGGTCGCGACGTTTCCCTCGACCAGAACCCACTCGTGCTCGGCGGTGTACTGCAATTTCGATGTGTCTGTCATGGTGTTGCCTTTCGCAAGTTGCACGGATTTCAGAATTGGTTCAACAGGGAAGAGTTATTTGACGCGCTTATAGAAGGGAAGCGAGGTGACGGTTGCTGGGAGGCGGGTACCGCGCACGTCGACGTACACCTCGGTGCCGAGGCGGGCCAGGTCGGGGGTGACGTAGGCCATGGCGATCGGGTAGCCAAGTGTCGGCGAGAGCGCGCCGCTCGTGATGACGCCGTCGCTGTGCGCTGCATCGAGGCTGCGGAAGATCTCGTAGTCGGCGCGACCGGCGCGCTTGCCGGCGGCGATCAGGCCCACCAAAACGGATGCCCCACCCTCCGGCCCCGTCTCGCTCGCGGCCCGGCCGACGAAATCGTTCTCCTTGTTCAGGTTGACGACGCGGCCGAGGCCGGCCTGGGCCGGGAAGGTCGTGAGCGTCAGCTCGTGACCGTACAGCGGCATGCCGGCCTCCAGCCGGAGGGTGTCGCGGCTGGCGAGCCCGGCCGGAACGAGTCCCTGGTCGGCGCCCGCTACGACCAGTGCGTCCCACAGTTCGCGGGCGTGCTCGGCCGCGAGGTAGAGCTCGAAGCCGTCTTCACCGGTGTATCCGGTGCGGGCGACCAGCAGGGGGTGGCCGCGGAAGAAGGCATCCGTGATGCGGTAATACTTCATGAAGTGCAGGTCGGTGCCCAGGTCAGTGACGCCCTCGGTCGCGTCCAGGATGGCGAGGGCGTTCGGGCCCTGCACGGCGATGAGCGCGTAGTCATCGCTCTGGTCGACCACGGCGACGTCGAAGTCTGTGGCTCGCTCCGCGAGCGCCTCGAAGGCGGCGAACCGGTTGCCGGCGTTGGCTACGACCAAAAACTTGGTGTCGCCCAGACGGTAGACGACCAGGTCGTCGATGATCCCGCCATTCTCGGCCAGGAGCAGACTGTATTTGGCCTGCCAGAGTTCGATCATCGAAAGCTTGCCCGCCATCGCGTAGTCGAGGTAGGCGGCGGCATCCGGTCCTTCGACCAGAATCTCGGCCATGTGCGACAGGTCGAACAGGCCGGCCGCGGTGCGCACAGCGTGGTGCTCGGCAAGGTCGCTCGAGTAGCGCACCGGCATCTGCCAGCCCGCGAAGTCGGTGAAGCTGGCGCCGGCATCGACGTGCGCCTGGTGCAGGGGCGAGAACCGCTCGATCGGTGCGGGGGTGCTGGAATCGGCCGAGGTCATGAGTTCTCCGTGTGACAGGGCCGAGAGCCGGCCGCGGCGGTGTTCGCGACTCGATTGAGCCGCGTGGGAACTCCCCCTCTGTCGCTCGTGCCTGAGAGCTTCACCAGCGCGGACGCTGACTTTCACCGTGGGCGAGACCGGTAAGCGCCCGGTCTTCTTTTCAGAGTGGCCAGTTCGATGCGGTACGAGTACCTGAGAGATTGTCGGGGAGGATTGCTCCTTCGGTGTTCGTACGCGCTCGCGCCGAACTCTCCCGCATCGACCATTTGGCCCGATATTCAGTTGGTAGCGCCCAGCCTAGCCCCACACCCCGCTGCTGCCGCGACGGTGACTATCGAGCAGGTGGGTATCGATCATGCCGATCGCCTCCATCAGCGCGAACATCGTGGTGGGTCCGACGAAGACGAAGCCCACCTTCTTCAGGGCCTTCGACAGGGCAGCGGATGCCGCGGAGCGAGTCGGTACGTCGGCCTGCGTTGCCGGCTCGGGGGTTTCGTCGGGTTGGAACGACCAGACGAAGTCGACCAGACCGCCCTGCTCACGGAGGGCGATGGTGGCCTGGGCGTTGGTGATGGTGGCGCGAATCTTCAGGCGGTTGCGCACGATCTTCTCGTCGTTCAGCAGCCGGGCCACGTCGTCGTCGTCGAAGGCGGCGATGCGATCGGGGTCGAAGTCGGCGAAGGCCGCGCGAAACCCGGGGCGCTTGCGCAGAATGATGGCCCAGGACAGCCCAGACTGGAACGCCTCAAGGCTGATGCGCTCGAACAGGGCGTGTTCGCTGCGTACCGGAACGCCCCACTCCGTGTCGTAGTAGTCGCGCAGCATCGGGTCGACCGCGGCCCAGGCCGGGCGTCTGAGGCCGTCGGGGCCGATGATCGCGCCGGAAGCGGACGGTGGGGCATCCGCTGGTGAAGTTTCTATCATCTAAACCATTAGACACTGCCCGCCTCACGGTCGAGGACTAAATTCGCAGCGAGAGCCAAGGAGTCTTCGTGAGCCACATTGCACTCGGTCGGTCCACGCACGTTCGCGATGGAGTCACCCCACCGGGCGCCGCAATCGACGTGGTCGACCTCGTCAAGCACTTCGGCCACAATCGGGCGCTAAACGGGGTGACCTTTCAGGTGCCGCGCGGCACGGTGTTCGGGGTGATCGGGCCCAACGGGGCCGGCAAGACCACGATCATGCGGGCGCTCCTCGACATTATTCGGCCGACGTCGGGGCAGGCGACCGTGCT
The DNA here is from genome assembly GCF_004403435.1 of Cryobacterium sp. TMT1-66-1. Taxonomy (NCBI): domain Bacteria; kingdom Bacillati; phylum Actinomycetota; class Actinomycetes; order Micrococcales; family Microbacteriaceae; genus Cryobacterium; species Cryobacterium sp. TMT1-66-1. Next base: position 43,945 of record NZ_SOGP01000021.1, read on the forward strand.
CGGTACCCGCTCGCGCAATGCGGGGCCGGAACTGCGGCGCCGCATCGGGTATCTGCCGGGCGAGCTGATTCTGGAGGGGCGCACGAGCGGGCGCCGCCTGCTGGCGCACTACGCCGATATCTCGGGGCCGGTTGCCGCCGGTCACGTGCAGGAGCTGGCCGAACGGCTTCGGCTTGACCTGGACCGCCCGGTACGAAAGTTGTCGAAGGGCAACAAGCAGAAGCTCGGCATCGTGCAGGCGTTCATGCACCAGCCCGAGCTGCTCGTGCTCGACGAACCCACGAGCGGCCTCGACCCGCTGATGCAGCAGGAATTCCTTCGGCTGGTGCGCGCAGCCCGTGACCGCGGCCAGACCGTCTTTCTCTCCTCGCACGTGATCAGTGAAATTCAGCAGGCGGCCGACGAGGTCGCCATTCTGCGGGGCGGAAGCATCGTCACGATCAACAGTGTGGAGGAGTTGCGAGCCACGGCCATCCGCCACCTGCGCCTGGTCGCAGGCGGCATTCGCCCCACCGATTTGGCTGCCGTACTCGGCGGTTTGGACGGCGTCACCACGCTCGATTGCACCCTCACGCCAACCGGGGACGCCGAAGCCGTCGCCACCCTGAGCGGTGAGATCGCGCCGTTCGTGCAGGCGATCTCCACCCTGCACCTGCGGGACCTCGTACTCGAGGCACCCGATCTGGAGGAATCCGTGTTGAAGCTCTACTCAGCGCCTGCTGCGGTGGCGAAATGAGCATCGTGCAGGACCGCCCGCTGAACGTGCGCCGGGCGCCGCTGCCGCTGTTCGGCAAGGTGTTCACCGATTCGTGGCGTGGCCTGCTGGGCTGGGGTGCGGGCTTGGCTGCGGCCGCTTTTCTGTACCTTCCGCTCTACCCGAGCATGAGCGGTGCCTCCGGCATGCAGGCCCTCATCGACCAGCTGCCGCCGGAACTGGTGAAAACGCTCAACTATGACCAGATCGGCACCGGCGCCGGTTATACCCAGGCGACCCTGTTTGGGCTGATCGGGTTTCTGCTCCTGAGCATTGCGGCGACCAGCTGGGGCGCGGGCGCTCTCGGCGGCGACGAGGAATCCGGGCGGCTCGAGCTCACCCTCGCGCACGGGGTCACCCGGGTACAGGTAGCCGTGGCCCGGTTCTGCGCCATCGCGGTAAAGATCCTCGCGCTCTCCGCGCTGCTGTTCCTGGTCGTGCTGCTGCTCAACGATTCGTCGAAACTGCAGATTGAAGTGGGAAACCTGCTCGGCATGTGCCTATTGTTCGGCGGGGTGAATCTGCTGACGGCATCCGCCGCGCTGCTCGGCGGAGCGCTGACCGGGCGACGCATCGGCGGCATCGCTGCCGGTGCCGCTGTGGCCGTGCTCGGCTACGTATTCAACGCCCTCGGCAGCCAGAGCGCGAGCCTGGAATGGCTGCACAACCTGAGCCCGTACTACTGGGCGTTCGGCACCAGCCCGCTCAGTACGGGCGCGAGCGTCACGACGATTGTCGTGTTCTACGCGATCTCGCTCGTGCTGGCCGCTTCCGCCGCGCTCGCGCTGCGCCAGCGCGACATCGGCGTCTAGGTTCGCCGCCGAGGTGTGAGTTCGGGGCAAATTCCTCGACTTTTCGGCGCGAAACTCACACCTCAGTGGCGGTCACCAGGCCAGGGACTCGGCCGCAGCCTCGGTCAGCTCGATGATGTTGTCGAGCAGGCTGGCCATGCTGTCAGAGCGCAGCAGAGCGATCTGGTCGAGCGGTCCCACCGGGGCGATCGCGGCGAGCTGCCAGGCGGCCGCGGTCGGATCGTGCGAGAGCTCCACCTCGGGCGACCACTCCTGGTCGGCGAATTCGCTCGCCAGCGAAAGGGTTCGGCGCACGAGTTGCTCCGCCTGTTCCCGCCGCGGCAACAAAGCATCGTCCCATTCCAGGTCGGGCAGCTCACGCACGGTCGCAAGCGGATGCGGGTTCTCCGGCATCCACTCGGTCACCTCGATTCGGCGCTCGCCCTGCACGACCAAGCCGAGGTACCCCTCCGGCGCCTCCAGCTGGGTGACGCGGGCTACGGTACCGATACTGAAGCGACGTTCGCCGCCACCAACCTCCTGGCCGCGCTCGATCAGCACGATGCCGAACTCAGCCGGCGGGGAATCGAGCACGCGCGCGAGCATGACGAGGTAGCGTTCCTCGAACACCCGCAGTTGCAACGGCATATAAGGGAACAGCACGGATCCCAGGGGGAACATCGGCAGGGTCGTCATGCTCCCAGCGAACCACGTTGACGGCGCCGCGCCTAGCCCCCGGCCCGTGTTCGCGGTTACGAATCGCCGGATGCTGGTATCCGTGATTCCACCGGGTGCGGACATCCGTGGGGCAGCGGTGGGTTCGGCCGGTTTCGGCGCGTAGCCTAGAAGGGCTGCGCGCAACCCGCGCAACCGACGAGAGGCTTCACGTGGACATCACCCTGCTGGCACATTTCGTGGCGGCCGCTGAGGCGCCCGATTTCGCCCGCGCCGCGCAGACACTCGGTGTCTCCCGCGACACCCTCAGCGCCTCGGTGAAGCGGGTCGAGGCCGAACTCGGCTATGCCCTGTTCGACCGTGCCGCCGAGAGCACGACCCTCACCGAGATCGGGGTCGCCTTTCTGGACGACGCGCGGCTCGAGCTGGCGCAAGCTGCCGGTCGAGGCACGCAGGCTGGCGGCGGTTCAGGTGGTTCAGGTGGCGGCGGCAAAGCCAAGGCCAACAAGGGCAAGGGCCGCGCCCCCGCGGTGAAGGGACAGCCGAAGCTCGGCAAGAAGCGCCAGTCGCGCTGATCAGAGACGATCGTTTGGCGATGCACGTGGCGCCCAAAAGGGGCCTGCAGGACCGATTACCGGTCTGGCAGGCCCCGTTCATATCGAAGGGTTCGCGGCTATTTCCGCCGATTCTGAACGATAGGCTGCTTGAGGCTCGTCGCCTCCTCCAGAGTCAGTTCGACCTCGGCAAAGGCTTGGTCATCTGAGAAGGACTTCATCCGCGCGATCCGGAAGATGATCAGGCCGTAGAGGCACTTGGCCAGGATATCTGCTACGGAGTAGCCGATCTGGAGGCCGACCCATGCGTCGGACCCGTCGATACCAAGTCCAGGCAGCAGGTAGGCAATCGGGTAGACGCCCCACGTTGCCAGCAAGAGCAGTCGCAGCAGGCTGATGGTCTTACGCACCGTGGCGGGTTGGCGGTCGAGCGACTTGGTCAGTTCGACGAAGAGCACGTAGAGGATATACGCGAAGGGAAGCGAAGAGAGCAGACCGAAGATGCCGCGGGTGAGGTTGTCCGACGCCATTTCGCCGGGGTAGCCGAGAGCGATCATAAGGGCAGCAGCAGGAATGAGTCGCGTGAGCAGGCTGCTCTGCACCTTGCGGGCCAGGGCCAGAACGGCCACGAGTTCAAGAAGAAGCAAGGGAACCGTCAGCAGCCAGTCGACGTAGCGGTATCCCTCGTTGAATGACGCTCCGGCGACCTGAACATAATCACCGCGGCCGCCGACGGCCTCGGTCACGAATGCTTCGGTGAAGGAATTGAAGATGCGGAAGTAGTGATATGCCGCGATACCACAAACGATCGCCGCGACAGTCAGTGCCTGACGGTATCGCGGCAATACGCGCGGCAGGCTGATGACCAGAAAGATGGAGGTGAAAAGCTGCGAGGCAATCACGAGGGAGAAGATGTTGTAGATGGTGTCGTACTGCACTTGGGTTAGTGAATCAGGTATCAAAATGGCCTCTGATGCTCGAGAATCGCTGATTGTAAGGGAGATAAAGCACCTAATTAGGTAACCTAGCTAGGTATATTAGGAAACCTACTCCAAATCCTCGTCCATAGGTAGTAGCTATTCATCCGTAGATTTCTTCAGCTGTCGCAGCCGACTCGATCGTGCAACAGTTTCACCCCACCTCAGCATGTGGTTAAGAGAAATAGAGCACAAATGAACTCTGTCGAAGACGCTGACGTTGTGGTGCTCGGTGCGGGACTGGCGGGGCTCAGCTTGGCGGCCCGGCTGGCGCGCGCGCCATCCGGCCCGCGCGTGGTCGTCGTCGAACCGCGCACCGCGTACCAGGATGACCGCAGCTGGTGCTTTTGGCAGCCAGAACAACATGAACTCTCGCACCTGGTTTCACATCGCTGGACGACGTGGAGCTTTTCTGATGCCGCAGGTAGCGCGGTTCGGCACCAGGTTCCGGAATTGTTCTACCAGTACATTCGTGGCATCGACTTCTATGCCAGCGCGCAGGCCGACATCGCTCAGTCGCCGCGTGTAGACCTGCGTCTCGGCGTGCGCGCCGAAATGGTAAGTGCGGTGCCGGACGGTGTGCGGGTCGAAACCAGCGCCGGCACGCTGCTGGCCCGTCAGGTGATCGATACGCGACCACGGCCCGCTGCGGCGATGCTTTATCAGAGTTTTGTGGGCGTTGAATTCGAGTGTGGCGGGCAGCATCCGTTCGACCCGACCGAGGTGACGTTGATGGGGTCGCTTGCCACCGACGAGCAAGGCCTGAGCTTCGTGTACGCGCTGCCATTGGGTCCGAACCGGGCCATCGTGGAGTGGACCCGCTTCGGCACAGCGCCGATCAAACGGGAACTTCTGGCCGGTGAGTTGGACCACGTTTTATCGGGCTTGGGTCTAAATGACGTTCGTCGGGTGCGCACCGAGGGTGGGGTGCTGGCCATGGGACTGGGCCGCCAGACCGTGCCGGAGATACCCGGGGTGGTGCTTGCCGGCAATGCGGGCGGCGCTTTGCGAGCCGCCTCAGGCTATGGATTCTTGCGTATTCAACGGTGGGCGCAAATGTGCACGGATCGTCTCCTGGCGGGGCAGGAAGCGGTGGGGCATCCCGAAGAACCATGGCTACGACGCACCTTCGACCGCATCTTTCTCCAGGCCGTTCGCGCGCACCCGGAACGCACTGCAGAGTATTTTCTCGCTCTGGCCCGCGGTGTGCCGCCGGCCACCCTGGTGCGTTTCCTCAGCGACGGCGCCCGGGCCAGTGACTATGCCAAAATCATATTAAGCCTACCCTGGAGCCCGTTCATCGCCCAGGTTGCCGCACCCACAGTCTTCACCTCTGCATCGGCTGCACAGGCCATACCGGTCGCCACGCCCACTGCGACCACGGGCTCGGGCGAGACGCAATGATGGAGCAGGTCGCCGCGCCCCGAGTCGGTACCGCCCGCGCAACGGCCCGGCTCCGCCACGTCCCCATCGAAACGATGGTGTTCTCCGGTCTGGCACTGACCACGCTGGCCCTGCTCGCGTTCGGCCTGCCGATGCCCTCACCTATGCTTCAGGTCGTACTTCTCGGCGTGCTCGTCGCCGTGCTGGGTCTGCCGCACGGTGCCCTCGATCCACTGATCGCGCGTCGCGCCGGCATCTGGCGAACCCCGCTGGGTTTTGCCGCGTTCAACACGGTATACATCGTGATTGTGGTCGGTGTCGTGCTGCTCTGGCTGGTCGCCCCGGTGCTGAGCTTGGTTGCGTTCCTGATCGTGTCGGCGCTGCATTTCGGGTCTGATTGGAACGCTGACCGTGGCGTGTGGCTACGCTTTCTCGCCGGATTCGGGCTGCTGAGCGTACCGGCCTTCTCACATCCGGATCAGGTGGGCGCTGCCTACGTGGTACTTGCCGGTGCTGGCGGCGCGATGGTGTCGGGCATGCAGGCAGGGCTGGCACCGCTCGCTCTGGCCGGGCTGCTGGTGGCGGCCGTCGCCGCAGTGCGGCATCGGCCGCATGAGAGCGTGGAAATCGTGCTGGCATCGGTGCTCGCATTGGCCTGCGAACCGCTGGTGTTCTTTTTGGTGTATTTCTGTGCTCTGCACAGCTTTCGGCATTTGAGGGCGGGGTTTGCCGAGGAACGTGGCGGCGGGCGACTACCCACCCTGATCGTGGCCGTGTACACCGTGGTGCCAATCCTCGCGGTCGGTGCTTTGCTGTTCGTCATCGGCACCAGCGGCGATATACCGGAACAGATTCTGCAGGTGCTGTTCATCGGCCTGGCCGGCCTCACAGTACCGCACATGATCGTGGTTACCCACGAAAAACGGCACCAAAAGAAGTTGATGGCCCTGCCCCGGTGAGCTGTCAGGACGTGACCGTCAGACTTCGAGAACCCGGCCCGCGTCGACATTCCAGTGCCGGTCGGTGCGCACGTTGGCCAGCATGCGCCGGTCGTGGGTGACCAGCAGCAGCGTGCCTTCATAGCGCTCGAGCGCCTGTTCCAGTTGCTCAATCGCCGCGACGTCGAGGTGGTTGGTCGGTTCGTCGAGCACGAGCAGGTTCACACCACGCGCCTGCAGCAGCGCCAGTCCGGCCCGCGTGCGCTCCCCCGGCGACAGGTCGTCGACCGGGCGGTTCACATGGTCGGCTTTCAGGCCGAACTTGGCCAGCAGGGTGCGCACCTCCGCGGGCGAGAGCTCGGGCACAAGAACTTCAAAGCTCGCGGCGAGGGGCCGTGCCCCGACCAGAAGCGCCCGGGCCTGGTCAATTTCGCCGATCGCAACGCTGGCACCGAGGAGGGCGCTGCCGGTATCCGCTTGTTGACGGCCGAGCAGGGCGCGCAGCAGGGTGGATTTGCCGGCGCCGTTGGGACCAGTGATGCCGATGCGTTCGCCGCCGTTGACCTGCAAGGAGACGGGGCCGAGCACGAAGTCGCCCTGCCGAAACTCGGCGTTGTTCAGGGTAGCCACGACCGCGCTTGAGCGCGGGGCTGAACCGATGGTGAACTCGAGCTGCCACTCCTTGCGGGGTTCCTCGACCTCGTCGAGGCGCGCGATGCGACTTTCCATCTGGCGCACCTTCTGCGCCTGCTTCTCGCTCGACTCGACGGAGGCTTTGCGCCGGATTTTGTCGTTGTCCGGCGCCTTCTTGATGGCGTTGCGCACGCCCTGGCTCGACCACTCGCGCTGGGTTCTGGCTCGTCCGACGAGGTCGGCCTTCTTGGCGGCGAACTCGTCGTAGTTCTCCCGGTTGTGCCGCCTGGCCGTTTCGCGTTCCTCGAGGTAGGAGTCGTAGCCGCCGCCGAACACCCTGTTCGCGCCCTGCGCGAGGTCGAGTTCGAGCACCCGTGTGACGCAGCGGGCGAGAAATTCGCGGTCGTGGCTGACCAGCACGACACCGCCGCGAAGGCCAGTGACGAAGGCTTCGAGGCGTTCGAGTCCGTCAAGATCGAGGTCGTTGGTGGGCTCGTCGAGCAGCACGATATCGAAACGGGAGAGCAGAAGGGCCGCGAGCCCGACGCGCGCGGCCTGTCCGCCAGAAAGCGCGGTCATCGGGCTGCCTGCGCTGAGGTTCTCGCCGAGGGCGAGACCGAGATCGGCGAGCATGATGGGCAGCCGCTCGTCGAGGTCGGCGGCGCCGCTGGCCAGCCAGCGCCCGAGCGCGGTCGAATAGGTGTCGGCCGGGTCGATTCCGTCAGCGCGCGGCTGCCCGTCTCCGAGAGCGGATGCCGCGGTATCCAGCTCAAGCGTCGCTTCGGCGCAGCCGGTGCGCCGGGCGATGTAGCCGGCGATCGTTTCGCCGAACACACGTTCGTGTTCCTGCGGGAGCGCGCCGACGAAGGCATCCGCTGGGCTGAGCGTGATGGTGCCGGCCTGCGGCTCGCCGAGCCCCGCCAGCAGGTTCAGCAGCGTGGACTTGCCGGCCCCGTTAGCACCGACCACGCCGATGACGTCGCCGGGGGCGACGGTGAGGTCGAGCGATTCAAAGAGGGTGCGGTGCGCGTAGCCGCCGGCCAGGCCCTTGGCCACGAGTGTTCCGGTCATTGCTCCATAGTCTCATTGACCGCAGGTTCCCATTGCCGAATGCGCGAGGCTAGCGGCAGGTGCGCTGCTCACCGGCCGGAATCGCTTATACCCTAGGAGGTATACTGCGATGATGCAAACCGGGCTACGCGGGCTGCTCGATAGAGTGAACCTCAGGTGCACGGCAACGCGGGCCTTCCGATGCCGTACCAGGGGGAGCAGACGATGACACAGGACACGACGCCCGCCGAATCGACGGCACCGCTACCGGTTCCAGTGGGGCACACCGCCCTGCAGAAGCGCGTCGTGCGGGTACTCATCACGGGCCAGATTCTCGGCGGAATCGGCATGGGCGCGACCCTGTCGCTCGGCGCGCTCCTCGCCGCCCAGCTGTCGGGATCGAGCGCCTGGTCGGGCATGGCCGCCACCATGAGCACGCTGGGGGCGGCGATCGTAGCCGTACCGCTGGCCCGTCTGGCGCAAGCGCGCGGGCGCCGTGTGTCGCTCGCAACGGGTTCGCTCATTGCGGGAACCGGCGCGATACTCGCCATCCTCTCGGTGTCCATCGACATCTTTCCGCTGCTCCTGCTGGCTCTGATGCTGCTCGGCGCCGGCTCAGCCACCAACCTGCAGGCCCGCTTCGCCGCCACCGACCTGGCCACCTCGCGCTTTCGAGCTCGGGATCTCTCCGTCGTGGTCTGGTCAACGACGATCGGTGCCGTGCTCGGCCCCAACCTGTTCGGACCGGGCGAAGCGCTCGGCGCCGCCCTCGGTCTTCCGGCCATGACGGGCGCGTTCGCGTTTTCCCTCGCGGCCACGGTCGCCGCCGCCTTTGTCTACGCTCTCGGCCTGCGACCCGACCCCCTGCTGACGGCGCTCGCAGCGCGCACGACGAGTGCGGGAATCCGCCGGGCCAGTGGCGGCCTGGCTATTCTGCGGAGCAACGCGGCGGCCCGCTATGCGGTGCTGGTCATTGCCCTCAGTCACGCCACGATGGTGGCCCTGATGTCGATGGCGCCGGTGCACCTGCGTGACCACGGCGCCACCCTTACGATCGTGGGGCTGACCATCAGCCTGCACGTGGCCGGAATGTATGCCCTCTCCCCCGTATTCGGCGCGCTCTCCGACCGGCTCGGTCGCCTGCCGGTCATTCTCGCCGGACAAACCCTGCTGCTCGTGGCCCTCACTGTGGCCTGGCTCAGCGACGGATCGCAGAGCACCATGACCGTAAGCCTCATCTTTCTGGGACTGGGCTGGTCGGCATCCGTTGTGGCGGGTTCGGCGCTCGTGTCGGAGGCCGTCGACATTGAGGATCGCTCCTCGCTGCAGGGATTCTCCGACCTGTCCATGAACGCGGCCGGCGCGCTCGGCGGCGCGCTCGCCGGGCCAATCTTGGCGCTGGCCGGGTATTCCACTCTCGGCCTCTGCGCGATGGCGCTCGTCACCGTCGTGGTGGTCTGGTCGATCAAGCGGATGCGGCCAGCCGCGACTACGAGTCGGTGACCCTGATGCCGAAGCTTTTGAGCTTGCGGTAGAGGGACGACCGGGCGATTCCCAGTGACTCGGCGGCGCGCATCCGGTTGCCGTCGGCTTTGTGCAGAGCGCCGACGATCAGGTCGCGCTCCCCCGCTTCGAGCGCCGACAACAGCCGGGGTGCGCCGCCGTGGCAGTAGGCGGGCAGGTCTTCGGCCTGGATGGCACCTACCGGGCGTGTTCGCAGGGCGGTGTCGAGCGCCTCTTCGAGCTGACGAATGTTGCCCGGCCAGGGATAGCGGGAGATCACCCGCATCGCGCCCGCGCTCACGGTGGCGGGGCGAAGTCCGGCCCGCCGCGCGAGCACCCGGGTGACAATGTCGGGCAGGTCTTCGATGCGATGCCGAAGCGGCGCGACCGTGACGGAAGTCTCAAAATGGTGCAGCAGGGTCGTGTAGGGGCGGGCAGCAGCCAGATCTGCCTGCAGGTCTGGCTGGGACACCGTAGCGGCGATGCCGCCCGAGGCGGCCGTCGCCTCCCGAATGACCAGAAATGCGTCCAGTTCCGCAGCGACCGACTCGCTCAAGCGGTCGAAATTGCGAAAGATGTACAGCGTCGGCCGGGCGTCGCCAGTGGCCAGGTCGGTGTCCATGATCGAGTGCAGGCCGCGCTCGTTGAGCTCGTCAGCGCGGAACACGACTTTACGGCCCAGCGGAACGATCTGGCCGTAGAGTTCGGCGAGCAGCGATACCTTGCCGCCGCCAGCTTCACCCAGAACAAGCAGCGCGGCGCCAGCGGTGATCGCAGTAACTATGCTGCTCGAGGCGCGTTTGCCGAGCAAGGAAGCTACATCGCGGAGGATCGCCGATGACGCGGCAACGCCGCCAGGCGCCGGTTCGGTCACCCGCTGCTCACGCAGCTGCGGCAGCGTGAGCCTGGATGCGGGTACCGGCGCCGGCTCGGACAGGATGTCGACGACGACGACGACGCCGGCAACGTCAGGTCCCACCACGACGCGCTTGCCCCGAATCTGCACGACCTTGCCCGATGAGAGTTCGATCTGGTCGACCGGCTGCCCCGGGGCGATCATCAAGTACCGGGCATGCTCGTGAATGGTCCACTGTTCGTCGGGAGAGAATAGGCTCTGCGCTACGGCGTTGCCCATCACCACGGTTCCACCGATCGCCATGACGGCTCCGCGGGTGCGGGCATCGACTCGCACATATGCCTCGAACAGTGCCTGCTGCCGTTGGCTGCGGTCGACGAGCAGGTTGCGCTCGATCTCACGCGCGGCGGACCGTACCAGGGAATGCATGAGCGGACTGGAATCTTCGCTCAGACAGCTGATGTCAAGCACCCCCTCGACGCGGCCGGTGAGCGGGTCCCGAATGGGGCTGCCGGCGCACGCGAACGGCTGCAGGTGCTCCAGAAAATGTTCAGGTCCCACTATGTACAGCGACTGACCCGACTCGAGCACGGTGCCGATGCCGTTCGTGCCCACGCTGGCCTCGGCATAGTTGAAACCCGGCGCAAGCGACACCTCGTCGAGCAGGGTTCCGATGGTCTTGTCGGTTTCGGAACGACTCAGAATTCTCGCTTTGTAGTCTGTCAGCACGATCGACAGCGGCATCTCTGCCATCTCGTCACTCAGTCGCGCAATGACCGGGGCCGAGCAGCGCATGAGCCGACCGGTGAGATCGAGGTCGCTGTGAAACACCGCGTGCGACGAGGCAGCATCAACGCCGGCCGAGACGGATCGCTGCCAGGAAGCTGCCACCGGGCCGGGAACCGATTGGGTTTCGGCATGGCCGAAGCGCAGAAAATTGGCGCGAGCAGCGGCAATCTTGATTCGCCGATCGGCGACTCTATGCATATCTACTCCCTTGTGGACTCTGCAAGCATGCCCTCTGCGACCCCCCGAGCGCTAGCGGTGCGGTGTCCCAATGTGGGACACGCCACGTTGTGACTGCGGGGTCATTCTTGCTGGAGTGACTCCCCAGGGAGCATCGGTCACTCACAACTGCATCGCAAAGGAGCGCTCATGGAACGATTGATCAACATCGACAACGGTGGAACCCTCACCGACATTGTCGTCGCCAGCGGCACGGATTTCACGTTCACCAAGACCCTCACCACCCCGGTCGACCTGTCGCAGTGTCTGTTCGACGCGATGACCAAGGCATCCGCTCAGCTGTTCGGCGACGCAAACCTGGCCGAACTGCTGCACTCGACCCAGCACATCCGCTATTCGTCGACACAGGGCACGAATGCGCTCGTGCAGCGCAAGGGCCCGATGATCGGGCTGATCACCGACGATCCTTCCCTGCCGGGCGCGCTCGGCACGTCGGTTGACACGGCGGAGCTGTTTCTGGATCTGATCGGCGCCCGCGTCGGTATTATCGCCGCCGAAGGCGCTCCGGAGGACCTCGCCCAGCAATTCGTCGCCGAGATCAACCGGCTGACCACTGCCGGCGCTGAGCGGCTCGTCGTCGCCGGCTTGAGCGCCGAGCGCGAGCACCTGTTCAAGCGCACCATGCTCAAGAATTTTCCCCGCCACCTGCTCGGTTCGGTGCCGATTCTGTTCTCGCGTGAGTTTGCTTCGGACACCTCCCGCCAGCGCCAGGTCTGGTCGGGCATTCTCAACTCCTTCTTGCACCCGACGGTCGAGCGTTTTCTGTACAGCGCCGAACACCGGCTGCGCGCCTACAAGGTGAAGAACCCGCTGCTGATCTACCGCAACGACGGTGCCTCCTCCCGCGTGGCCAAGTCGGTCGCCCTCAAGACCTATTCCTCCGGACCACGCGGCGGACTCGAGGGCACGCGCGCCCTCGCCGAGGCCTACGGACTCGACAACGTGCTCATGATCGACGTCGGCGGTACCACAACGGATGTCGGCGCCGTCGCCAATTCCACTATCGCCGTCGACCGGCGCGGATCGATCCAGGGCGTCGACATCTCCTATGAGATGAGCGATGTGCGTTCAACCGGCGTCGGCGGCAGCTCGATCATCGCCGTGCACGACGGCGAGATCACCGTCGGACCGGAGAGTGTCGGCGCCGCGCCCGGACCGGCCTGCTTCGGTTTCGGCGGAACGTCGGCCACGATCACCGATGTCAACCTGTTGCTCGGCGTGCTCGACCCGGCCACCTACCTGAATGGTGAGATGGCCCTCGACGCCGCACGATCGCGGGCGGTCATCGCGAAGACCGTTGCCGATCCGCTCGGAATCAGTCTCGAGGAAGCGCTGATTCGCATGGAGGCCAGCTACTCCAGCCATCTGGCCCGGTCCTTCGCCGACTTGGTCAGCCCAACCGGCGAGACGACCGTCGCCGCGTTCGGCGGTGGCGGACCGATGAACGCCTGCAGCGCCGCACGCATTGCCGGGGCGCACCGGGTGCTTGTGCCGAGGCTCGCCGCGGTGTTCTCCGCCTACGGCATCAGCTTTTCCGACATCGCGCAGTCCTACGAAACCAGCGTGACGGGTTTCTCCGCTGCCGAGGTCGCTGCGGTGCGCATGTCAATGCAAGCGGATGCCGGAAAGGACATGTTCCAGGAGGGGCACGATTTGAGTGAGTGCGAACTCGACTGGTCGACGATCGTCGAAGATGAAGAAGAGATCCTGACGCTCAAGGCCACCTTCCGGCTGCCGCACCCGACGATCGCCAGCGGGGTGCCCGCTGCGGCGAGCGCCGCCGTCGCCGCCGGAACCCGGCAGGTGCGCTCGACTTCCACTCAGATCGACAGCGTTGCCGTCTACCAACTCGACGACCAGAAGCCCGGTGCCACGGCGGCCGGACCGGCCATTGTCGAGGGACCGTTCTTCACCGCACGCGTGCCGCTCGGCTGGACCCTCACGGTCTCCACCGCCGGCGACCTGCAGCTCACCGACACGTTCTAATTTGTTTCCCAAGGAAGGTACAAAAAAAATGCGCGTTCCCATGACCGAATACCTGCTCATCGACCTCGACACCGAACGATGGATCTGCCGCATCTGCGCCCACGACTTCGGTGACGCCCGCGGCAACTACAAGGAAGGCACCCTGGTCTACGACCGGGACCCCCGGGAAATTCATCCCCCGGTGATTGACCCGGAAAAGTACGAGTTCACCTTCTCACCCGACCCCACCTTCTGCCGCATTCTGGAGTTCTACTGCCCCACCTGCGGCACCCAGATCGAAGCCGAGTACCTGCCGCCGGGGCACCCCCCGACCGTTGACATGCTCTGGGACATCGACTCGCTGCGTGAAAAGTGGGAGGCCCACGGTGGTAACCCCGAAGAGGTCGTCAACTATGGTCCGGGCGAAAACGCTGAGACCGACCTCAGCGCCCGGTTCGATTCCTCGTCCGCACATTCCCACTCACACCGCACCGAAGGGCGCTGACCGTGAAACGAATTTCCGTAGACATCGGCGGCACGTTCAGCGACTGCTTCTTCGTCTGGGACGACGTGTACATCGAGTCGAAGGCACTCACCACCCATCACAACCTTGCCCTCGGCTTCAACGAAGCCCTCGACCGGGCCTGTGAGCGAGCCGGCATCACGCGGGAAACCGCGCTCAAAGAGGTCGACTCGGTGCGCTACGCGACCACCCTCGGCACCAACGCCCTGATCGAGGGCAAGGGACCGCGGGTTGCGGCGATCGTCACCCACGGTTTCGAGGACACCATCCCGCTTTCCCGCGGCCGTGGCTACGGTGAAGGACTCGACGGGGTCAAGCAGGGCGATATGCCCGATGCCCAGCGGCCCGACCCGCTCGTGCCGCGCCGGCTCATCCGCTCGGTCAAGGAACGCATCGACTCGGTCGGCGAGGTGCTCGTGCCGTTGATGTACGACGATGTGCGCACCCAGGTGCGCGAACTCGTTGACAACGGTGCAGAGGCCATCGTCATTGCCTTGACCAACGCCACCGAGAACTCGGTGCACGAGGACCGCATTCTCGAGATCATTCTCGACGAGTACCCCTCGCACGAGCTCGGGTCGATTCCGGTTCTGCTCAGCAGCCAGGTCTCGGGCCGCAAGGGCGAATATGTGCGGGCGATGGCCACCATCGTCGACGCTTTTCTGCACCAGACGATGTTTTTCGCCCTCAACCAGCTCTCGAACAACCTCCGCGATTCTGGCTATGAAAAGCCCATGCTCGTCATCCACAACTCGGGCGGCATGGCGCAGCCCAATTCAACGGATGCCCTGCAAACGATTCACTCCGGCCCGATCGCCGGCGTCGGCGCGGCCCAGCACCTGTCCGAATCGACCGGGCTCGGCGACGTCGTGTCGATGGATATGGGTGGTACCTCGTTCGACATCGGGCTGGTACCCGAGGGCGGAGTGCGGCACTACGACTTCCAGCCCACCATCGGACGCTGGATGGTCTCGGCGCCAATGATCCACCTCAACACCCTCGGTGCTGGTGGCGGCTCGATCGCCGCCTACAACCGCATTCACCACGCGATCCAGATCGGGCCCGAATCGGCCGGAAGCGACCCCGGACCGGCCTGCTACGACCGTGGCGGTTTGCGTCCAACGGTCACCGATGCCGACCTAGTGCTCGGCTACCTCGACCCCGACAACTACGCCAACGGGCACATCAAGCTCAACAAGAAGCGATCGATCTATGTGATCGACGAGACGCTCAGCGACGAGCTCGACCTCGACGCCGTCGAGGTGGCCAAGGTGATCAAGAAGACCGTCGACGAGCAGATGGCGATCGGCATCGAGAAAGAGCTGCGCTCGCGCGGCGGCCTCATCGAGGACTACACGATGCTGGCTTATGGCGGCAACGGCCCGCTGCACGCCTGCGGTATCGCGGCGAGCGCCGGCATCAGCCGCATTCTGTTTCCCCCCTTCGCCTCCGTATTCTCGGCGCTCGGGGCCGGCAACATGCGACCGCTGCACATTCACGAGCGCAGCGCCTACGTCGTGCTCTACGAAGCCATTAAGCGCAGCCTGTACAACCAGTACGACGCGCTCAACGGGTACATCGAGGAGCTTGAGGCCAAGGGCGCCGAAGACCTCGTGCGCCAGGGCTACGATCGCGCCGACGTGCGCTACCGGCTCGAAATGGACATGCGATACGGCAACCAACTCGTCACAACGGCCGTAGCGTTCGACATCAACCGGGTCAACGGGGTCGCCGATGTGCTGCACCTGATCAAAACGTTCTCCGAGATCTTTGGCGAGCGTTATGGCGAGGGGACGCAAGCACCGGAGGCAGGCATCCGCGTACAGACGATTCGAGTGGCGTCGTTCATCGAGGGCGAAGTCATCAAGTTCGAGTCGATCAAGATCGGCGGAGAAAAGAGCAAACCAGCCCCGGTCTCAAACCGTACGGTGCACTTCACCAGCATTGCCGGCCCGGTCGACACCCCCGTTTACGATGCCGAGGCGCTCCACCACGAATACGTGATTCACGGTCCGGCGATCGTCACGACCGAGAACACCACCTATCTGGTGGAACCGGGCTGGCGCCTGGAGCCGACCGTGCAGGGAGCGGTATGGCTGCTCAGCGACTAAGCGTTCCCACCATCCCCGTCACATTTCGCATAAGCAAAGGAGCTTGAGCACCATGACACTGACAATTGACGAATTCGTACCAAGCAGTGGAAACGACGACGGCGCAGCCCAGCTGCTGACCGATCAGGAACAGCAGTGGGTCGATAAATTCATGGACGAGACCACCCTCTTTCTCGGACCAGACCCGGCGATCATGCGCCACCACGAGATCATGCCGCGCACCGCCTACGAGGAGGAGTGCATCGCGAAAGGCATCGACCCGCTCGAGATCGACCGCATCCGTAAGCGCCTGGCCGGCGCCCTCGACGAAGCGTTCGAAATGTGCGAGAGCATGGGCGCCGCTCCCGGCGCCAAATGGGCGGACCTGTCCTGCGCGGTCTACACCGCCGAGGGTGACGTCACCTACCTCTCCAACCGTGGTGTGATCGCATTCTCCTCGGTGCTGCACCACCCCATCCGCTACATCATGAAGAACTGGAAGGACGAGCCCACCGTCGGCATCAACGAGGGTGACGGATTCTTCCACAACGACTCCCGCTTCGGTATGGTGCACAACACCGACCAATCGATGCTCGTACCGGTCATTCGCGGCGGCATCATCATCGCCTGGGTCGGCGCGACCATTCACGAGGGTGAAAACGGCGCCTGCGAGCCGGGCGGTATGCCCAGCGGCTCGGAGACACCGTTCGACGACGGCTTGCGGGCCTCGCCGATCAAGATCGTGGAAAAGGGCCACCTGCGGCGCGACTTGCTGACTTTTCTGCAGCACTCGACCCGCGACCCGAAACTCATGCTCGCCGACATCAAGGTGAAAATGGGCGCTGTGCGCCGCATCATGGACACCGTCGACCGCCTCATCGACGAGGTCGGGCAGGAGACATTCGTTGCCTCTCTGCGCGTCACCGTGGAAGACGTTGAAACCGAGGTGCGTCGCCGCATCGGCGAACTACCCGACGGCACGGTTACTTTCAACCAGTTCGTCGATTCAACGCTGAAAGAAAATATTTTGATCAAGTTCGCCTGCAAGATCACCATCAAGGGCGAGCGTATGATCGTGGACCTCACCGGTACCGGCCCCGAAATTCTCAACCGTGCCATCAACTCGCCACTCGCCTCAACCAAGGCGTTCATGGTGCAGGCGATTCTGTCGTACTGGTGGCCCGACCTGCCCCGCTCCACCGGCGCTATGAGCCCGATTGAAGTCATCACCGAAGAGCACAGCTGGGCGGATGCCGGTTACGACGCCCCCGTAGGCCAGTCGCTGCAAGCCTCCTTCCGCGGCTTCTCCGCGCTGCAGAGTGCGTTTGCCAAAATGCAGTTCTCGGCACCGCAGAAATACTCCAACGTCGTCGCGCCCTGGTTCAACCAGATCAATGACTTTCTCTGGGGCGGCACCACCCAAAACGGCGAACAGGTCGGCAACCTCTGCGCCGACCTGAACGGCATGGGCGGCGGAGCGAAAGCGTTCCGTGATGGCGAGGATGCTGTTGCCCCGCTGTTCTGCGCGATGGCCGACATCGGCGAGCAGGAAGTGATGGAAGAGGAAGTCCCCTTTCTCCAGCTGGTCAGTAAGCGTCTCGTTCGTGACAATCAGGGCTTCGGCAAGTTTCGCGGCGGCATGGGTTACGAAATGATGGTCGCCTCGCGCGGCACACCCAGCTGGGGTTTCATGACCGTCACGAGCGGATCGAAGTTCTCCTCCGTGCCCGGCATGTTCGGTGGCTACGGTTGCCCCGTGTATCCCCTCGCGATGGTGAAAAATGTCAACATCTACGACATCATCAAAAAGGACCCGACGCAGTTCAACCTCTCGATGGAACGAGTGATGAACGAGCAGCCGTTTGAGGGCGGCGACTACCAGTCCTCGCACATGGGGTTGCAGTTCGACGTGGCGAAGGAGGGCGAGCTCTACATGATCGCCCAGGGAGCGGGCGGCGGCTACGGCGACGTGCTCGAGCGCGACCCTGAGCTCGTGGTGACCGACCTGGAACTCGACCGCATCAGCGCCCACACGGCGTCGACCATGTACGGCGTGGTCTGGGAGCCCGGCACTTACGTCGTGCACGAGCACCAGACGGCCGAGTTGCGGGCACAGATGCGGCGCGATCGTATTTCGCGCGGCACTCCCTACAAGGAGTTCGTGCAGAAGTTCGTGCAGGAAGAACCGCCGGCCGAGCTGCACTACTTCGGTTCCTGGGGCCAGGACGACGACGAAAATCTGATTGCCACCCACTGGGGTGGAGCGGAGCCGGAACGGGTCAAGGGTAAGCTCGCCGAACTCCCGCTGATCATGATTCCGGACCGTCGGGTTCTCAAGATCGGCAAGCTCGAAGCCCGCGTGCGGGAACTTGAGAAGAAGTACGGCGAAGTCGTCGCGCACAAGTCCTAATATCCACCTGCTGACCCGCGGCTGCGGGGCCGTCTCCTTACGGCCCCGCAGCCGCGGGTCGAACGTTTTGTTTGTTTGATTGATTGATGGGAGATACCGTGACGATTTCGCTGGATGAGTTTCTGGCCGCGCCCGCATCGGGCCGCCGCCGGGCAGTCGTACTCGACAGCCATGACTACGCTCAATCCGTTTTCTTGCAGGGCAAGCCCGTGCCGTGGCAGGAGCCGATGGCCTACGCTAACTTCTTCGGCCAGGTTCAGGGCGTACTGGAGTCCGACCTCGCGCTGCTGAGCCTCGACCGGTTCTACGCGCAACGTGTCGCCGCCGACCCGAAGCTGCAAGCGGCGATGGGTGCCAAATCCCGCACCGGCTTTGCCCTCCGCGCCCTGCTCAACGATGCCGAGACGACCGCGTTCGTCGTCGAACTAGCCACCGTTTTCAGTCAGACCCAGCGGGTGCCGGTCGTGGTGCAGATTCCGTCGCCGATGCAGTGGCTGGCGCGCACGCATCCGTTTTCGGGGTCGGACGACGTCTCGGGGCTTGACGCCGACAATGCCGAGAACGCCTCCATGTATGTCGCCGACTGGCTGCGCGGATTCGCCGCCCTGCCGTTGATGGCGGTGCTGCTGGATGATCGTGGCCCCGCTCTCGAGCCGGTGCCGCTGTCGACCTATTCGCCGATCACGAACGTGACCGACCACTACCGCTGGGCGCTCGGCCAACGGCACGACGATCGCGTGGAACTGCACGGCAGCCCTCTGACCGGCGCGGTGATCGGCGCGGATTTCTGGTCGAGCGACGCCGGCACGCTGCCGGACGGCGATTTTCTGGTGGGCGAAGTGCCGCAGCACGCCGTTCCGGAGCGAGTGCTGAGTCGCATCACGGCGCTGGTCTAGCCGGCGCTGGCTTGCGGGCATCCGTTCGGTCGGTCGCGGTCAGGCGGAGCGACGCCGACCCACGGCCGCTTCCTGCTCGAGCGGGGTGGCCGTGGCCAGCGGAATGTTCAGAAAGTCAACGACCGGCTGGATTGCTCGAAAGCGTTCGATGACGAGGTCGGTAAAATTGTCATCGAGGGCCTTGTCACCGGGCAAGTGTGAAAACACCGCCCAGCTGCGATTGAGCAGCAGGTCACCCGCTGGATGGTCGATCGGAAAGCCTCGCGGCGGGCGGGTGAGCTTGTTGCCGCCGAACGGCTCGGCCAGTTGGGCGAGCGCGGGCGCGGCGAGCAGAGAACGCAGCTTCAGGTGATGCTCGAGCACATAGTCGCGAATAGCCCGCAACTGCGGCGGCTGTGGGCTGTAGGCGCCTCCTGCCACCAGCACGCCGTGCACCCCGACCTGTAGAAAGAGTCCAGCCCCTCCGGCTTTCTCCAACCCCTGCCGTGGCCAGGAGGCGGCCAGATGCGTCTTGTACGGCGTCTTGTCGTGGGAAAAACGCACATCGCGATAGATGCGCAACATGGCCTTGTTCGGCGGGCGAATATAGTCACCGGCGAAGTCGCCCATCGCCCGGTTGAGGGACTCGATGACCGCGAGCATCCGCTCTTTCACCTCGACCTCGTAGATCGCTTTGTGTTCCTGAAACCACTCGCGTTCGTTGCGGTGCTCGAGTTCGTCAAGAAAATCGAAGGTCGCCGCGCTGAAGTGCGCACCCACCGCTACGCCTTCGCCGCCGCTTTGGCGGCCCGCTTGGTCTCGCGCACGCGAGTGAGTGATTCGGGGTCGACGATGTCGGCCACCGATCGGAACGACCCTTCTTCCCCATAGGGAGCGGATGCCTCGCGCCAGCCGTCCGCGTCGACCCCGAGCCGCTTGCCGAGAAGTGCGAGAAAGATCTTCGCCTTCTGCTCGCCGAACCCGGGCAGCGCCTTGAGCCGGCGCAGGATCTCCGGGCCGGCCGGGTCGTCAGCGGTCCAGATAGACGCCGTGTCGCCGTTCCAGTCGCGGACGATGACCGCGGCGACCTCCTGCACGCGTTTGGCCATCGAGCCCGGAAAACGGTGCACGGCCGGTG
Organism: Cryobacterium sp. TMT1-66-1; assembly: GCF_004403435.1. Taxonomy (NCBI): domain Bacteria; kingdom Bacillati; phylum Actinomycetota; class Actinomycetes; order Micrococcales; family Microbacteriaceae; genus Cryobacterium; species Cryobacterium sp. TMT1-66-1. The sequence goes on from NZ_SOGP01000021.1 coordinate 64,086, forward strand.
ACTGGCGGAACACCTCCACAAAGGCCTCGGCGTCGTAGGCCGCGATCGTGGCCGGGTCGAGTGCGCCAATGCGGCCGTGAATCTTAGCCGGGCCAGCGAAGGCAGTCTCCATGGCAATCTGCTGGTCGAGGAGCATGCCCACAAGCAGGGCGAACGGGTTCTCGCTGAGCAGGGTGTCTGCTGCGGCATCGCCGGTGAGGTGCAGTGTCGTCATTCGCCCAGTCTGCCACTGCGCCACTGAACCGCTAAACCGCTGAGTCGCCGCGTCGCCGACAACGCGCGCGCCATCAACCACGCAGAGAAGCCGTCGGCCGTGCGTTGGGAAGACGGTCGTGTCGCCGACGCGCCTTATACGGTCGATGGCATCGGCCGCGAGGTAATCCAGATCGCGACCAAGGCGGCGCCGAACCCGACCATCAGCGCGGCGGCGTTCACTGAACCGGCAATGATACCGATCGTTTGCGCGTAGGTCACCAGCCGCACCAGACCCGCGACGATCAGAATCGCGCCGGCCACGAGAAGCAGCACGGGCATGCGCAGCGCGCAGCCCAGTGCGGCTAGAGCGGCCAAACCGACCAGCAGTAACCCTTGTATGAGGTTCACCGAAACAAAATGCAACGGTGTGTAGTCCACGAGGGAGAACAATGCGCTGAGCGCGGTGAACCCGGCGACGAGCAGACCGCGGGTACGCCAGCTCAAGGCGCGGGGAACGCGTACCGGTGCGGTGCCGTTGGGAGCGTTCACGAGACCGCCATCGCCAGCCGGGCCACCGGGCCCGAGCGGAGGGACCAGCGGGGGCGAAGCAGTCCATCGACTCCCGTGACACGCCCGGCGGCGGTGGCGAGGATCACGAATTGGGCTGCAAACATCAGGTAATAGCTCCAGTGCCACTCCATCGGTGTGTTCAGCACCGAGAGCGTGATTGCGATCGTCTGCAGAATTCCAACGATCGCCCAGAAGCGAGTCAGGAGCCCGACCAGCAGGAACGCACCGAGGCAGAATTCTGCGAGGAGTACCGCCCAGCCGAACAGAGCGAAGTTCGGCAAGATGACGTTCTGCACCAGCCAGGTAAAGGGCGCCAGAACCGGGTTCTCCACGGCGTAACTCGTGTACTGATATAGCCCGTTGCCCGCTTCTTGACCGAAGTCGGGCGGTCTTTTCCAGTTCACGTTCTGCAGCCACATCAGCCCCACAGCGATCCGCACGGCCGCGAGCACCACGCGAGTTGGCCGGCCGGCAGCGATGGCGTTGACGTCCAGTGCCTTGGCGTTCACTGGCGTTCCGATACCCGTCATGGTGTTCCTATTCAGGCGCAGGCGAAGAGAGTTGACGCGGCCGTCATCGACGACCACTGCTCGGCGAAGAGGTCACTGACCCGGTCGAGAGAAGGAGCGAGCGGCAGAATCTGCCGGCTGACGAGGGCATCCTCATCGAGTGCAGCGACCGGATGCCAGTAGATGCCGTCGGCCGTCACAGTCACCTCGGGAATTAGCGACTCCCGCGAGAATGCGAACCCTTCATCGGCGACCCCTTGGAGGGCGATCGGACGGATCACCTGATCGGCCCGCGGAATCCCGAGCCCATCGAACAGCGCGTGCAGCTCATCCAATGCCGGGTCATCGTGCGCCGAGATGGTCGCGGCGACCCGCACGGTGAAGCCCTCGTCGAGTGCCACCCGAATGCCGGCTAGCGCCCGCTTCCAGCTCCCAACGCCGCGGTGCGAGTCGTGTACCTCCGCGGTCGGCGAGTCCACGCTGATCTGCAGAGCGAAGCCAGCGCGCGGCATCGCCTGCAGCTTGCGCAGTCCCTGACCACGAAACAGCATCCCGTTGGTTAACAGCGTGGTCGGCAGCCGGTCGACGCAGGACCGCACGATCGCATCGATATCGGGCAGCAGGAATGGCTCACCGCCGGTGAGGTAGAGCTCGCGCACGCCCCACGCTGCGGCTTCGGCAACGAGGGCTTCAATCGTCTCGATTCCCAGCAGCCGCGGATCGGCTCTCGGTGAAGACGCCACACAGCAGTAATCGCAGGCCAGGTTGCAATGAAAATTGGTATAGAGCCACAGCCGGGCTCCGGGCATCCGATCGGCGGGGATCATCGTCGCCGGGTTGCGCGGTCGTCCGCGACCGACGGTGACGTAACCGGCATCCTGCTCGACCATCATTGTGCTGACCACCGTGTTGCCGGTCTTCGCGCACCACCGGCGCACCAAGTCCAGTTCGCTCGCCGACGCCACCGGGAACTCGGCGGTGTCCCCCTCGGCCAACTGTTCGACGGTGCGCATGAGCGCCATGACTACCATCGGGAATCGACGCCCTGCTCAGCAATCGCCTCGAAGAGGCCGGCGTAGCCGTCAAGGTGTGGCTCGACCCACTGGGTGAGCCCTTCCAGTTCAAGGATGCGCCGGTGCGCGGGCACCTCCCAGTCCATGGCGAGCAACTTTGCCACCCACGGAGCACTCACCGCCTCGGGAAGCGTGTCCAGGGCGGTGAACATGCAGTGCGAGTAGGTCTCGGTCTGCCAGACCTGTTCCAGCATCCCGGGCATCAGCTCACCGCGGCCAATGTTCTCCCAGACCGTGATGCCGATAGCGGCGACGTCGGCGTCCCCGGCAAGAACCGCGTCGATCGCGTCCAGCTCGCTTCGCCCGGTGTCACCATGCTTGCCGATGTCACTATCGAAGCGTTTCAGCTGCATGTGGTCCACATTCACGCCGGCCGCGCGAAGGTAGTGCAGGGGCAAGATCGCGGCGTGCGCGGAGTCCGCCGAGCCGAGTGCCAGCCGCCGGGCGCCGATGTCGCCGGGACCCGACCATCCGCTGCCCGCCGCCGCCACGAACACCGTCGAGAACGCGGTGTCGGTGTCGCGCATCGCGAGCGCCCGCACGTGCCCATCGGTTTGCAGCACGGTGCGAGCATAAGCCAGGTTGGTATTCCACGCGATGTCAATCATTCCGGCCCGCAAAGCGTCGACCAGACGGCCGTAGTTGGAGAACAGCACGAAATCCATGGCCGTGTCGGGCTCGTCAAAGTAATCACGGATGCCCTCCCAGATGGGAACGACATTGGGCGTATACGCGACGGCTCCGACGAGCAGGGGCGCTCCGATTAGTTGTGACATCCGGCGCTCAGAACAGGGGAAGGCCGGTGAGGGCCTTCCCGTAGAAGTCGTAGAGCACGTCGGCCGTGGGGGCCATGACCGAGCCGGCCCGCGCATCCCGAAAGGCTCGCTCGATGGGAAGATGTTTCGAGAATGCCGCACCGCCGCAGACCCGCATCGCCGATTCGGTAATCGTCAGCGCGGCGTCGTTCGTCGAGGCTTTCACCCCGAGCACGAACAATCCGGTGTCGTCAGCGGGACTCGCTACCCGTGCCGCCGCCAGAGCCAGGTAGGCACCCTGGGCCGCAAGCGCAATGCTCATCTTCGCCACCTGAGCGCGAATGGTCGGTAACGCCGACAGCGCCTGATCCAGATGCTCGAACCGGGTCCCAGTCACATGGGTCGTCGCCGCATCCACCGCGGTCCGCGAGAGCCCGAGCGACACTGCCGAGTTGCCCAGGTTGAACCACGGCAGCACGGTGGCCATCATGGTGCCGAACCCGCTCCCCGCCTCGCCGATGCGATAGCCGGATGGAATCTTCACCGACACCGACATCGGGCTCGACGCGTTGCCACGCAGCCCAAGCCCTCGCCAGGGGCCGGCGATCTCCAGACCGGGGGTGGCTGAGGGGATCGCGTACAGGTCGACGGTCTCTGGGTCGACAGCGCTCTTCGACGACATGACGTAGACGTCTGCGTGACCGGCCGAGGTTACCCAGCTCTTGTAGGCGGAAAAGCGCAGATCGTCGCCGTCGGTGACGGATTCCGACACGGGGGCCCAGAAGTGCGACCGCGATCCTTTTTCACTGAAGGCGAGCGTGCCGAGCACCTCGCCCGACGCCATTCGCGATAGGAGGTCCGGCATCGCGGTCGGAGGGGCGGATGCCACTGTCACCGCCGCCGCGACGTGCATCAGGTAGATCATCGCGGTCGAGCCGCAGGCCGCAGCGATGGAGCCGACCACCTGGATAAACTCGGTCGGACCGGCGCCCATGCCCCCGGCGTCCTCGCTGATCACCAGCCCGAGCAGCCCACTCCGGCGCAGCGCCTCGACCGCAGCGATCGGATACGTACCGTCTGTATCGACCTGTTCGGCGTGAGCGGCGGCCACTGCCGTCACCTCCGCAACGGTCTCGTCGAGAGTCGTCTGTGTCATGGTCATCCGGTCTCCTAGCATCGTCGCTGAAGTTTCTCGCCGCCACTACCGCGGTGCCGACCAGGTAAGTATTGCGTATCGAGATGCCAAATCAAAGAGAATGATTTTTGGCTCTCCTGAAGTATCCGTGGGTTCGTTGGGAGCGCCTTAACGGCCGCACGCGGCTCTCCTCCTAGGTTTCTAACTGTCAAAGGTAAGAAACTCGGGAACGGAAAAAGCGGCATGCGAGCACGGAGAATATGGCGAACTCTCCTCGGTGTCGAGAACACGTTCGTCGAGGACGTCGATCTTGATCTGGAGGGCAGGATTTTGATCGCGTTGGTGCGTCCGATGGCGTCGAAACGGAACCGATGCGGGTCCTGTCAGAAGCGCAGCCCACGCTGCGACCTCGGTGACGGGCGGCGTCGCTGGCGGGGGTTGGACGTGTGCTCAATTCAAGTTCACCTTGAAGCTGACGCGCCGCGTGTGTCCTGCCGCGTCCACGATGTGACCGTCGCCGGCGTGCGGTGGGCCCGGCACCAGAGCGGTCAGACCCTATTTTTTGACGACCAAGTCCCATGGCTGGCCACACAAACGTCCAAGACCGCCCTCCCTGTGCTGATGCGCATCGCGGATCGGAATTGACAAGATCAGTTAAAAGCGCGGCCACAGGTATTTGACCTGCGTCGTCGACCACGATTCCGGCCGTCTTGTGTGGGCAGCACCGGGCCAGGACAAAGCCACCCTCGCGACATGTATCGACGCGTTAGGACCGGAGCGGTCGGCCCAGATCACGCATGTTTCTGCCGATGGTGCGGCCTGGATCGCCAGTGTTGTCGCGGACAAAGCCCCCAACGCCATCCGCTGCGCCGACCCGTTCCACGTCGTGAAATGGGCCACCGAAACCCGCGATGACGTCCGCCGAACCGATCAACGTCAGAGAATTGACTTTGCTCTCGTCCTACAGTCCGATTGAGAATAGAGACAGCTACTGCCCTACTCCCGACCGTCCTCAAGCGGGATGAGCATGGTGCGGAACGGACCGGCAACGGCGTGGAGGTCCCAGATGCGATCGGCGACCCCATCGATGCCGTTGGCAAGCTGAAGCTGTGGGATGCCGCCGGGAATCACAAGTTGGTTGACACGGATGCCCTCACCCGCGAGGGCATCGTGGAGCATCTCGCCGTAGGCGCTCTCGGCCGGGAAGGCGACCGATGTGCCGGCGAAGTCGGCGCGGGCCTTCACGGAGGTTCCACCGTTGATCATGATGATGCTTCCGCTACCTGCCTGACGCATCGCCGGGAGCACTGCACGCACCGCGTGGATGAGCCCGAGGGCCGAGAACTGCAGGGCCTCTAACGCCAGCTCGGGAGTCATCTCAAGCACCGGCTTCAGGTAGTCGCGCGACGGGAGCGGGCTATATTGCAGCGCGGTGATGGGCCCGAGTTCTGCCGCCGCGTTCGCAAGGGCAGCTTCGAGTGACGCCGGCGTGCGGACATCCGCAGCGTAAGCACTCGCGGTGAAGCCGGCAGTGGTGAGCTCGGCTGCCATGGCGTCTAGTTTCGACGGGTTCCTGGCGATCAGGGCAATTGAGAAGCCTTCGCGCCCGAACCTTCGCGCAACTGCTGCGCCGAGTCCCGGTCCGGCTCCGATGATGGCGATGACAGGCACGATGGTCTCCTTCGATTGATGTTGCTGTGATAACGATCGCGAAAAGGTCGAGCTTAGACGTTGAAGCGGAACTCCACCACGTCGCCGTCCTGCATGACGTATTCCTTGCCCTCGATACGGGCCTTGCCCTTGGAACGGGCCTCGGCGATCGAACCGGCGGCCATGAGGTCTTCGAAGGAGAAGATCTCGGCCTTGATAAAGCCCTTCTGGAAGTCGGTGTGAATGACTCCGGCGGCCTGCGGCGCGGTCCAGCCCTTGTGGATGGTCCAGGCACGGCATTCTTTCGGACCTGCCGTGAGGTAGGTCTGCAGGCCGAGGGTGTCGAAGCCGATGCGGGCGAGCTGGTCGAGACCGCTCTCGGCCTGGCCGGTCGAGGCGAGCATCTCAGCGGCGTCTTCGGCGTCGAGTTCGCTCAGTTCGCTCTCGAGCTTGGCGTCGAGGAACACGGCGTTCGCCGGAGCGACGAGCGCGGCGAGGGTGTCGAGCTTGGCCGGGTCCTGCAGCACGGCCTCGTCCACGTTGAAGACATAGATGAAGGGCTTAGCGGTGAGCAGGCCGAGTTCACGGATCGGCTCGATGTCCAGTGTGGCGGAGGACAGCGGCTGGCCGCCGTCGAGGATGGCCTGCGCCTTGAGTGCGGTCTCCAGAACGAGCGGCGGCAGCTTCCGCCCCTTGACCTCTTTCTCGAAGCGCAGCACGGCCTTCTCGAGGGTCTGCAGGTCGGCGAGGATCAGCTCGGTATTGATGGTTTCCATGTCGCCGGCCGGGTTGACCTTGCCGTCGACGTGCACCACGTCGGGGTCGGCGAATCCGCGAATGACCTGGGCGATGGCATCCGCTTCGCGAATGTTGGCGAGGAACTTGTTGCCGAGCCCCTCCCCCTCGCTCGCGCCACGCACGATGCCGGCGATATCGACGAACGACACCGGCGCTGGCAGCAGGGTCTTGCTGCCGTAGATGGTCGCCAAGTCGGCCAGGCGCGAATCGGGAAGGTTCACGATTCCAACGTTTGGCTCGATCGTGGCGAACGGGTAGTTCGCTGCGAGCACGTTGTTCTTGGTCAGGGCGTTGAACAGGGTTGACTTGCCCACATTGGGGAGTCCGACGATTGCAATTGTAAGAGCCACGAGAGACTATTCTACCGGCCACGTCTGCGCGGGCTCTGTCGGTGGCCCGTGAGACCATGAGGAGTGCTGAATTTCACCGCGATCGATTTCGAAACCGCCAACTCCTCGGGCGCCTCGGCGTGCTCAGTGGGGATGGTGAAAGTGCGTGACGGCGTGGTCGTCGATTCGGCCTACTGGCTCATTGCACCGCCGCCCGGCCACGACGAGTTCTCCGAGTGGAACTCGCGCATCCACTGCATCACCGCAGCGGATGTCGTGGATGCCGCCAGCTGGGCCGAACAGCTTCCGCAGCTGGTCGCCTTCGTCGGCGACGACTATCTCGTCGCCCACAACGCCGGTTTCGACCTCGGCGTGGTCAAGACAGCATCGCTCGTGACCGGCCAGCCAGTGCCCGATTTTCGATATGTCTGCAGCCTGCAGGTTTCTCGCCGTACCTATCACCTGGAGTCGTACCGTCTGCCGGTCGCGGCCATGGCGGCCGGGTTCGAGGACTTCTCGCACCACAACGCGCTGGCCGACGCCGAGGCGTGTGCGGCCATCATGATCCATGCGGCAGGGCGTCACGAGGTCGACACGATCGAGCAGCTGGCCCACGTGACCCGGGTCAAGATCGGCGTGATCGGGCCAGCGGCCACCAAGGAGCACGCGTCGACGCACGGGCCGATGGCGCTCAACTAGCGGCGCTCAGCCGGCTGGATTGGCTCGGGCATGTGGACCGGTCCGAGTGTCATTCCAGCGATGTCAGTGGTCGCTGGCAGACTTAAAGCATGGATCCACTGCTGAGTTTGATCATCGGTCTCGTCGTCGGTGCCGCGCTGGGCGCCCTGTTGACCGTGGTGGTGCTGCAACGCAACCGCGCGCGCCCCACCGCTACCGGGGGTGACGACCCGGCCGTGCTCGAAGCCCGTCATCAGGTAGCCCTCGCCGAGGTACGAGCGAGCGAGGCCACGGTTCGCGCTGCCCTGCAGAGTGAGCTGTCGGCCGCTCTCGCCACCGTCGACGGTCTCTCGGCGCAGATCGACCACGACCGGGCCACGTCACGTGAGGCCGTCGAGCGCCAGCGGTCAGATCAGCAGTTGCAGTCCGAGCGGGAGAAGCGCGAGCACCTCGTACTCGAGGCCCTCAGCCCCGTTCGTGAGACGCTGCGCACCATGCAGGAGAAAGTCACCGAGCTCGAGACGCAGCGCAGTGAACAGTACGGTTCGCTCTCGCAGCAGCTCAAGCAGGCGCAAATTTCGGATCAGCAATTACGGGTGACCACCGAGTCACTCGCGACTGCCCTGCGTTCCAACAGCACCCGTGGTGTCTGGGGCGAGACCCAGCTGCGGCGCGTCGTCGAAGCTGCCGGTCTGGCCCAGTACGTCGACTTCAACACGCAGACCAATATCACGACGGATGCCGGCCTTGGCCGTCCCGACATGGTCGTACGGCTGCCCGGCAATAAGTCGATCGCGATCGATGCCAAGGTTCCGCTGGAGCACTACATCGAAGCCAGCACTATTCCCTACACGGCCACAGGCGAAGAGGGCGCCCGCCGCAAGCTGCTGATCGACAAGCACGTGAAGGCCGTGCGTGCGCACATTGACGCGCTCGCCAAGAAGACCTACTGGGAAGGCTTCGATGCCAGCCCGGAGTTCGTGATCGCCTTCATTCCGAGCGAATCCCTGCTGTCCGCGGCGCTCGAGGCCGACCCGTCAATTCTCGACTACTCGTTCAGCAAGCGAGTTGCCTTGGCCTCACCGGTGAACCTGTGGGCGGTGCTGAAAACGGTGGCCTTCACCTGGCAGCAGCAGGCCGTCACCGATGAGGCGCAGAAACTCTTCGACCTCGGCAATGCCCTGTACCAGCGGCTCGGTGCGCTCAGCGGCCATGCCGAGTCGCTGCGCAAGGCGCTCGAGCGCACGGTGGACAGCTACAACAAATTCGCCAACTCACTCGAATCCCGGGTGCTCGTAACCGCTCGGCAGTTTCCGGGGATCGACCAGACCAAGATTGGGCTGCTCACTGAACCGGCAATCATTCACGATTCGCCGCGCAAGCTGACCGCGCCCGAGTTGGAGGCGCCGGCATCTGTTTCCGACGAGCTGGACCTGCCCGTTCAACTGGACGGCGCTGAATTGAATGAGGCCAGACACAGCGTGATCGACCGGCGTCTCGCTGATGCCGACGAATCGGATTCCGAGGTACACGTGTAAGTCGGTGACAGAGAGTGTGAACGAAGAACTGCACGCCCCAAGTCTGAACAAACAGACCCGAGGCGTGCAGTTTGCGTTACGAGCCCGTCTTGCAGGCGAGCTCCGAGCCGGTCGAAGCGACTACAGCCACTTCTCGGCAAGGTGCTCGGCGATGACGCGACGGGCCGTGCCCGAACGCGAGCGCAGCACGATGCTTTCGGTACGGATCATCGGGCCCTTGCGACGCACGCCGTCGACGAGTCCGCCGTCGGTCACACCGGTCGCCACGAAGAACGTGTTGTCCCCGCTGACCATGTCGTCGATTTCGAGCAGCTTGTCGATGTCGAGGCCGGCCGCGACTCCGCGAGCACGCTCAGCGTCGTCCTTCGGAGCCAGGCGTCCCTGCATGTAGCCGCCGAGCGCCTTGAGCGCGCAGGCTGTGGTGATGCCCTCCGGGCTTCCGCCGATGCCGACGCACATGTCAATTCGGGTCTCGTAGCGCGCAGCGTTGATACCGCCAGCCACGTCGCCGTCGAGCATGAGGCGGGTTCCGGCGCCGGCGCTGCGAATCGCGTCGATCAGGCCGGCGTGGCGGGGGCGGTCGAGTACGGCAACCGTCAGCTCTCCGACTGGTTTCTTCACTGCCTTGGCAAGCTCACGCAGGTTGTCGGCGATCGACTGGTCGAGGCTGACGACGCCGCGACCGGCTGCACCGGTGACGATCTTGTCCATGTAGAAGATCGACGAGGCGTCCAGCATGGTGCCGCGGTCCGACACGGCGATGACGGAGACGGCGTTCTGGCGGCCTGCTGCGGTGAGGCTCGTTCCGTCGATGGGGTCCACGGCGATGTCGCAGGCGGGGCCGCGGCCGTTGCCGACGTGCTCACCGTTGAAAAGCATGGGGGCTTCGTCTTTTTCGCCCTCACCGATGACGATAAGTCCGTCGAAGTTGACGGTGCCGAGGAAGGCGCGCATGGCGTCGACGGCGGCCTTGTCGGCGGCGTTCTTGTCGCCGCGGCCAATGAAGGGCACGGCACGGATAGCGGCGGCCTCGGTGGCGCGCACGAGCTCCATCGCGAGGTTACGGTCGGGGTGTTGAAACAGAGTGGCGGTCTCGGTGCTGTTCAAAAGGTCCTCCCGGACGTAAGTTCGACTTCGAATACGACGGATGCGCGGCGGGTCGCGCGGATTGTCCGCCCGAGTCACCTTATCGCGCACGGACCACGCCGAGGCGGGCGTGGCTAGACTCGGGTCACACCCCCGCACACTTTCGAGGAGAAGCAATGCCCATCGCAACCCCCGACCAGTACGCCGCCATGCTCGACAAAGCGAAGACAGGCGGGTTCGCCTACCCGGCGTTCAACGTGTCCTCGTCGCAGAGCATCAACGCCGTCCTCCAGGGCCTCACCGAAGCCGGATCCGACGGCATCATCCAGGTCACCACCGGCGGCGCCGACTACTTCGCCGGCCACACCGTGAAGAACCGGGCCTCCGGCGCGCTCGCCTTCGCCCGTTTCGCGCACTCGGTCGCCGACAACTACCCGATCACCGTGGCACTTCACACCGACCACTGCCCCGAGGGCGCGCTCGGTGACTTCGTCATTCCGCTCATCGAAGCCTCGGAGTCTGCGGTAGCCGATGGCGGCAACCCCATTTTTCAGTCGCACATGTGGGACGGGTCGGCCATCGCGCTGGACAAGAACCTGGATATCGCCACTGACATCCTCAAACGCACCCGCGCGATCAACGCCATTCTCGAGGTCGAGATCGGCGCCGTCGGCGGCGAAGAGGACGGCGTGCAGGCCGACGTCAATGAGAACCTGTACACGACGCTCGACGATGCGATCAAGATGGTCGAGGCCCTCGGCCTCGGCGAGCAGGGCCGCTACATGGCCGCCCTCACCTTCGGCAACGTGCACGGCGTGTACAAGCCCGGCAACGTGAAGCTGCGCCCGGAACTCCTCAAGCAGATTCAGACCGGCCTGTCCGCCAAGTTCGGACTCGCAGCGCTGCCTCTCGACCTGGTATTCCATGGCGGCTCAGGCTCGACCGATGCCGAAATCGCCGAAGCCGTCGCCAACGGCGTCGTCAAGATGAACATCGACACCGACACCCAGTACGCCTTCACCCGCTCGATCGCCGACTACATGCTCAAGAACTACGACAGCGTGATCAAGGTCGACGGCGAAGTCGGCAACAAGAAGGTTTACGACCCGCGCGCCTGGGGCAAGGTGGCCGAGTCGGCCATGGCCGCTCGCGTGGTTGATTCCACCCGCCAGCTCGGCTCCGCCGGGCACTCAAACAGTTAGAGCAATGACAGACAACCCGGACTCCGTTCCACCACCCGCGAAAGACCCACGCCCGCGCCCCCAGTACGGCGAACTCGCCCCTGAAGGCTGGACCTGGCAGCCGCCGCAGGACACAAACCGGGTTGACCCCGCTCCCTCCCCCACTGCCGGGGCGGGAGCGGGAACACCGTCGCCAAACAATCAGCAGGCTCCCGCGGCGGTGGCCGGACCGCGAACCGTTCCCGGCTGGGACCGCCCGTGGACCATCGGCCTACTCGCCTTCGGACTCCTGGCAAATGTCTACGGCGTATTCTCGTTAGGCGGTTTCCCGGTGGCCATGCAAATGTTCTACACGCAGGAGGGCCTGGGAACGTACGATCCCGCTGCATCCATCGGTGCGATTACGACGTCCGGCGCAATCGTGCTGATATTCGTCTGGCTCGCCGCGGCAGCGATATCCGTGCGGCTGCTGCTGCGTCATCGACGGGCTTTCTACGTGCCGATTGTCGGTGGAGCCGTGTCCCTCGTCGTGCTGTTCGCGTTCACCGTGGCTGCACTATCCATCGACACGACCTTAATAGAGTTTCTCAGCCGCCAGTAACGCAGTGCGCAACCCCGAGGGACGGAAACGATCGCGCTCCCGCCCTTCGGTTGCTCGGCCGTCTACTCGGCGGCGTCGGCGCGACCGCCGAAGGCACGGGCATCCGTTTCGCCCGAAAGGTCCTTGCGCAGTTCCTTGGGCAGCGAGAAGATCAGGTCTTCTTCGGCCGTCTTGACCGGCACAACGTCGGCATAGCCGGCATCGGCAAGAGCGGCGAGCAATTCGTCGACCAGTTCTTCGGGAACGGATGCCCCGCTCGTCACGCCCACGGTGGCCGCGTTGTCGAGCCACTCCTGCTTGACCTCGCTCGCGAAGTCAACGCGGTAGGCAGCTTTCGCGCCGTATTCCAGAGCTACTTCGACCAGGCGCACGGAGTTCGACGAGTTGGCGGAGCCGACCACGATCACGAGGTCGGAGTCGCGCGCGACCTTCTTGATGGCGACCTGGCGGTTCTGGGTGGCGTAGCAGATGTCGTCGCTGGGCGGATCCTGCAGGTTGGGAAAGCGCGCCCGCAGTCGGCGCACGGTCTCCATGGTCTCGTCGACGCTGAGCGTGGTCTGGGACAGCCAGACCACCTTGTCGGGGTCGCGCACGACAACGGTGTCGGCTTCCTCGGGGCTGCCGACGAGCGTGGTGTGCTCTGGGGCTTCACCGGCGGTGCCCTCGACCTCTTCGTGGCCTTCGTGGCCGATCAGCAAAATCTGAAAGTCGTCGCGGGCAAAGCGCACGGCTTCGCGGTGTACCTTGGTCACGAGCGGGCAGGTGGCGTCGATGGCTTGCAGTCCGCGCTCGGCGGCCGCGTTGACGACGGCCGGCGAGACCCCGTGGGCGCTGAACACGATGTGCGCACCATGCGGCACTTCGTCGACCTCGTCGACGAAGATGGCACCCAGATTTTCCAGCTCGGAAACCACATGAATGTTGTGCACGATCTGCTTGCGCACGTACACGGGGGCGCCGTAGTGCTCGAGCGCCTTCTCCACGGCTATGACCGCGCGGTCGACTCCGGCGCAGTAACCCCTCGGGGCAGCGAGCAGCACCCGCTTATGTCCGACCACCGGGGTATCCTTAAGCCTGTTGCGAGCGCTGGGAAGGCGCGGCATGCCCAGGCCAATAGAAGTCGGCTTGCTAGTAGTGTGCGCGCTGGTGTTCACCGCCTCAGTCTACGCACGCACGACCGAAGAACTCTGGGAGGACCCGCCTGTGCCCAACGCCAGTGCCACGATCAGCACCACCGCCAGGATCACCGCATGACGGATGCCCCCGCCACCGTCGAAACGCCGTGGCCGGTCGCCCTGCTCTCGGGCAAGATCCGCGGTTACATCGAGCGGCTCGGCATGGTCTGGGTCGAGGGCGAGATCACCCAGTGGGGTGCCAGCGGCGGCAACGTCTACGGCAAGCTCAAAGACCTTTCTGAAGACGCCACCGTGAGTTTCACGATCTGGTCGTCGGTGCGCGCCAAACTGACCGCTGATTTCAAAGCCGGTGACCGCGTTGTTGCCCTGGTCAAGCCCAACTTCTGGGTCAAGGGCGGCACGCTGACCATGCAGGCCTTCGAGATGCGGCACGTTGGGCTCGGCGACCTGCTCGAGCGACTGGAACGCCTGCGCAAACAGCTCGCGAGCGAGGGCCTGTTCGATGCCTCTCGCAAGAAGCGCCTGCCGTTTCTGCCGCACTGCATCGGCCTGGTGACCGGCAAAGATTCCGACGCCGAGAAAGACGTCATCCGCAACGCGCAGCTGCGCTGGCCGGCCGTGAATTTTCGGGTCGCGCACGCCGCGGTGCAGGGTGACCGTGCCGTCGGCGAGGTGACCAGCGCGATCCAGCGGCTCGACGCCGACCCAGAGGTCGACGTCATCATCGTCGCCCGTGGCGGCGGCGACTTTCAGAACCTGCTCACCTTCAGCGACGAGAGCCTCGTGCGTGCCGCCGCTGCCTGCATGACGCCAGTGGTGAGCGCGATCGGACACGAGGCCGACCGTCCGCTGCTCGACGACGTCGCCGACCTGCGAGCCTCTACCCCCACGGATGCCGCCAAACGCGTCGTTCCCGACGTCAGCGACGAACTGAACCGGGTGCAGCAGGCCAGGGCGCGTCTCAGCAGCCGGCTCACCGGCATCCTCTCGTCGGAAATCGACCGCATTTCACAGCTGCGCAGCCGTCCGGCGCTGGTCGACCCGCGCTGGATCATCGACTCCCGCAGCGAAGACCTCACCCGCTACGTGGCGCGCGGCGCCGAACTCACCGGGCGCGTTCTCGAACGCGCCGGGGCCACGGTGGTGGAACTGCGTTCCCAGCTGCGCGCCCTGTCGCCCCAGGGCACCCTCGACCGCGGCTACGCGATCGCCCAGCTGCCGAGCGGCCACGTGCTGCGCAGCGCCGACGACGCCCCGGAAGGCACCGAACTTCTGCTCACCCTGGCCAGCGGCACCGTTCCCGCCACCACCAACGCCGCCGCGTCGAAATAAATAGAATGGATGCCATGACCTCGCCCGCCGCAGACACCAGTGAACTCAGCTACGAACAGGCCCGCGATGAGCTCATCCGCGTGGTGAACGAGCTCGAACAGGGCTCGAGCACCCTCGAGCAGTCGCTCGCACTGTGGGAACGCGGCGAACACCTCGCCCGCCGCTGCGAAGAATGGCTGATCGGCGCCAAAGCCAGACTGGATGCCGCCCGTCTGGCAGCGACGGCGCCCGCCAGCGAAGACACCGCGACCGCCAGATGAGCCGCGCCCCTAAACCGCCGCGCGTTGTCGCCGAACTCGGCCGGCCGGAGACTCCGCAGGAGACCGCCGACCGGCTCGCCGAGAATTCGCGCAAGTACCGCTCGCACAAGACGGTGAACAATCTGGTGCTCTCCCTGCTCGTCACCGTGGGCGCTGTGCTCGTGCTCGTGCTGCTGGTGCCGCGCAATGACAACCCGATCACTCGCGACATCGACTACGCGAGCATCGCTGCCCAGACGCAGCCCGTCGTGGACCACGCCCTCGCGAGCCCCGTATTGCCGGGCGGCTGGAGCGCCAACGACGCCGAGTGGCGGGCCGGCACTAACGGCCAGGTACCCTCCTGGTACATCGGGCTGCTCACACCCGACAACCAGTACATCGGCTTCAACCAGGCCTTCGACGCCAACCCCACCTGGCTCGCCCAGAAACTGCCGGACTCCCCCGTCGTCGACACGGTCAGCATCGCCGGAGTCACCTGGGACGTTTACCGCAACAGCGCGGCTGCCGCCGATCGCGGCAACTTCGACTATGCCCTCGTCACCACCGCCGGCACGAGCACCTACGTGCTCATCGGCACGGCACCCACCGGCGACTTCGAGACCCTCGCTACCGCGCTGGCGCCCAACGTGGCAGAGAACGCCGCCGAATGAACCGCGCCTGGACGACTCCCCCGTCGCCGGCTGAGGCCTGGAACGAACTGCGCGAGGGCAACGTGCGCTTCGTCGCCGGTACCCCCCGGCACCGCGAAGATGTCGACCGACGGGCAGAGCTCGTCGGCCAGCAGACCCCGCACGCCGCCCTGTTCGGCTGCAGCGACTCCCGACTTGCCGCCGAGATCATCTTCGACCAGGGTCTCGGCGACCTGTTCGTCGTGCGCAACGCCGGCCAGATCATCTCCGAATCCGTGCTCGGCTCGCTCGAGTACGCCGTCGCGGTGCTGCACGTTCCGCTCATTCTCGTGCTCGGGCATGACGAGTGCGGTGCGGTGCGCGCCGCCATCGATTCGCAAGGCACGGATGCCCCGCCCCTGCCCGTTCACATCAATCACGTTATCGAAAAGATCGTTCCGGCGGTGCGTCGGGTGAGCGGGGTGACGGCATCCGCTTTTCTCGACCCTCAGCTGGTCGATGCCGGCCACGTGGGCCGGGAACATCTCAAAGACACGGTCACCGAAATGCTCGAGCAGTCCGAGTTGATCAGCGCGGCCATCGCAGAAGGTACATTGGCTATCGTCGGTGCGAATTACGTTCTTCGCGAAGGGCACGCCGACCCCAACATCGTGGTGGGCGTCATTTAGACCCGCCGCCTCACAATCGCGCACCCGTTGCGCACAGCACGACTCTCATACAGCACCGAAAGGGAATGCACATAGTGGTGGACACCTCCGCAAACGCCGGCTACCGGATCGAACACGACACGATGGGTGAGGTCCGGGTTCCAACTCACGCACTCTACGGTGCCCAGACGCAGCGAGCCGTGGAGAACTTCCCGATCTCGGGTTCCACGCTCGAGTCCGCGCAGATCGCAGCTCTCGCTCGCATCAAGAAGTCCGCAGCTCTCGCCAACGCCCAGCTCGGCGTGCTGGAGCAGGACATCGCTGACGCGATCGCCGCGGCCGCCGACGAGGTCATCACCGGCCAGTACGACAACGAGTTTCCGATCGACGTCTACCAGACCGGCAGCGGCACCAGCTCGAACATGAACATGAACGAGGTCATCGCGACCCTCGCGACCCGCGCCCTCGGCCGCCCGGTGCACCCGAACGACCACGTCAACGCGAGCCAGTCCTCCAACGACGTGTTCCCCACCTCGGTGCACATCGCCGTCACGAGCGCCCTGATCGACGAGCTCATCCCCTCGCTCGACCACCTCGCGGTCGCGTTCGAGTCCAAGGCTGAACTGTGGAAAGAGGCCGTCAAGGCGGGACGCACCCACCTGATGGATGCCACTCCGGTCACCCTCGGCCAGGAATTCGGCGGCTATGCCCGCCAGATGCGCCTCGGCATCGAGCGCATTCGCACAGCGCTCCCCCGCGTCGCCGAGGTTCCGCTCGGCGGAACCGCGGTCGGTACCGGCATCAACACGCCCTACGGTTTTCCGCAGCTGGTCATCGAGCTGCTCGTTCAGGAGACCGAGCTGCCGATCACCGAAGCGCGTGACCACTTCGAGGCCCAGGCCAACCGCGACGGCCTCGTCGACGCTTCCGGAGCCCTGCGCACCATCGCCGTCTCACTGACCAAGATCAACAACGACCTGCGCTGGATGGGGTCAGGCCCGAACACCGGTTTCGGCGAGATCAACATCCCCGACCTGCAGCCCGGCTCGTCGATCATGCCCGGCAAGGTCAACCCGGTCATTCCGGAGGCCGTGCTCATGGTCTGCTCGCGCGTTATCGGCAACGATGCCACCATCGCCTGGTCCGGCGCTTCAGGCTCATTCGAGCTCAACGTCGGTATCCCGGTCATGGGAACCGCCCTGCTCGAATCGATCCGCCTGCTGACCAACGCCACCCGCGTTCTGGCCGACAAGACCGTCGACGGCCTCGTCGCCAACCTCGAGCACGCTCGTGCGCTGGCCGAGAAGTCGCCGTCGATCGTCACCCCGCTCAACCGGGTCATCGGCTACGAAGCCGCCGCCAAGGTGGCCAAGAAGGCCGTCGCTGAGGGACTCACCGTGCGTGAGGCCGTCATCGCCCTGGGCCACGTCGAACGAGGTGACCTGACGCTCGCCGAGCTCGACACTGCCCTCGACGTGCTCAGCATGACGCGTCCCCCCCAGCAGAAGTAACAGCACGACAAAGCGCCCGGCCCCGCGAGGGACCGGGCGCTTTGCCGTACCAGCTACATGACCTCGTTGCCCTCCAGCATCTCGGTCACGAGGGCGGCGATCGCGCTGCGCTCCGAACGGGTCAGGGTCATGTGCGCAAACAGCGGATGCCCCTTCAACGTTTCAATCACGCTGGCCACACCATCGAAGCGGCCGACCCGCAGATTGTCGCGCTGGGCGACGTCGTGGGTGAGCACCACGCGCGAGTTCTGACCGATGCGGCTCAGCACGGTCAGCAGCACGTTGCGTTCAAGCGACTGTGCCTCGTCCACGATCACGAAGGCGTCGTGCAGGGACCGACCGCGAATGTGAGTGAGCGGCAGCACCTCGAGGATGCCGCGCTCCATCACCTCCTCGACCACGTTCTCCGAGACGATCGCGCCGAGCGTGTCGAACACCGCCTGCGCCCACGGCCCCATCTTCTCGCCCTGGTCACCGGGCAGAAAGCCGAGATCCTGCCCGCCGACCGCGTACAGCGGCCGGAACACCATGATCTTGCGGTACTGCTGGCGCTCGAGCACGGCCTCCAAGCCCGCGCAGAGAGCGAGCGCCGACTTACCGGTACCGGCTCGTCCGCCAAGCGACAGAATGCCGATCTCCGGGTCGAGCAGCAGGTCGATGGCCAGTCGTTGCTCGGCCGACCGTCCGTGCAGCCCGAAGACGTCACGGTCGCCGCGCACGAGCTTGAGCGTGCCGCGACTGGTCACCCGGCCGAGGGCCGACCCGCGATCGGAGTGGATGACCAGCCCGGTGTTGATCGGCATGTCCTGCACCGTTCGCGAGTCGAGCGTCTCTTTGTCGTAGAGCACGCTCATCTGCTCGGCGCTGAGGGTGATCTCGTCCATACCGGTCCAGCCGGAATCGACCGCGAGTTCGTGCCGATATTCATCGGCAGCGAGGCCGAGGGATGCGGCCTTCACCCGCAGCGGCAGGTCCTTCGAGACGACGGTCACCGTCATTCCTTCGTTGGCCAGGTTCAGGGCCACGGCGAGAATGCGCGAATCGTTGTCGTTCAATTGCAGGCCCGACGGCAGCACCGACATGTTCGAGTGGTTTAGTTCCACGCGCAGGCTGCCGCCCTCGCCAACCGGAATCGGAAAGTCGAGGCGTTCGTGCTTGAGCCTCAGCTCGTCGAGGTTACGCAGCGCCTGCCGAGCGAAATACCCGATCTCCGGGTCGTTGCGCTTGGACTCCAGCTCGCTGATCACCACCACGGGCAAGACAACGGCGTGCTCGGCAAAGCGGAAAATCGCTTTCGGATCTGACAGAAGCACCGAGGTGTCCAACACAAAGGTGCGCTCGGTTTGCGAAGCGGATGTCTCCACCCGGTCAGTCGCATTAAGGTCGGTTCGATTAGCGGTCACAGCCACTCCCACCCTGCGTCACGAGGACGCGGATCACTTTGGCGAGCTGGCCATCAAGCAATTCTCGAGCCGTACTTATATGGCCGTCTCGATCAGGTGCCGTACCTGATAAAAGTGACGCTACGACTTACCGGCGCAAAATGGAACCCGACACGCCCACCGAAATCTGACGTTCACCTGACGTTGGGGCAGACGCAGAGTCTGGGCCGCGGTGTTGCTAGTAGGTAGCGGCGAGCGTGTAGGCGGTGAGTGCACCCCTCAGCATGGTTACCGTGTCAGGGTCGAGGGCCGCGTGCACGCTGAGCCGCACGGTGGCGCCGCGGGTGGTCGCGGTGATGCCGTGGTTGTGCAGGCTGGCCACGAGGGTGGTCAGCAGCTCAGCCGGCGGCTCGAGTACGACGATCCCCGCCCGTTCGCGAACATCGCGGGGCGAGACGATCTCGATGACGAATTCGTCTACGAGTTGGATGATCTGCGAGACGTTGTCATTCATGGCGGTCTGGATGACGTCGACACCGACGTCGGAGATCTGCTCGAGGGCCGCTGCGAACCGGGCCTGCGCGATGGAGTCGCCGTTGGTCACCCGGAAGGCTCTGGCTGCGCGGCTCGGCGGGGTCACCTCGTCCCACGGCTCGTCGGTATCGGTGCCGACGTAGCCCGAATACACCGGCACGAGGCGTTCCAGCGCCCGTTCGCTGAGGGCCAGAAAGCCGGTGCCCCAGCCGGCCCGCGTCCATTTCTGTCCACCGGAAGCGACAACATCCGCTGCCTCGTAGGCGGCATCGACGATGCCGAAGCCCTGGATAGCGTCGACGATGAGCAGGCGATCGCCGATGACTTGACGGATGCCCTCGAGGTCGACCCGATAGCCGGTTCGGGAATCGACGAGGCACACAGCGACGGCGGCGACGGCCGGGGTGAGCTGGTCGCGGATCTGCCCCGGAGTGACGCGGCCGTGCTCGGTCTGCAACCAGAGCGGAGTGACCACGTGCAGGGACTCAGCGGCCCGAACTGCGGCAAACGGCACGCTGGGAAAGTCCCCCGCAGATAACAGCACCGAACCGGTCAGACCGAACATGGCCTGCATCAGACCCGAGCTGGTGTTGGGCTGCAGCACGACCTGTTCAGGCGTGAAACCGGTGAGAGCGGATACCGCGGTGCGCGCACGCAGATCCTGCTCGGCGAGGTGGTCGAGGCTGCCGTAGCGGGCACGCGAGAGCACCTCGGTCTGGCCGAGGGTTTCGGCGACGACGGCGTCGGAGAGCGGGCCGACCCGGCCATAGTTCAGATAGCCGGGTTCATCACGAAAGCCATCGGTGAAGCTCAGGAGCGAATTCATGCTTGGGTCCAATCAATTGGAAAACGAATACTCCCCCGTTGGTCTCACCCCGCCAACGGGTCTAGCCGCCGAACCGGCGCTGCCGGCGGGAAAAGTCGCGCAATGCCCGAAGAAAATCGATCTGACGCAGGTCGGGGCCGAGCGCCTCGACGAAGTAGAACTCGCTGTGCGCGCTCTGCCACAGCATGAAGTCGCTCAGCCGCTGCTCACCCGAGGTGCGAATCACGAGGTCGGGGTCGGGCTGACCGCCGGTATACAGGTGCTGGCCGATCAGTTCGGGCGTGAGCGTCTCAGCGAGGTCTTCCAGCGTGCCACCGTGCGCGTGGTGGGTGGCGACGATGCTGCGCATCGCGTCTGTGATCTCGGTGCGCCCGCCGTAGCCGACCGCGAGATTCACGTGCAGGCCCCTACGGTCGCTGGTGCGGGCATCCGCTGCGTCAAGGGCTGCGACCAGCGGAAGGGGCAGGCCGGCTTTGGACCCCACCTGCTGCACCCGCCAATCGCGATAGTGCGAGAGCTCTTCGGCCAGATCGGCGATGATCTCGATTAGATCGGCGAGTTCGTCAGCGGGCCGCTGGGTGAGGTTGTCGGAGGAGAGCAGGTACAGGGTGACGACCGAAACTCCGAGGTCGTCGCACCATTCCAGAAATTCGCGCATCTTCGCGGCACCGGCACGGTGACCGTGTGCGGCCGTCTGAAACCCCAGTTGTCTGGCCCAGCGGCGGTTGCCGTCGATGATCATGGCCACGTGACGGGGCAGATGCTCCGGCGTCAGTCCGCGTCTCAGGCGGCGCTGATACAGCCTGTAGAGGAGACCGCGCGCTGAGGGAACTTGGGGTTTCTGCACACAGTTACGCTAGTCCACTCCGACGGGCCTTCGGGGCACGCGGGGCTCGCCCTGTCGTATCCTTGCAGCATGGCCACCGAGCGCGATATCCCCAATCTGCCGCTGATCGAGGCGGCTGACGCCCATCCGGAGGATGTGAAACCGACCTGGCGTGGCTGGATTCACGCGGGAACTTTTCCCGTCACGATCGTGGCCGGAATCGTGCTGCTGGTGCTGGCTGAGGGGTCGGCGGCCAAAATCAGCTCGGCCGTGTTCGTGCTGAGCTCGATGCTGCTGTTTGGCAATTCGGCGCTCTACCATCGCTTCAACTGGCAGCCGCGCACCCGCATCATTCTCAAACGCATCGACCACGCCAACATTTTTTTGCTGA
This sequence comes from Cryobacterium sp. TMT1-66-1, assembly GCF_004403435.1. NCBI lineage: Bacteria > Bacillati > Actinomycetota > Actinomycetes > Micrococcales > Microbacteriaceae > Cryobacterium > Cryobacterium sp. TMT1-66-1. Next base: position 85,658 of record NZ_SOGP01000021.1, read on the forward strand.
TCGCCGGGTCGTACACGCCGATCACCGTGCTCGCGCTGCCGCCGGAGAAGGCCACGCTGCTGCTCTGGCTGGTCTGGGGCGGCGCCGGGCTCGGCATCATCTTTCGGGTGTTCTGGATCCACGCGCCGCGCTGGCTCTACGTGCCGCTCTACCTGGTGCTCGGTTACGGCGCGCTGTTGTTTATCGTGGACTTTTTTCAGGCCAACGCCACCATGATGACGCTCATTCTGATCGGCGGGCTCTGCTACACCGTCGGAGCGGTCGTTTACGGGCTGAAGAAGCCCAACCCGGTTCCGGGTGTGTTCGGATTTCACGAGATCTTCCACACCCTGACGGTCGTGGCGTTCCTGTGTCATTTCGCGGCGATTCTGTTGATCGCCACGCATCCGCTCTACCCGTAACGCTGGTTATTCGGGCTTGTCGCCCGGGGTCTTCGGTGTGCTCTGGTCGGCGTCACGCTCGGCGATTTCGGCTTCGAGCCGGGCGGTGATTTCCGCGCGGTAGGTGGTGCGGCGGATGCGACGCACCAGGTCGAAACCGAGCAGCAGGGTCGCCGCTCCGATCAGGAAGACGACGATGAACCCGACGACACCGGGGGTGACAGTGTTCGGGTCGAAATCGGGGTCGGGGGTCGGTGTGACGGCGAGTACGACGTTCAACAGGGAGATCATTCGTTGTCCGGGATTCCGGCGAAGAGATCAGATTCAGGCATTGCGGTGTCTACTTTCGATTCGACGAGTTGGAAGTCTTCGTACGGCCAGGCCTCGCGTACCAAATCGTTCGGCCAGAAAAAGAAGCTGCTGTCGGGGGCGACCTGGCTCGCGTGCGAGCGCAGGGCCTCGTCGCGCGCTTCGAGGAAGTCTCCTGCCGGCACGTGAGTGGTGGCCAGCTGCGGGTAATTCTCCATGCGTTCCCGAGCCGCCCCGAGCGGTTCCAGCAGCGGAGAATCGGGCTCGGCGACGCTGAGCGCCAGGTACATCGCATCGATGCGCTCGAGGTTGAAAATGCGGTCGTAATAGAGCTTGTCGATCTGCCACGGCTCGCCCGACTGCGGGTACCGGTCGGGGGCAGCGGCCGCGCGAAAAGCTTCGAGGGAGACCTCGTGGCAACGGATGTGATCGGGGTGCGGGTAGCCGCCGTTTTCGTCGTAGGTGATCAGAACCTGGGGACGAAACTCCCGCACCAGCGTGACCAGGGGTTCGGCCGAATACTCCAGCGGAATATCAGCGAACGAGTTCGGCGGCACCGACTTGTCCTCGTTCATGCCGGAATCCTCGAAGCCGAGCCAGCGGTGCTGCACCCCGAGGGCACGCTGCGCGCCCAGCATCTCGAGGCGGCGGAGGCCTGAGATATCGCGCTCAGCCATGGCATGGCCGTTCAGGGCCGGGTTCAGGATGCTGCCCCGCTCGCCGCCCGTGCAACTCACGATCATCACCTCGGCGCCAAGGCTGCGGTAGTAGGCATACGTTGCAGCGCCCTTGCTCGACTCGTCGTCGGGATGGGCATGCACAGCCATCAGTCGCAGCGTCACCATACTCCTCAGGAATGCCGGATAACCTTAGGCCAGATAACCTAATTACCAGCCTAATCGCTCCCGTGAAAGTGTGAAATCGCCAGTGCCCCAAAACAGCACGCCTGCCGGAGTTCAGCCGAGCCGCGAGCCCTGCCGCCTGGACGAATCCGAAGGCACGTCGGCCCCCACGCCGATCGAGAGTGCCGTGATCCAATCGCGCTACGGGCGTACACCCGATCGCAAGCGTCGCGACCGACGGATCCTCTGGGCTCTGGGCGGTATTTTTGTGCTGGTACTCGGAGCGTGGGTGTTGTGGACCGGTCTGGATGGAGCATCCACTCAAATCGAGGCACGCGATATTGGGCACACCATCATCGATGAGCACACCGTCAGCGTGACGTTCGAAGTGTCGCTCCCAGTGAACCGCACGGCGAGTTGCGCGGTGCAGGCCCTCAACGAAAGCTATTCTGTGGTTGGCTGGAAGATCATCGATCTGCCGCCGTCGACGCTGTACAACCGGTCATTCACCGAGATTTTACGTACCACCAACCTGAGCAACACTGGTTTGATTTACGAGTGCTGGCTGACCTAAACTGACGTATTCGCCTCGGCAATCGTCGGGGCGTCGACTGTATCCGCGACCTTCGGGCTTTTCTGCGCTCGGGCGTCACATTCGACCGTAATAAAGGAGATCACTCGTGACAACCGACACAACGGTCACCTGGCTAACTCAGGAAGCCCACGACCGCCTCGCAGCGGAACTGGCGACACTGAGCAACTTCGGCCGGGGTGACATCGCGAAGAAGATCGAATCTGCTCGCGAAGAGGGCGATCTCAAGGAGAACGCCGGCTACCATGCGGCCAAAGAAGAGCAGGGCAAGATGGAGGCGCGCATTCGCACCCTCACCGTGCTGCTGCGCACCGCTGAAGTCGGCCACGCCCCCGAAAGCAACGGCATCGTCGTTCCCGGCACCGTTATCACTGCCACGATCGCCGGCGACGAGAGCCGTTTTCTGATCGGCAGCCGCGAGATCGGCGCCAACAGCGACCTCGACGTATTCAGCGAGCAGAGCCCGCTCGGCGCAGCCATCATCGGCCTGAAGGTGGGCGCGAAGACGAGCTACACCACGCCGAACGGCAAGGAAATCACCGTGCACGTCACCAACGTGGAGACCTTCACCGGAGCCTGACCGACCCGACCCGACCCGTCGGTTTAGCACCACAACTCCTGCAATTTGCTGACGGGGCAGAAAAGATGCCCGGAATTCCGGGCATCCGTTGGGGAACGGTCACAAAATGCAGGAGTTATACGCGGGGGCCGGGCCCGTAACGGGAGCCCGGAAGCGCGGCTAGTCGATCTGCGGGTCGTAGCCGGCCGCGCGCAGGGTGTCGACGACGTGCTGGCGGTGCTCTGGCCCCCGTGTTTCGACGCTGACGTCGAGCTCGACCTCGCTGAGCTGCAGGCCGACGCCGTGCCGGGTGTGCAGTACCTCGATGACGTTCGCGGTGGCCTCAGCCAGCAGCTCGGAGATTCGCGCGAGCTGGCCGGGGCGGTCCGGCAGCATGATGCGCAGCGTGAGGTAGCGGCCAGACGCGGCGAGGCCGTGGCTGATCACCCGCTGCATCAGCAGCGGGTCGATGTTGCCGCCGGAGAGGATAGCGACGGTCGGCCCCGCGGGCGTGACCTTGCCGGCCAGGATGGCGGCGACCGCCACGGCTCCGGCCGGTTCCACGACGAGCTTGGCGCGCTCGAGCAGCACGAGTAGCGCCCGGGCGGTGTCGTCCTCGCTGACGGTGACGATCTCGTCGACGGCGTCGCGCACGATCTCGAAGTTGAGCAGTCCCGGTTTGGCGACGGCGATGCCGTCGGCGATGGTCGGCAGCATGCTGATCATCGTGGCTTCACCGGCCTCGAGTGAGGGCGGGTAGGCGGCGGCGTTCTCCGCCTGCACCCCGATGATGCGGATGCGGCGCCCATCGCGTGCGGCGCGTTGCTTGAGCGCACTGGCCACCCCGGAGATCAGGCCGCCGCCGCCGATGGGAACGATGACCGTCTCGAGGTCGGGAACCTGGTCGAGGATTTCGAGGCCGAGTGTGCCCTGCCCGGTGACAACGTCCACGTGGTCGAACGGCGGGATGAGGATCGCCCCGGTCTCGCGGGCATATTCGGCTGCGGCGAGCAGCGGTTCGGTCACGGTCGTGCCGCGCAGGATGACCTCGGCGCCGTAGTCCCGGGTGGCCGACAGCTTGGGCAGCGCGACGCCGACTGGCATGAAGATGGTGGCTTTGATGCCCAGCTCACGGGCAGCGAAGGCCACGCCCTGGGCGTGGTTGCCGGCCGAGGCCGCGACGACGCCGCGGGCTTTCTCTTCGTCGGTCAGTTTGGACAGCCGATTGTAGGCGCCGCGAATCTTGTAGGAGCCGGTTCGTTGCAGGTTCTCACACTTGAGGTACACCGGCGCTCCCAGCACGTCGGCGAGGTACCGCGAGCTCTCCATCGGTGTCACATCGGCGACTTGGGCGACAACCGCGCGCGCCGCCTCGAACTCAGCGAGGGTGGGTGCGACGAGGGTGGTCTCTGGCATGTCTTAGTTCTCCGAACTGTCCTGCGGCGCGCGAGGTGCGCTCAAATCTGAGGGGGTCCTGCGGGCTGAGCCATCACGAGCCGTGCGGATGCTCCGCGGACGCACCCGCGCGGTGCGTTCCGGTGCACCGCTCGAACGGTAGCCGGGTCTGCTCTGCGGCACTGTCTGCCACAGCACCGATCCGGTCGGAGGCACCGCCGTCGGCGGACTCGACCGCCAGGTACCACCGGCAATGTAACTGGTCATCGCGTTCAAAACGGCGGCTATCGGTACGGCGAACAGGGCGCCCGGAATGCCGGCGAGCAACGCACCGGCGGCAACCACGAGTACGACAGCAAGCGGATGCACCTTCACGGCCGTTCCCATGATGAGCGGCTGCAGAACGTGGCCTTCAACCTGCTGCACGAGCAGAACCACTCCGAGCATGCCGAGGGCGACAGCCCAGTTGTTGAAGATCAGGGCGATGATAATGGCGACAGAGCCGGTCGCCACGGCACCGACGATGGGAATAAAGGAGCCAAGGAACACCAGAATACCAATCGGGATGGCCATCGGAACCCCGAGCAGAGCGGCACCGACACCAATACCGACGGCGTCGATGGAGGCCACCAGAATTTGCACCTTGGCGAAGTTTCCGAGGGTTGTCCAGCCGGCGATGCCGGCGCCGTCGACGGCGGCGCGGGCGCGCAGGGGAAAGAATCGCACGATCCAGGCCCAGATGGCCTTGCCGTCGATAAGAATGAACAGCAGGCTGAACAGCGCCAGGAGCAGGCCGGTGAGCAGATGCCCGAGGGTGGTACCGACCGAGAGGGCGCCGCTGATGAATACGGCGCTGTCGTTTTGAATCGCTTTCCACCCTTGATCCAGATAGCTGCTGATCTCCTGTTCGGACAATTGCAGCGGTGAGGCCGCGAGCACTGACTTGAGGCTGTCGAAACTTGCCGTGAGGCGATCGCTCAAGCCGACCGTGCCCTCAGCGATCTGGGTGGAAGCCAAAGTGACCAGGCCGGCGACGAGCACAAGCGTGCCCAACATCGCAACGGCTACGGCAAGCCCCTTGGGCCACCGATGCCGTACCAGAAAGGCCACGAGGGGAACCAGCAGCGCGGACACCAGCACCGCGACCAGCAGCGGAATGATGATGAGGCGTAGCTGAATGATGAGAAAAATCAGAATGGCGATAGCCGCGGCGATCATGATCAGGCGCCAGGACCACGCTCCAGCCAAGCGGATGCCGGCTGGCAGATTCTCGTCAACCCCGTTGGGCACGGGGGCCGGGGTCACCACCTCAACCGGGGTGAGGAGGAGTTCGGAACCGGCCTGATCGGCGCTCGCCCGTGCACGCTCAGCACGGGCTCGCTGAAGACCCTGCCGGCGGCGCAGACGTAGCAGGGCGCGCGCGCCCGGATTGCCCGTAGATTCACTCACTTGCCCAGTCTAGGACTGCTGCGTGGCCTCACGACGCGATCCTCACGTGCGGCGTAACAGATGATTGCGCCGCCCGAATGGCCGGTATACCGCTTCGCCGGATAGAGTCGAAAAGATGGTTCACACAGTCTCCCCCGCGACGATTTCCCCCGCACTGGCGCGGCGAATCGCGTTGGCCGCGCAGGGGTTCGGCGCCCGCCCGACGACTCCCGTCGGTATCCGCCAGCTGACCGCCCTGGTGAACCGGCTCGAGCTGCTGCAGATCGACTCCGTGAACGTCTTTGAACGCAGCCATTATATGCCGGCCTTCAGCCGCCTCGGCCCGTACGACAAGTCCCAGCTTGACCGCCTCACGACCGGACGCGAGGCCCGTTTCACCGAGTACTGGGCGCACGAAGCATCCTTTCTGCCGACCGACGTCTGGCCGCTGTTTCGCTGGCGCATGCACCAAAATCGGGACCGGTCGGCGCGCACCGTGGGCAACTGGTCGAGCGCCAACCAGAAGATGCTGGCCTGGCTGCTGGCCGAACTCGCCGCCAACGGCCCGATGCGTGCGAGCGAGATCGAGCACGACGCCAACAAGCGCAGCGGCCCGTGGTGGGGCTGGTCCGACGTGAAGACCGGGCTCGAAGTGCTGTTCCGCTGGGGCGACGTGGTGAGCGCTGGGCGCATCCGCTTCGAACGGGTCTATGCCCTGCCCCAGCAGGTCTTCTCGCCGGAGCTGCTCGGCCAGGATATTTCAGAAGCGGATGCCCACCGCGAGCTGGTGCGCCGCTCGGCCCGTGCCCACGGCATCGGCACCGTGAAGGACTTCGCCGACTACTTTCGGCTGAAGTCAGCACCCGCCCTGGTGGCCATTCGGGAGCTGGCCGACGCTGGCGAGCTTATTCCGGTGGAGGTGCCGGGCTGGGGGCCGCGCGGCACGGTCGGGGCGGCCTGGCTGCATCGGGACGCCAGACTCCCTCGCACCATGGACGCCCAGGCGATCCTGTCACCGTTCGACCCGGTGGTCTGGGAGCGCGCCCGGGCGCTGCGGTTGTACGACTTTCACTATCGCATCGAGATCTACACCCCCGAACCAAAGCGGATCTTCGGGTACTACTCGCTGCCGATTCTGCTCGGTGATACGGTCGTGGGTCGGGTTGACCTCAAAAACGACCGGCAGGCCGGGGTGTTGCGCGTGCAGGCGGTCTGGGCCGAGCCTGCAGCGCCAGCGGATTCCGCGGGCCGGCTCGCGCAGGTGCTGCGGGAGGCCGCGCTGTGGCAGGGGCTCGGTGAGATCGTGGTGGCACCCCGCGGCAACCTCGCCGACGGCCTGGCCGCCGAACTTCAGTAGGCGCGTCGCCATCAAGTCGCTGGTCGAGCTCGTCGAAACCGCCATCGACCGACGCGCACCGGTTTGGGGGACGGTTAGGTCAGAACTTGCTGCCCATGGCGGTGAGGCGCGCGATGCGGTCCTCAAGCGGCGGGTGCGTAGCGAAGAGCTTCGCCATTGCGCCCTTTTTGAGCGGGTCAGCGATCCACAGGTGCGCCATCGAGGTGTTCTGCTTCGTCATCGGGCGACCGTATTCGCCGAGCTTAGCCAAGGCTGAGGCGAGTGCATCGGGGTGGCGCGTGGTCAGCGCGCTCGTGGCATCCGCTAAGTATTCGCGTTGGCGGCTCACGGCGAGCTGAACGACCGTCGCAATCAGCGGAGCCACGATCATGGCGACGAGGCCGAACACCATGACAACGGGGTTGCCGTTGCTGTTGTTGTTGCGCCCGAAGAACGCCATGCGCAAGAAGATGTCTGACACGAAGCCGATGGCCACGACGAGTCCGAAGACGATCATCGAGAGCCGAATGTCGTAGTTACGCACATGGCCCATCTCGTGGGCCATGACGCCCTCGAGTTCGGCGTCATCCATGATGTCGAGCAGGCCTGTCGTTGCCGCGACGATCGCGTGCTTGGGGTCGCGACCGGTCGCGAACGCGTTCGGGGCCGGGTCGTTGATGATGTAGACCTCAGGCATGGGTGTGCCCGTCGTGATGGAAAGATTTTCGACCGTGCGCCACAGCCTCGGGTGGTCGGATTGGCTGTTGACTCTGATTCCGCCGCTCATCGAGATGGCCTGGCGTCCCGCCGCGTAGTACTGAATCAGCGCATAGGCCGACGCAATGACAAGCGTGAGAATAAGGGCGGTATACCCATTCATGCCGTAGGCCACGCCCGCAAGCCAGCCGAGGCCGGTGATCAGGGCGAGAAAAAAGATGATGATGAAGACGGTGTTGCGTTTGTTCTTGGCGATCGCGCTGTACATCTAGTGCTCCGTTAGAACTGCACGCGGGGCGGCTCCGCAATCGCTGCGGAATCGGCCACCTCGAAGAATTCGCGTTCGGTGAAACCGAGGTTCACGGCGAAGAGGTGGTTCGGGAACACCTTAATCTTGGTGTTCATTTCGCGCACGCCACCGTTGTAGAAACGGCGTGCGGCCTGGATTTTGTCCTCGGTGTCGACGATTGCACCCTGCAACTGCAGGTAGTTCTGGCTGGCTTGAAGCTGCGGGTACGCCTCGGCGACGGCGAAGATGCTCTTCAGGGCGGTCTGCATGTGATTCTCAGCAGCGGATGCGTCGGCCGGACCTTGTGCAGACAGCGTCTCGGCCCGAGCCTTGGTCACGTTCTCAAACACGCTTTTCTCGTGCGCTGCGTAGCCCTTGACCGTTTCGATCAGGTTGGGCAGCAGGTCGGCACGACGCTTGAGCATCACCGTGATGTCGCTCCACGCTTCGTCGACGCGTACGTTGAGCGTGACGAGGGAGTTGTAGGTCGACCACAGGTAGATACCCACGATGGCGACGAGTGCGACAACGATCAAAACCGGGATGAGCCATTCCATGGCAGCGTCTCCTTGCAAATTGGCGAGATGTGTACGTTGGCACGGAGACATGAACTGGCCAAAAACGACCCCCCGTGCGTACCTGCCAATACTAACCGCGACCCCGGAGGCTCCCACCCGCTTCCCATGACACTCCAAGCAAGCTCAAGGCGCGTAGGGATTTCCGGGAAGGCAGGGCGAGCGCTGCTCAGCCGGGCTCTTCGACGTCCAGCAGTACCTCGTTGCGGCGTAGAAACCATGGCGTGAACGGCGGGTCGAATCGGGCGAATCTGGGTGCCCCCAGGGCTGTGAGGCCGGCGGCGCCGAGCGCCGCGTGTAACTCCTCGAGATGCTGTTCGTATCGAGTCTGAGTCCAGCGTCCACTGAAGCGGAGGGCACCGGCCAGGCTGGCGGGCACCGTGCGTAGGTGCACGGTCGGGTCCGTGGGTTGCGGCGCGGTCTCGGCCGTCATCGCCTTGGGCAGCACGAAAGCCACCCGGAACTGTTCCGCGGCCGCAGCGCCAGAGACATCTTTCACGCTCTGCTGCAGTACCGGCGCGGTCATCGCGATCTTTTCGGCGGCATCCGTTTGCAGCACTGGCGCCGTCATGGCGACTTTACGAAGTGACTGGTTGGCGCCGGTGATGTACGCGAACAGGTAGCGAAAGGCCCGATTACCGGCGTCTTCGAATGGGCCATCGATGGTGACCTCGGCCACCAGATGCGCGGGGTATCGGCGCAATTCGAAATCCTCATATTGCTTCACAATTTGGTAGGGCTGTTGCTCGGTCACGCACCGAAGCTACTGCAGATGACTGGGTTCTCGCTCCCAAGTGCGGCCGTCAAGCCACTCACCAGCGTGCGACACCAAGACATCTGGCGCGATTTCATCGTTCACTGTCACTTCGGCCACTGTTTTGTTCGAAGAGAATCCGCTTCGATGGATCTCATGAGTCAGAAACAGAACCGCGAGCGCCAAGCCCTGATCGTGATCGACGTGCAGGAGGGATTCAACGACACCGCTTTCTGGGGAAATTCTTCCAACCCCGAGTGTGAAGACAAGATCGAAACCCTCCTCACCGTGTGGAGGGCACACGACTGGCCCATCATCGTCGTGCGCCACGACTCCGAATCGCCGGAATCAACGCTGCATCCCAGCCAGGACGGAAATCGGCTCATGTCCTTCATCGCCGACGCGGCCCCAAGTCTCTTCGTCACGAAACAGGTCAACTCGGCTTTCTACGGAGATCCCGCGCTGCACGAGTGGTTGCAGGCGCATGACATCGAAGGCTTGGTTATCTGCGGCATCCAGACCAACATGTGTGTCGAAACCACGGCGCGAATGGCCGGAAATCTGGGCTACGACGTCGTGGTCCCACTCGACGCCACAAGAACTTTCGACTTAACCACCACGGTTCCGGGTCTGGGAACGATAAGTCGTAGCGCTGATGAACTCATGGCCACGACCGCATTGAACCTGCAGGCCGGCGGCTTCGCACGTATCGCCACCACCGAGGAGATCACGGCCTCTCTGCAGTGAGTTCGTTGCGATGACAGACGTATGGGTCATCGGAGCCCGCCAAAACCGCCCATTGTGGGCTTGACACGGCGGGTGCAGCGGCGGAGAGTTCGACCATAGTGAACGAATCCGCCCCCGCGGTCGACGTGACCGATCTGCACGTGCGACGGGGGAAGCATCCGGTGCTGCACGGGTTGTCGGTCAGTGTTCCCCGCGGCGTCGTGGTGGGCCTGCTGGGCCCGAGCGGATGCGGCAAAACCACGCTCCTGCGAACGATCGTCGGCGTGCAGGTGGTGCAGTCCGGTACGGTGACGGTGCTCGGCCGGGAGGCGGGATCGGCGTCGCTGCGCCACCGGGTGGGCTACGTGACGCAGGATGCCAGCGTCTACGACGACCTCACCGTGCGCCAGAACCTGCAGTATTTCCGCGCCGTGCTGGGGGCCCCGCGCAGCGACGTCGACCGGGTACTGGCCCTGACCGACCTCACCTCTCAGGCGGGTCAGCTGGTCGGGTCGCTCTCCGGCGGGCAGCGCAGCCGGGTGTCGCTCGCCGGCGCCCTGCTCGGCTCCCCCGATCTGCTCGTGCTCGACGAACCGACCGTGGGCCTCGACCCGCTGCTGCGAGTCGAACTATGGACGCTCTTTCATCAGCTCGCCGCGTCGGGAACGAGCCTGCTCGTCTCCAGCCACGTGATGGACGAAGCCAGCCGCTGCGACCGGCTGCTGCTCATGCGGGACGGCGAGATTCTGGCCGATGACACCCCGGCGGGGTTGCTGGCTTCGACCGGCACCGCGGATACCGAGGGGGCGTTCCTGGCGCTGATCGCGCGGCATCCGCTTGCCGGCCCCGGCGACGGGAGCCACTCATGAATCCGCAGCGCACCCTCGCGACTGCCGGTCGGGTACTCAGCCAGGTGCGGCACGACCCGCGCACGATCGTGCTGCTGCTCGTGGTGCCGAGCCTGCTGATCGGGCTCCTGGCCTGGATCTTCTCGGACACCCCGGTATTCGCCACGATCGGGCCGGGCATGATCGCGCTGTTTCCCTTCATCGTGATGTTTCTCGTGACCAGCATCACCACCCTGCGGGAACGCCGCACCGGCACACTCGAGCGCCTGCTGTCGATGCCGCTCGGCAAGGGCGATCTCATTCTCGGCTACACGCTCGCGTTCGGGCTGCTCGCGGTGGCGCAATCGGCCGTCGCCGTGGGGTTCGCGGTGCGGGTGTGCGGGTTGGAGATCAGCGGATCGCTCTGGCTGCTGCTCGCCGTCGCGGTAGCGGATGCTGTGCTCGGCACGACCCTCGGCCTGCTCGCCAGCGCGTTCGCTCGCACGGAATTTCAGGTGGTGCAGTTCATGCCAGCGCTGGTGTTTCCGCAGATTCTGCTCGGCGGCATCTTTCTGCCTCGCGACCAGCTGCCCGATGTGCTGCGGGCCATCAGCGACTGGTTGCCGTTGTCACACGCGATCGACGCCCTGCAGGCGGTCGCGACCGACTCGCAGGATGCCGCCTATGTGGGCGGGGAACTGATCATTATCGGCGCCTGGATCGTGGGAGCCGTCGTGCTCGGCTCGGTGACGCTGCGACGGCGCACGCCATGAGGCCGGTCAAGGGGCGCTGAGCCGGGTCTCCGCTCCCCACTCAAACACTCGCAACTCCGCGGAAAACCCGACCCAGCGCTACGTGTAGCGGTTCTTAGCGGTTGGCCAGGGCGTGCTGCAGCCAGCGGTAGCTCAGCTTGGGGGTGCGGGTGCGGCGGTCGTCGGTGAAATCGACGTGCACGAGACCGGTGGGCTGGGTGTAGCCGGCGTTCCACTCGAAGGCGTCGAGCAGCGACCAGAAGGTGACGCCGCGAAGATCCATGGCGGCGGCCGCACTACCGGGCGCGGTCGCGTCGAGCGCTGCTACGAGGTGTTCGGCCAGATAGTCGACGCGGGCGGGATCCTGCACCTGGTGGCGGGCATCCGCTTGGTCAGCGAAGGCGCCGCCGGCCAGCGAGAGGTACACCGGGGGCAGGTCGGGGTAGCGTGCGAGAATTTCGGCGAGCGCCACGGCGACGTATTCGGGGGCGTTGACGACGCCGGCCGAAGTGGTGGGGTGTTCGCGGAAGGCCTCGAGGTGAAACGGCCACGACGTGATCGGGATCGCTCGACCATCGGGGGCCTTCAGCACCGTCGCGCCGGAGGCGACCCGAGCGGGCTCAGAATAGCTCAGGCCATAGAAATCGAGCGGCTGGTGAATCGTGCGGAGGTCCTCGGGGTCGGCCTCGAGCAGGGTGCGCAGTTCAACCGCGAACGGTTCGAGCGGGTCAGGATAGTGCCCGAGCAGCACGGGATCGGCGAACAGGCGGTTCTGCAGCAGGTCGTAGAGGGCGGCGTAGGAGCGGTCTTGGTCACGGTCGGTGACGGATTGCACGGGGGTGTGCGAGTTGACGAGGCCGATGCGTCCGCGCACGTCCGCTGCGCGCAGGGCCTGCACGGCGAGTCCGTGTGCGAGCAGCTGGTGGTGCGCTGTCGGCAGCGCGTCGAACAGCAGGGTACGGCCGGGCGCGTGGGTGCCGAGCGCATACCCCTTCGTGGTGACCGTGGCCGGCTCGAACAGGGTGACCCAGGCGTCGATCCGGTCGCCGAATGCCTCCCCCACGGCGTGCGCATAGTCGGCGAAACGGCCCGCGGTGTCGCGGTTCAGCCAGCCGCCGCGCAGGGCCGCTGGCAAGTCCCAGTGCGAAAGCGTAGCGCTCGAACGGATGCCGTCAGCCAACAACGCGTCAAGCAAACGATCGTAGAACGCGAGTCCATTACGGTTCAGGGCGCCACGGCCCTCCGGCTGCAGCCGGGTCCAGCCGAAGGAGAACGCGTAGGAATCAACGCCGAGGTCGCGCAGCAGGGAGGTGTCTTCGCCGTAGTTCTTCACGTGGTCGGTCGAGACGGAGGCGTTCGAGCCGTCGCGGATGCGACCGGGCACCTGGCTGAAGGTGTCCCAGACACTGTCGCCACGGCCGCCGTCGCGCGCGGCGCCCTCGATCTGAAAAGCGGAGGTGGCCACGGCCACCTCGAACCCGGTCGGCAGGCGGTCGCCGAGCTCGCCGGCGCGGTGTTCCCAGTCCCGGGCGGCGATGGCGCGATTCGCTGGTGCTGCGGGGCTGCGGGGCGTGGGATTCATGGTGGGTGCGGCTCTTTTCGGCGGGCGGCGCGGGGCATCCGCTTCTCTTGAGGGTGTCACGTTTACGACCGACTGACGGTAGGTTTTGAGGTCCGCGAAGAATTCCTCTGGTTTGTTACTCTGTTTGCAGGCGCGGGAGGTTGACTTTGCCGCCGACTACCCCTCAAATTGGGACAGGGGGTGAATTGTGTCCGCACCGGCTCGTACCGCAGTCTTGAGCACGTCGGCGCGCCCACGGCACTCCCGCAGCGTTGCGGCGATCGCAGCCCTGTTGCTCGGCTGCGCCATTGCGCTCGCGGCTCCCGCGCTATCGACCGCACAGGCCGAAGAGACTCCGGCGACTTCGGCGCCGCAGACTACGGCAGACGAGACAGCGACCGAGTCAACACCGGCCGAGTCGACGCCGACCGCGACCGAGGAACCGAATCCCAGCGCGACGACCGGCCCGGCGCCGGCTCCGCAGATCAGCCAACCGAAGAACGGGCAATTCGTCGGCAGCAACCGCACCACCGTATTGGGGTCGAAGGCTGCCAGCCAGGAAATCCAGCTGCTGTCGCCGCGCGGCGGTGACCCCTTGTGCATCGTCAACGACACGTCGACCTCGTGGAGCTGCGACAACGTCTACCTGCAGAACGGACCCAACATCACGCTGCGGGTGGTGGTGACCGGCAGTCCGACTCTGAGCGCCGAGATCTCCGTTGCCGTACTCGGCGCCCCGACGGTACTCGGCGGGTTGACCGGGTCGGAGTCCAACGGCTGGGTGCGCGGAACCGGGCACCCCCAGGCCGTCGTGACGGCGACCCTGCCCAACGGCGATACCTGCAACAGCACCGCCGACAGTTCCGGTGCCTGGGCCTGCCTGTTCTCCGGCCTCGGCAACGGCAGCCTGAACGTCACGGCCAGCCAGACATCATCGTTCAGTGAACCGTCTTCCTCGAACTCGAGTACGCCCGTCGCGATCGTGTTCGACGTCACCGCGCCGAATGCCCCGGTTGTGACCTCTCCGAGCGCTGGTGCGCAGGTGTCCGTGGCCGGCGCCCAGTACACCGGTACCGGTGAAACCGGCGCCACGGTGACGGTGTTCGCCGGCGCCTACTCGGTCTGCTCCGCCCCGGTGATCGGCGGAACCTGGACCTGCTCGGCCGGTGGAGTGGCCGCCGGGTCGTACTCGGTCATCGCCGTACAGAAGGACAACGCCGGCAATGTCGGCCCGGGCTCGATGCCCGCATCGGTCAGTTATGTGGCTGAGAGCACGCCGACGCCGTCTGGGTCCGCCTCGGCAACGCCACCGGTCACGCCGACTCCGAGCCCATCGGCTTCACCGTCACCGGATGGCGCGGTTGCCGCACCCGGCCCGACGGCAGAGCCGTCGCCGACCCCGGCGCCGGGGACCACCGCGCCAGACCCGCAAGCGGCGGAGCCGGAGAACGAGGGGGCTGCGGCATCCGCTTTTCCCGGCCAGTGGAATGACCCGACTCGGTTTGCGGCGGCGATCGGCCCGACGGGCACCGGCTCGCCGTTTCCCTGGTTGCAGGCCGGTCTGCTCGCCCTCGGGGCGCTGCTGCTGATCGCCGTACCGTTGCGCCTGCTCGCGGGCACCATCTCCCGCTCCCGCGGCGGCCGACCACTTCGGGCGTTGCCCTCACTGGCGGGCCGCAACCGGGTGCGCGAGGAGTACGAGGTCGCGCCCACCGTGCGGCTCAACCGCTGGTTGCCTGGCGGAGCGGCGCTCCTGGCGGCCGCGACGTTCGTCATGCTGTCCGGTCCGATCGTCGACCAACCGGCTTACCTGCGCCTGCTCGTCGCCGTGATCATCGGGCTGGTACTGGTCAATGCGGTGGCCATTCTGGTTCCGCTGTGGTGGAGTTCGCGCGTACTGCGGCTGCGCGGAACGGTCACCTTTCTGCCGCGCTACCTGCTGCTCATCGCGGCGGCCGCGATCGCGTCCCGCCTGTTCGACATTCACCCCGCCCTGCTGTTCGGGCTGCTCGGCAGCATCACCCTCACCGCCACAACGGATGCCGTAAGCCCGCACGGCGCGCACCCCGCGGCCGCAAGCCCCACGACCGCAGAGCCCACGACCGCACAGCGCGGCCAGCTCGCCGCGGTGCGGGTGGGCGCGCTGGCTGCCTTCGCCGTTCTCGCCTGGTCGCTCGGCTCGCTGCTTCCCGCTGCCAGTGATTTCGTCACGTCCCTGGCCGCGGAGACGGGCAACACGATCGTGCTCGCCGCCATCGGTTCAGCGGTGCTGATTCTGGTGCCCGTCGGTCATACTAGCGGGCGTCGCATTCTGTCCTGGTCGCCGCTGGTCTGGACCGGTCTGACCGTCGTCACGTACGGAATCCTGTTCGCGGCGCTGTCACCGATGGTGGATCAGGTGCAGAGTGCGGGTACCGGCCTGACGCTGTGGATCACGGCGGCAACCTTCGCCGCAGTGTGCGCCAGTGCGTGGGCCTGGCAGCGGTTCGTCACGCCCGCTCAGCGCTAGCGCGCTGCAAGCGGTATCGTACACATGTGCGCCTAGGAGTTCTCGACGTCGGTTCGAATACCGTCCACCTGTTGGTTGTCGACGCGCACGAAGGCGCTCCGCCGGTGCCGATGGCCGCCGACAAGAGCGTCTTGCGTCTCATGCGTTACATCACTCCCGAGGGCGCGATCAATGACGAGGGTGTCTCGGCGGTTCTCACCTCTGTACAACACGCAGCAGATGTTGCCCAGCAGCACAACATCGACGAGTTGCTGCCGTTCGCGACCTCGGCGCTGCGCGACGCTACCAACGGCCCCGAACTGCTCGACCGGGTCGAACGGGAAACCGGTGTGGCCCTGCAGGTGTTATCCGGCGAAGACGAAGCCCGGCTGACCTTCCTGGCGGTGCGGCGCTGGTACGGCTGGTCGGCCGGCAACATTCTGCTGTTCGACATCGGCGGCGGGTCCTTGGAGATCGCGGCCGGCGGAGCTGAGTTTCCCGAGGTCGCGCTGTCGCTTCCGCTCGGGGCCGGACGCAGCACGATCGGTTTTCTGCACCACGATCCCCCGCTGCCGGAGGAGGTGTCTGCGTTGCGTAAGCACGCGGCATCCGTTCTGCGCGATGCGGTTGACGCGTTCGCGCACCTGCCGGCCCCACACCACATTGTCGGGTCATCTAAGGCGATCCGTTCGCTGGCCCGCCTGGCCGGCACCACCTCCGATGGCGTCGGTGCCGCCGACCGGCTGCGCCTAGGGCGTGCCGAGCTGGATGACTGGGTGCCGCGGCTCGCGCGCATCCCCGCCGAAGCCCGCCCAGCCCTGCCCGGGATCACCGCCGACCGCACCTTTCAGATCGTGGCCGGAGGCATCGTACTGGGCGCAGCGATGGCCGCATTCGGGGCTGCCGAACTCGAGGTGTCGCCGTGGGCACTGCGCGAAGGCGTCATTCTTCGCTACCTCGACCGGCTGCGTTAGTATGCCCTTTCACACCGACTCATAGGAGAGCCCTGATGCGAAAACTGACCGCCGGCCTGTTCATGTCCCTTGACGGCGTCGTCGAATCGCCCAACCTCTGGCAATTCGACAGCTTCGATGAAGAGCTCGGCGTGGAAATGACCGCGATGATGGACCGCGTCGACACCGTGCTGCTCGGCCGGGTTGGCTACGAACAGTGGGCCAGCTACTGGCCGAGCGCCGAGCATGACGACCCGTTCGGCGCTTTCATCAATCCCGTGCCGAAGTTCGTCGCCTCGCGCACGCTGACCGGCGGGCTGGCCTGGCAGAATTCCACGCTGATCACCGGCGACCTCGAAGAGTTCGTGACCGACCTGAAGAACACGGCGGGCGGGGAGATTTCGCTGGTCGGCGGAATTTCGCTCGTACGCCAACTGCTCTTCGCCGGCCTGCTCGACTCGCTCACCGTGATGACGCACCCCGTCGTGGCGGGCGTTGGCCGTCACCTGTTCGAGCCGACCGATCCCCTGACGCGATTGACCCTGCAAAGGTCTTTGATGACGAGCAAGGGCAATGCCCTGCTCATCTACGGCCTGCGCACCGACTGAAGGGACACCACCATGACTTCATTTCCCACACCGATCGACCCGCCCGAGCTTTTTCAGAGCCCCGCCTTCGCGCCGGGCATGATCGCGCCCGCAGGGCCCACGCTCTACGTTGGCGGGCAGAACGGCACTGATGGCAGCGGCGCGCTGCTCGATGGGCTCGGAGCGCAAACCGAGCAGGCTTTGCGCAACGTGCTCGCCGTTCTGGCCGAAGCGGGAACCGGAGCGGAGTACGTGGTCAAGCTGACGATCTATCTCGCGACCGGCATCGACCCCGGTGAAGCGTACGCCGCCACTGCCACGGTCTGGGAAAACCGTCGCACCGCGGTCACGGTACTAGCGGTCACCCCAGCACGCGCGGGCGCTCTCGTCGAAATCGAAGCCGTAGCTGCGTTCCCCCAACAAGGTCTCGGCGCGGGGGCGTAGTCGCAGGGCGGGCATACCGCCAACCGCCCCGCATCCGCTCTAGTCGCTGCGACTGCTTATCTCGTCGCCGTCTCCCCGGTTGGCGCTCTGACCAAGGCATCGTCTCTTGCCGCATCCGACCCGGTCGATCCCGTGTCGGTCGCCATTCGGCTAGTCGTCTACATGGCGCCTAGGAGACCAAACTTGCTGATCAGTAGCCTGACGAAACATTCGTTATTAGTATCGAACGTATGAAGACGCAACCTGTCATCCGATCGGCGGTACCAACGGACGCGGCGGCCCTGGCACGCCTGCACGTTGCGACCTGGCAGGAAACCTATCGGGGCATCATGCGCGACGAGATGTTGGACGACCCAGCGTTCGTGTCGACGAGAGAGCGCTTCTGGACGATCGGGCTCACGGATGATCGATTCGCTCACGATCGAATCGCGGTCGCTGAACAGGACGGCGACCTGATCGGAATCGCACAGAGCGCGGCCCCCGCGGATACCGATGCGACATGGAGCCAGCAACTCAACGTCCTCTACGTGCTTGCATCCGCGCACGGCACCGGCGCCGGGAAAGCTCTCCTCGACGCTGTCATCTCTCCCGAGACAGCGGCGGGGCTCTGGGTAGCAGACCCCAATCCGCGAGCCCAGGCGTTCTACCGTAAGCACGGTTTTATTCCCGACGGTTCGTGCAAGGAAGAATACGCAATCAAGGAGATTCGGATGGTTCGGCGTGCGCCAGCCGAGTGTGACCACAAGGCAAAATTGACCTGAGGGGTGGCCGAAGCCCCCAGCGCAGCCCCTATTCCCAACGATTTTCGCCATCTTTCTTCGACGACGTCACGTGTAATCCTTGATTGTGCGCGACGCGCATTGACGCATGATTGGCCGGATGGATGTGTGCCGTGAAATGGTCCACCCCGTTTGATCGCAACCATTCGAGCATCCCCTGAGCGGCCTCCGACGCGAAACCGTGCCCTTGCCAGGTCGGTGAGATCACCCAGGCAATGTCGGCTATGAGTGTCGATCCGTCGTTCTCGACGGTTGCCTGCACGAACCCGAGCCGCTGGGCGCCATCTCGCTGAATGACGACCCAGTTCAACCACCACTGCGAACCATCCGCCGAGTTCCCGACTGCCTGTGCCGCATAACGGTCTTCCAACTGCTCGAGCGACGGCGCGTCCCCGCCGGTGAAGTCATAGAGCGAGGGGGCGGCCAGGACGTCGACCATAGAAGGGGCATGAAGTACCGACAGCGGTTCCAGCACGAGGCGCGCAGTCGTAATAGGTGCAGATCTTGGCCAATCCATTCATTGAGACTGGCACAGTGCTGACGCCCGGCGGGAATGTGCATCTTTGACTACGGTGTGCCACCCGGCTGTAGCGCTGCTCTGGGACCGACTTCAGGGTTTTGTGCACCTCGACGCCGAACCATTCATGATCCTCAACCCGAACCTCTGGCCATGGTCGATCACCGGACTGTTCATCTTGATAGCAGTGAGGGCCGCGCTGTCCGGCGGCCGATGTGCTGTTCGTAAGCGATCGTGATGCCCTGCGCCCACCACCCGTGATTTTTCAATTCCAGATGCGCGATTTCATGTTGTACCAGCGGCACGATGTCGGGATGGGGAAGCTCCCGGCCACCCATAGCGTCGATCACGGCAACCCATTCCGGCCATCCGCGCTTCGTCACTTTCACATACGGGCCAACGCTTTGTGGTTTGGTCATGGGCCGAATCTATCGGATAGGGCTAGCCTCCGGGCTCGTCGTCGCAGACCAGGATGTCGCCGGGCTAGAAACTCAGGACGCGGCAGATTGCCTCGAGTGTTGAAAACCGGATCGCTCGAGCGTTTAGCTGGCCCGTTGACCGAGTCGTCACGGCGATTCAGCAGCTACATGGAAGGTCAGTTGAGTCCCCGTTGCCTTCAGGTCGATGGTTACCGTTGCAGATACGCCCGCGCCAATGGCATCCGATGGGCCAATTTGTGCGGAGTAGAGATCTCCTTGCTTGGCGCGCTGGTCCACAACCAGATCCGACTCAAGCTTTTTGAGGTCCGCCGCCGTCCAGCCGCAGTTTGGGGGCTAGCTGCTCCAGTACGGAGAAGACCTCTTTGTAGTCGCCGTTTCCCGCGTACGTGGCGTCGACTGAAACGATTCGATCGCTCTTCGACCGGATCGTGAACGAGTCAACCGCGCCCAAGATGAGTGCCCTCTTGTGCCCCACTACCCGGATCTCCAGCGGACGCAGGGATGTCGTCACGGTTTCTCCAGTGACAGGAAGCCCGAGGTCAGATGCGCTTGTTGCATCCGGCCGAAGTTTCACCTTGACGATTCCCGATCGATTGAAGTAGTCGACGCCCGGTTTCGTAAAGGTTGACATTCCGTCGCCTGCCGTCTGGTCGGCGCTTGGGAAGGCAATGGGGACGGCCCACCACGATCCGTTGACTCCATCCATCTTGATCCGCCAACATCCGGCGGAGGTGCCACGGAATCGGCCCGCGCTGACGGAGACGCGTCGTCTCCCGTACCCGATCCTCGGCCTGATTTCACTGACTGGGACTCGATCGCCACGTTGTCGTCACGCGAACGGGAAATCTTTCTGCTCGCTGCGCGCGGGCTGAGCAACAGCGACATCGCCCACAGCGCTCATATCGGCGAGTCAACGGTGAAAACACACCTCAGCAGCATTCTCACCAAACTCGGATTCACCTCCCGCGCCCAAATCGTCGCCCACGCCTACCAGAGCGGGCTGTTGCACTAACCGGGCATGGACATCTGCCCTGTCGACCGACGACTGCATGGGCTGGACGAGAACGCCCAGAAGGGAACCCCTGCGGAAACGTTCAGTCCTTGGCAGTGCGGGCCCTGCGAGCGCTACGAAGCACCAAAACCCAAAGACCGGTGAAAGCGGCGAGAAGAATAAATGCACCCTGCGGTTGATCGGCCCAAAACCACGCGATGCCATTCCGGTCGAACGTGCACATGGCAGCGATTCCCAGCAGAAGTACGGCTGGGCTCTGCAGTGGAGAGTGAATCACAGTCAAGAATTGCTCCTGCTAACTTGTGGGTCAAGGCTAGTGGCGATAGAGCGTGATGGCACGAAGATTTCCAAGCCCCGTAAGGGGAACCCCTTGCGGGACGCGTTCGGCTCCACGTTTCGGACTCACCATTGCCCAGAGGCAAAGCCGTAGGGTGGGGTGCTTCGGGCTCTGCGGCAGGATCAGCCTTAGTACAGGGCTGCCGTGGCGCTGGCAACGTCACGCATAACGGCCTGTGCCTCCGGCGGACTCGTGACGTGGAGGTGGGCGCCGAATTGCAACAGCTGACGCACGGAATCCACTTGGTCGTAGATCACGGTGATCTCGACTTGTTCAGCATCAATGGGCTTACTGGCGGCGAGACGCGAGCCTAGAATCCGTCGAGCGAGGTCAAGCCTGTCCTTCTTCAGCGTTGCGCTGATTGTGATGGCTCCCAGGTTCTCCACCGCCGCACTCAAGTCTCGGCTTACATTGGCGAGCGTTGCGTTCGGTTGAAGGTGCCGAACCTCTGGCAGGACCTCCCAGCCCTCCAATCTTTCGAGCGAATACAGCCTCGGGAGGCCGTCAACATCGGCTACCAAGTACCAGCGGCCGGACTTCGCCAGAAGACCGTACGGGTCAACGAGGTGCCATGAAGCACCTTTCTCGGCACTTCGTCGATAGCGAATCCGCAAACGCCTGCCCGACTGCAGGTTTCTGGCGAGTTCGGAGATGCCGGCGACGCTTGGCATCGGGGTAAACCATGGAGTGTTGTCGACAACAATCAATTCAGACAACGGCAATTCCGACTCGCGGCACGGCGGGCGTCGGACTGCGATCTTCCTTTGGGCGCTGCGCGTCGCTGAATCGATGCCAAGTTGGCGGGCTTGCCCAGTGTCCAGACCCAGAAGTTTCAGCGCGTCGACTTCGGCGGGGCTGAGTGTGGACACATCCAGTTGTGACCCCGGAAGGAGGACTACGCCTCCATATCGGCCTCGCTCTGCGAACACCGGTACATCTGCGTTCGCCAGAGCGATGACGTCGCGCAGTACCGTTCGGACCGACACTCCCATCTGCTCTGCCAGCTCAGGTGCCGTCATGCGGTGGCGCGTCTGGAGCAGCAACATCATCGAAAGCAGGCGTTGGGACTTCACCTAACCAGTATCGATGGATACCAGACATGATCTGTCATGTATTGATGAAATGCTAGACGGAGCCGAGAACGTCAACCAAGGAGATCCCATGGCAACACCGAACCTGTTCCTCATCTACGTCACGGATGTTGAGCGCTCCACTCGCTTCTACACCGATCTCTTCGAGATGGAACCTGTCACTATTACCCCGCGATACGTCCCGTTCGAAGTAGCCCCGGGCGTCCTCTTCGCCCTGTGGTCTGGCCGCGGCGACACAGTCACGACGGCGACGCCGCGAACCAGCGAGTTGGGGCTCATGCTGCCGGGATCAGCAGCCGGAGTCGACGACTGCTTCGCCGCGTGGACGGCCAAGGGCGCCACTGTCATCGAAGAGCCGCACGAAGACGTCTTCGGGCGCACATTCGTGGTCGCCGACCCGGATGGCAACCTCATTCGTGTCTCGCCGATCGACTGAAACGCAGTACAAGCGCAAGCTCCACTAAAAAATTCTGGCTCTGACGGGCGCAATGCCTGACCTGACCGGTCACCCGGCCAGCCCGGTATCACGCTCGACAGGTTGCCAGCCCACCGCTGGGCAGGCTGAGCACCACGAGCGACCTTCCCCGGAGGGATATCCCACAAGCCGAACGGCTTACGCGACGATGGTGGAGCTGTGGGTGCATCTTGTAGTCGCAATCAAGGTGACGTACAATTTTCTGTACGTGAAAGGATCCCAATGCGCACCATGACATATTCAGAATCCCGGGCGAAGTACGCCGAGACACTCTCAGCAGTGGTGGATGACCGAGAAGAAGTTGTTATCACTCGTGCAGGACACGAACCCGTGGTCATCGTCTCGCTCGACGACTACGAGTCGCTCAAGGAAACCGCCTATCTGCTGAAGAACCCCGCGAACGCGCGCCGCCTCCTCGGATCGATCGATCGACTCGAGGCCGGCCACGGCACGCAGCACGCCCTTGATGAATGAAGTTGATCTGGGACGAGGATGCCTGGGACGACTACTGCTGGTGGCAGACGCAAGACCGCAAGATCCTCAAACGCATCAATACGCTCCTGAGCGACGTTAATCGCAACGGCAATGAAGGCATCGGAAAACCCGAACCCCTCAAGCACGGCTTCCGCGGGTATTGGTCACGTCGGATTACAGACGAACATCGCCTGATCTACAAGGTCGAGAACGACGAAGTCCGTATCGCCGGATGTCGATACCACTACGGGCGCTAACGCAGGCCGTATGCGGAACCCTCTACGAGACGCCCGGACTGGAGTTAACGCTTGCCGGCGTCGGGGCCATTCTCGACCGCAAACGCTGTAATTTCACGTCGGTATCGCCTCATTTTGACAAGCCCAACGGCGATCAGCCCTCCCGCGACGGCGAGGTATAGGGCCCCTCGCGTCGGCTCTGTGCCGACAAGCAGGTTGGCGATTGAAAGCAGGCCCCAAACCCGCCGAACACGGTCCACACAATGGCGGACGTGCGAATACGCTCGAGGGCCATTCTCTGCTGAATAAGCGAGGGCATGGCGGGACTGTACACCGGGCACTAACGCCATGATGTCCACGTCGAAGGATTTCTCGAACTTCGAGCGCACCATCGGAAGTCGAACTACCCGCAAAGGGAACCACTACAGGGCCACAACTCAGGCCACGATTATGAAAAGCGCGACTGACACACACGCGGCCACAGGCTCCCCGTCCGCCTGTTCCTCCTAGGCTGGAGGGGCAGGCCGGGGAGCTTTCGTATTCCGGCGGCTCAAACCGAGGGCGAGAATACTGATGGAATCCCTGACGAGTCACACCGACTACGGCGCAGTGAGCCTGAACGAGTCCGGGGTCAACCCCGACCCGATGGTCGAGTTCGACGTGTGGCTGGCTGCCGCGGAGCAGGCCGGGCTCTACGAGCCGAATGCCATGGTGCTAAGCACCGTCGACCCGGAAGGCTGGCCGAGTAGCCGAACCGTGCTGCTCAAGGGCCTCGACGGCAGCGGCTTCGAATTCGTCACCAACTACGCGTCCCGCAAAGGCCGGGCGTTGAGCGTCAACCCGGACGTCTCGCTGCTGTTCCCCTGGTATGCCATGCAGCGCCAGGTGATCGTCTACGGCACGGCAAGCCCCACGGATGCCGCCACCAGCGACGCCTATTTCGTAGGCCGGCCGAGGGCGTCTCGCGTCGCCGCGGTCGCCAGCGACCAGTCGCGGCCCATCGCAAGCCGCGCCCTGATCGAGGAGCAGGTACGCCGGGTGGAAGAGCGTTATCCGGACGACACGGACATTCCGCGGCCGGACGACTGGGGCGGGTTCCGTGTGGTTCCCAGCGCGATCGAGTTCTGGCAGGGCCGCACGTCCCGGCTGCACGACCGCCTGCGGTTCACGGCCGGTGACGCGGGTAGCTGGACGATGGAGCGGCTCCAGCCATAACCGCGGCCCGCGGCCGGGGGTTACTTGGCGAGGTCGGAGTAGTGGATCGCGGCCACATCCGGATGCGTGCGCAGCCGGCTCTTAAGCGCATTCTCGCCGTACGTGGTGAAGATCGGGTTCTCCGGTTCTGCCAGGATGTCTGGGGTCTCCAACTCGTCGGGCAGGGTGAGGAGCGGCGAGATCACCCGGTGCACGGTCGCGTTCAGGTAGACGTCGGTGGCCACCTCGAGCAGCTCGCCGATGTTCGCCACGAAGGCCCCATCCAGCGGCGGCGCATCGATCCGGGCACCGTCCTTCTCGACCTGCAGGCAGCCCTTGCCCGGTTCGACGAACAGGAGTGTCAACACGCCGGAATCCTTATGCGCGCCAACGCCCTGCTTCGGCGTCGGGTCGAACTTGCCGGGGTAGCGCACGATCTTCATCACAGTGAACGGTTTCGTCGCATCGCCGGATTGGCCGCCCGATTCCACAACGACCTCACTCCGAAAGACGAACCTCTTACGGGGTTGATGGTTCAGCGTAGGCAACCATCTGTACCCGGTACCCATATCGGTCAAGTCCAAGTTCGGCCTCGACGCCGACCAGGGAACGATGAAATTGCGTGGATGGCTCTTCCTCGACAAAACCGGCACTTGCGTAGAACGGGGCATTCCACGGGACGTCCGCGTAGGTTCGAAGCGAGATGCGGTGGTACCCGCGCTCCTGCGCTTGGATTTTGGCGGCCTCCACGAGCGCCCGCCCCCAACCCTTCCGCGCCTCCGCCGGCGCTACGGACAGCTGCTCCAAGTGGCACAGGCCGTCGACCTCGAGAACATGAACAAACCCGCCAACGTGACCGTCGTCGAGCTCGACGACAAGGATGAAGCCGGGCTGCGACGCACGAGCAGCTCCAGAGGGGGCGGCAGCCCAACCCTCCGGCTTGAGTGTGTTGATCAAGAGCTGGTCGGCATCGTTTTCAATCTTCTCGATGACGTCGAGGTCTCCCGATCGCGCAAGGCGAACTCTGGCTGACATGTGACCAGTGTACGGATCGGCACGTCAGGGGGACATCGGGCTGTGCCAGCACGCGAGGCGGGGTCTCGAGCACCTCGTGTTTGAAAGGGAACCCTCTGCGGGACGGCTTTCGTCCGTTTGCCGCAGCGAGGGGATCCCAGCGCGGGTCCGTGTGGATCTTGAGCTCGGCAGCGGCGGCCACCGCCGCAGCAGTCTCTGGTCCGAAGAGATGCACAACCAATGCGGCGATCATGTCAATTCCTGCCGCAACGCCTGAAGACGTCCATCAGCTGCGGTCCTCTACCCACCGTGCTTGAGTGACCCATTCGACGGACGAACCATACGACGTCGCCCATCAGTACGCACGTTTATTAGTCGTCGCTCGAAACCCGTCGAGCAGCCCGGCCGCGGCGAGCACAGCGGCCCCGGTGCACACCGACGTCACGAGTCTTGCCTCGCTCCCCCACGCTGCCAGCCTCTCGAAGAATTCGGCGTCGTTGACGAGCGAGCGAGTACCTCGTCCTCCAGGAACAAGACGATGCCGGGAAGTTTCGCGTCACGATACCCAACGGTCGCCATGACCTCGGCACCCTGACTGCTCCTCACAAGCCCTTGAGAGGAGCCGACCCATTCGACAGAAAACGCCTGCGGCAGCATTCCGAGTAGGCCTAACGGGCCAAAAACGTCGAGTAGCTCGAAACCGTCGAAGAGGACAATCGAGACGCGCCGGTGAGATTCGTCCAGGCCATCTGACAGCCCGAGCGGTTGGCCGTATCTGGGTTTGTCATTGCGCGGAAAACCACCCGGTCGCTCGCGATAGCTTCCGCAGACTCAGCACTGCCTTGAAAAATGCGATGAGTGCGACGAGGACGAGAACGCCTCCGGCCAACAAGGTCTGTCGACCGAAGGCTGCTCCACCCAGCGAGTCGGAGAAGCAATGTGGGCGGGCTGGACGAGAACGCCCGCAAGGGAAACAGTCAACGGGAGAGATCTCGGGTGGACTACGTGAATTCCCGAACTCGCTGATTTTGTGCCACACGGGAAAGATGACCTGCCACCGAGTCCCTCTCTCAACAAGTAGACGAGGCTGCCGCATCCGGACGACTTCGACAGCTGCGCGGATCACTGGCATTGCACGGCGGTTCGGCCGGTATAGCCTGATCTCGTCGTGAATGGGGGCGGCCGTCAGATGAGAATGTCGACGTAAAGTTCGTGCGGTTGTTGAACATCATCGGCCGTGTATCCGACATCGAGCTTGCGGTTCCCGAGAGTCAATCCCTGCTCTGCAGCCCAGTCATAAATCGTCTGGTAGCCGCCTGCGATGGTTGCCACCGAACCGTCATGCCGGTGGTGGACGAATCTTCCACCGGGAAGGAGCGCAACAGCCATACCATCAGGCACTGCAACGTCGGCGACGACAGCTACTGCTCCAATAATCTCGCGGTAACGGCCGTCGCCTAAATGGTTGCTGGCCTCGACGAAGACGCCTGTGCCTAAGGCGGGCAGCTCGTCTTGACGGGAAAACAGCTCGCGCCAGGCCGCAGGTATCTCGGAGCGTAGCTGGCCGAAGTCAGCGACAACTTCGATTCCGATGACGGCAGTTTCACCAAGTTCAACAATCTCCATTGGTCCCTCCCAGGCTTGGCCCCGAACGATTTACTCGTGTATCCCAGAATGATAGGGCCTCGCCACTCTAACCAGAGGGACTGTTGTCGGCTTGATGGCCTGAATGGTCGGATCCAGATCCGTAGGCAGATGGTCACCAGACAGAAAGTTCACTTCGACCGGTGCACACAATTCTGCCAACACACACGCCTGATCTCACAGGAGAAAAACCTGAAATACAAGCAATTCACACTCATCCGTTCCCCCAAACGATCATCCTCGAATTTGTCTATGGATAGCCAGAGTTGAAGAATGCCACCACCCACCACCGACCGTAAGCCGAACGGTCAGCGGACACCCCAACGTTCGGGAGTGGATCTCGCCGTGGAGGGCAGTTTCTCTATAGCTGCAAGTGAAGTCAAGGCGCGCCATGACCTCTGCAGGGGCGTGCCAGAGGATCGCGCCCAGTCGATCGACGGCGATCGAGCGGACCTGCTCGGCCTGGGCCTTGGAGTCCTGAGGCAGCCCGGTCGTGCCGGCGGGCCGTAGAGCTTGAAAAGCAAGCAGTTCCCCGATGCGGTGGTCGCGGTCCAGCGGGTGCCGTAGCGGCATCGCCGTGTTCAGGCGGTAGAGGTTGCGCCGCCCGTTTCGCTCCCGCTCCAGGTAGCCAGCCTCTTCCAACTCGGTGACAATGCGTTGCGCTGCCCGCTCGGTGATGCCGACCTGCACTGCCACGTCCCGCAGCCAAACGTTCGGGTTATCGGCCACACACAGCAGCACGTGCGCGTGATTGGTCAGAAACGTCCAGTGCGTCATCAAATTATTGACCCCCACGGGACCCGCTTTTCCCCATTGCTAATTTCCGATCCACAACACATGTTATATTTATCGTGTTTTATGTTACGTGTTATGAGGGGCGGGTATGAACGGCAACCAACTGAACCAGCCGGCGGAGGTGGTCGCACGTCTCGTAGCGGTGGTCATGGGGGTCGGATTTTTGGTCACGGTCGTTGCCATTCCGGTCATCTTCTCCTCGGGCTCTCTGCGCGTGGGGATCCAGCGGTCGACGCTGCAGGTGGATGGCCTGGCGGTGGTGTTATCGGCGTTGGTGCTAGGCCTCAGCGCCCTGATCCAGAGCTTCGCGATCCGCTACCTTCGAGGCGACTCACGCCAGCTCTGGTTTGTGGCCGCCTCCGCCTTATTGACAGGGTTCACCGTTCTGATGGTGTGTGCAGGCTCCGTCGCGGTATTTGCAGTCGGGTGGATCGGCGCGGGAGCGGCGTTGGTACTGCTGCTGGGAACGTATTTTCCGCTAGCTCAGGCTCGGCGCGGGAAGCGGGCCACCGCGGTGAGGTTCATCCTCGCCGATGCCGCGTTCGTGTCCGCGGTGGTGGTGCTGCTGGTGGCGGGTGGCGGGGACCTGTCCTGGGCCCGGCTGGGTGCTGTGGTCACGGGCCTGCCGGTGCCGGTGCAGGTGATCGTGGCCGGGCTGCTGGCGACAGGTGCGTTCGCACGCTCCAGCCAGATCCCTTTTCACGGCTGGTTGCCGTTCACTTTGGCGGCACCCACTCCTGTGTCCGCCCTGATGCACGCCGGTGTCGTCAACGCAGGCGCGATCCTGTTGTTCCGGTTCGCTCCCGCCATTGCTCTGCACGCCTCGGTCATGACGATCGTTTTTCTGGTGGGAGCGACAACACTCACCTACGCTGCTGCGGTGCGGTTGGTGCGTGCGGACGTGAAGGGTCGGTTGGTGTTTTCGACGATGGGGCAGATGGGATTCATGATCATGGCCTGCGGCCTCGGGCTGTTCGCCGCCGCGATCTTCCACCTGATCGCTCACTCCCTCTTCAAGTCCGCACTGTTCTTGGGAGCCGGCGCGGGCATCACCCAACACACCGTCAGCCGCGACCTACCCGACCCGAAACCTCGCACCCGTGTCAGTTACGGCATCGCGGTAGCGGTGGGTGTCCTCGTGCCAGGCGGCACGCTGCTGGCCGCAAAACTGGTCCTGGCGCCCACAGCCTCAGCGGCAACGATCGGCTTGCTCGGCTTCGTCTCCCTGACCGCCTCCGTCGCCCTGGCTTCCGCCCTGATCACTCACTTCACGCTCCGCACCTTCGTGTCCGGTGTCGGCGCGACAGTGCTCCTCCTGGTCGGCTACGTCGCGTTCCTCCACACTTTCACCGCTGCCCTACAGCCGGTCTTCTCCATCACTGCTGCCCCCGCATGGCTGCTGCTGCTTCCGGGGCTCAGTCTGCTGGGCGTGCAACTGCTTGCCAGCACCCAGTGCCTCACCGGTTTCCGCAATCTCGTCTATGCCCGCGCTGTGACGACGACCGTATCCCGACCGCCGAGTGTTCAGAGAGTTGTGTCATGAGTTTGATTCTTCGCGCGCAGATCGCGTCTGCCGCCCGGAACATCGTGTCCGGGTGGCCGGTGGAGTCGTTCATCGCCGTGAACCCCTTGGCCGGCCACGAGGCCGACCCTTTCCACACTGTCACCGCGGCGGGGGTTGCGCTGACCCGCGATCAGCACGACTATTTGGAGGATCTGAGGAAGGGCCGCATTACCGATGCCGACCTTGCCCAAGCAATCAGCGAACGAATCCCGGAACTTTCCTCCGCCACGTTCAGCGTGGACGGGCAGACGGTCCCCGCCGTTCGAGTCGCCGTCCTCGACATGACCACCGCCTCGTGGGCTCCGATCCCGACACCGTCCGCACCTTCGCGCTCGACGCGGTGGCTTGATGAGTATCTGGCTGCATGGTTGCCCGCGGGCCTGACCCCGGATCCGCTGTGGCCAATGCCTCACATCGAAGACGGGTTCTTTGGGGCTTGGCGCCGCCTGGCCCTCCGGGACCCCTGTCTGCCTCGGGCCGCGCGACGGACCCTGCGGGAAGCACCAGTGCAGGCGGACGCGGCCCTCGACTGGGCGCTGGCCCGGCTCGCTATCGCCCCAGAACTGATCCGGGGTACCCTCGCCCAAGAACTGGAGCACCAGCCAGGATGGGTCGGCTACATCAAGTGGCGGGCAGAAAAGCACGGCGATATTGACCTGACCTCCTACCTCGCCAGCCGGTTCGTCCTACGAGCAGTGCTCACCCTCCCAGTGGCAGCAGTGCCGTCGCCCGCTGGCGTAGCCGATGAGCGGGCCGGGCTCTGGCAGCGGGCTGAACAGCTCACCGCGCGCCTCAGTGAACGACCCACGCGTGAAGCCGTGGCGGCCATTGCCCGCGTGCTGGCCCACCACCCGATCACTGAGCACCCGTTCACCTGGCAGAAAGCCTACGAACTGCACTACCGCACCACCCTGATCCGGTCCCTGAGCCCGGCGACTTCGACTCGTGGAGTGCGGCCCACATTTCAGGTGGTGATGTGCATCGACCCCAGATCGGAAGGCATGCGACGTCACCTAGAAATCACGGACGAGGTGGAGACGTTCGGGTTCGCCGGGTTCTTCGGGGTACCCGTCCGGTTCGCCCGATACAGCGCCCGCGGGAGCATCAACTCGCTGCCCGCTCTGCTCACGCCACGTCACACCCTCACTGAGGACCCGACCGACACCGTTCACGCTGAGAAGTATGTGGCGCGCGGTCGTGCCCGGGACGCGCTTCGTCGGGCCGTGCACAACGCTGACTCCAGCACCGCAACCCCCTTCGCGTTCGCGGAAACGGCCGGCTGGCTCTACGGTCCAACCAGCATGCTACGCACCTTTGCACCCAGCCTGCATCGACGACTGAACCGCTGGCATTCAGTTCCGCTGCATAGTTCTGTGACGATCGCGGACGCTTTCACGCTCGAGGAACGCGCCGGCATCGCCGAAACCGCCGTAAGGATGATGGGAATAACCGATTTCGCACCACTGGTGGTGTTGGCCGGACATTCCTCCGAGTCGGCCAACAACCTCTACCAGTCCGCCCTGGACTGCGGCGCGTGTGGCGGAAACCCTGGCGCTGCCAACGCTCGCGCCGCCGCAACAATCTTCAACGACCCGGCCGTCCGGGCGCTGCTGATGCTGCGAGGAATCGACATCCCGGAAGACACGGTTTTCGTCGCAGCCGACCACAACACCACCCGCGACACCATCACCCTGCTCGACCATCACCTCGTCGCCGACACCCACCGCGGCCTGACTAGCCAGTTTGATCAGCTGCACTACGACGCTGGACTAGCGCTCCTGAACGAGCGCGCGGCAGATCTTCCGGGAGCGACGAGGAGGCAGTCCCCAGCACGGGTGCGGGCGCGGGCGTATGACTGGGCGGAGGTGTACCCCGAGCTCGGGCTCGCCGGCAACGCCGCTATGGTCATCGGCTCCCGCACCCTGACCCGCGGGATCGACCTCGGCCGGCGCGTGTTCCTGCACTCCTACGACACCTCCCTCGACCCGGACGGGACCGCCCTGGAGACAATCATGACCGCCCCCCTTGTGGTCGCGCAGTGGATCAACCACCAGTACTACTTCTCCGCGCTCAACCCCGACACCTTGGGTGCGGGCACGAAAACCATTCACAACGCCATCGGCACCATCGGAGTGATCGCCGGTCAGGCCGGGGACCTCCGGCGCGGGCTGCCCTGGCAATCGGTCGGGGTCGGCACAACACTCTTCCATGAGCCGATGCGGTTGGCCGTCATCATCGAGGCACCCCTGGAGCGGATCGGTGTCATCATCTCCCGCAACCAGGTGCTGAGGAACCTGTTCGACAACGACTGGATCACCCTCACCGCCCGCAGCACCGCCCACGAACCCTGGCACCAGTACGGCGCCTACGGGTGGAAACCGACAAACTCGACCACGGAAGGGACCTCACTGTGAACAACCTGACTCAGATGACTCGACTGGAGGTGATCGTACCCGCCCGTGACGCTTCCGCCATCCGCGAATTGATCACCACCGCCGGCGCCACCGGCTACACCTCGGTATCCGGGGTGTCTGGCATCGGCCACCATGGCCAACACTCTGGTGCCCTGCTGTTCAACGAATACGACACCCTCACCATGCTCATCACCGTCCTTCCCCCGGGCAAAGCCGGCGAGCTCATCGACGCCATCCGCGAGCTGCTCAGCACCTCCAGCGGAGTCATGTTCGTGGCCGACACCTACGTCTCCCGCCCCGAGTACTTCCAATGACTCCCCGCCCCACGCACTACAAAGACCGCCACATCACCTTCGCCACCATGCACGGCAAAGAACACCTCGCACGCGACGCATTCCGCGACGTTCTCGGTGCGACAGTCACCGCCCCCGAAGGACTGGACACCGACCAGTTCGGAACCTTCGCCGGCGATATCCTTCGTACCCTCACCCCCAGAGCTGCCGCCCGCGCAAAAGCTCGCCTCGGCATGCAAATGGCCAGCAGCACCCTCGGTCTTGCCTCCGAGGGAAGCTTCAGCGCAACCTTCGGGCCGGTCGAGCACATGGAGATTCTGCTGTTCATCGACGACGACCTCGGACTGGAACTCATTGAAGGCACCCGCACCACCTCCCCCATCCCCGGAGGCCACACCATCACCGCGGCACCCCAAGCCCGACGTTACGGTGAAGCGCTAGGCTTCCCCGCCCAAGGAGTGATCGTGCAAAGCACGAAAGCTGCCCTAACCACCGCCCACAAAAACATCACGAACCTTGACCAGCTTGAGCAGACCGTTCAAGCAATGCTCAAGAATGGGTCCACCGTGATCGTTCTACCCGACTACCGGGCGCACCACGCACCCTCCCGCGCAGACACCATCCGAACCCTCTGCGCCCAAATGGCCCAACGTCTCGCCACCGAATGCCCCACCTGTCAGACCCCCGGGTTCGGGCAAGTCGACGTCGAACACGGCCTCCCCTGCTCCCAATGCGGTTCCCCGACCCGCGTCATCGCCGCCGACATCCACGCCTGCGGCAAATGCGACCACCGGACCAGAGTCCCACGCGACAACACTCGCGCCGACCCCACCTGGTGTGACTACTGCAACCCCTGACCCGACGCCCGCGTCCAGGCCAACCCCCACGACGCCACGAATTTCGATTCATTCCGAGGCACCTTCCCGAGTGGTGTCGACGGCGTTGTTTCCCTCGCTGAATCGCCCCAGGTTTACTGCCGTTCCTATGCGGATTGCGGCTCTCGGTTGAGGGCCGCGTAGCGGGCTTGCTTGAACTCGGTTGGTGAGAGGTATCTGAGGCTCGGTGAAGCCTACGGTTGAAGAAACCGCACACGTATCTCTCACACGAACAGGTAGACCTGCTCGCAACCTCGGCGACGACGCACGGAACAGTCATACTAACCCTCGCCCACACCGGCCTACGCTGGGGTGAGGTGACCGGATTACGGGTGCGAGACGTGGACCTCACCCGCAGGCGTCTGGCGGTACGGGAGAACGCCGTGCGGGTCGGCGGCAAGATTCTCCTCGGCACGCCCAAGTCGCACGAGGCACGCACGGTTCCGTTCCCGCCGTTCCTGGCGGACCGCCTGGCACTGCTTGCGCCGACAAGACACCCGACCAGATCCTGTTCGGCAACGGGCTGTCGCACCAGCGCACCCCGTCAACTCGGGACGGCTGGCTGGTCTACGCCCTCAAACGCGCCCGGGAGGTCGATCCGACTTTCCCGCGCGTCACGCCGCACGATCTACGGCACACCGCCGCGAGCTTGGCTGTGTCCGCCGGCGCGAACGTCAAAGCGCTGCAGCGGATGCTCGGCCACGCCTCGGCCGCGATGACCCTCGACGTGTACGCGGAGCTCTTCGACGACGACCTGAACAGCGTCGCAGTGGCCCTCGATCAGGCCCGAATGATTTCAAGTCTGGGCGGAATGTGGGCAAACAGGGTACTGAAGCCCCGGTGACCAAGTTAAATCCCAGATCAGAGTAGAAATTCTCGTGGTGCCCCCACTGGGACTTGAACCCAGACTGTGACGATTTTAAGTCGTCTGCCTCTGCCAATTGGGCTATGGGGGCATACCCGGTGACGGGCAGTTACAGCGTAGGTGCTGCCGAGCGCGAATACCGCCCGGCAGCACCTACCGAAAAGCTACTTCGAAGCGGATGCCTCAGCGGCCGCCTTCTCCGCAACCGGCGCCTGCGCGGCGGGTGCCTTCGTGGCGCCAGCGGCGGCATCCGCTGCAGCAGCCTTGACCGTGGGCTTGCGCGGCGCACGAGGCGCACGCGGAGCCGTCGGCGCCTTGGCTGCGGGTGCAGCAGCAGCCGGTGCCGGCGGCTTCGGACGCGACGCGAACTCTTCGAACACAGCACGCGGGTTCTCGGTGGCGCCGAGCGACACGACATCGCGACCGAGGAACACGTTGTTGACCCAGCCCCAGACGACGCGCAGTTTGCGCTCCCAGCTGGGCATGGCCAGGCCGTGATAGCCGCGGTGCGCGAACCAGGCCGGCAGACCGGTGATGGCGAGGTTACCGCTCTGGAACACGCCGACACCAATGCCGAGACCGGCCACGGCACCGAGGTTCTTGTGCAGGTACTGCACGGGCTCTTCGCCGCGCAGCACAGCAACCAAGTTCTTGGCGAGCAGCTTGCCTTGACGCACGGCGTGCTGGGCGTTGGGCACGCAGTTGCCGCCGACACCGCCACCGCTCAGGTCGGGAACGCAACTCACGTCGCCGGCACCCCAGGCGTCAGCGATGATGTCGTCTTCGGTTCCAACACGCAGGTCGGCACGAACCTGCAGACGACCACGCTCTTCAATCGGCAGATCAGTGTGACGCACGATCGTGGGGTTGGCCATGACTCCGGCCGTCCAGACGATGAGGTCGGTCTCGAAGGTCTCTCCGGTGGAGAGCTCGATCTTGCCGTCGACCGCGCTGGTCAGCTGGGTGTCGAGGTGAATCTGCGCACCGCGACCGGCCAGGTTGTCGATAACCCACAGGCTTGTCTTGAGCGAAACCTCGGGCATGATGCGACCCATGGCTTCAATGAGATGAAAGTTGGTCTCTTCGAAGCTGATCTCCGGGTAGAGGGTAAGCAGCGAGGTGGCGAAGGAGCGCAGCTCGGCGAACACCTCGATACCAGCGAAACCGCCACCGACCACGACGAAGGTAAGCAGACGTTCGCGTTCCGGGCCAGCCGGCAGGGCAGCGGCCCGGTCGAAGTTGGTGAGCACGCGGTCGCGAATGGCGACGGCTTCTTCGACGGTCTTCAGGCCGATGGCCTGGTCGGCAACACCCGGGATCGGGAAGGTGCGCGACACAGCACCGGCCGTGACGACGACGATGTCGTACTTGAACTCGTACGGCTCACCGATCGGCGGAGTGATCGTGGCCGTCTTCTCGGCGTGGTTCACGTACGTAACCTTGGCGGAGACAACATTGGTCTTCTTGAGGTGCCGACGGTGCGACACAACCACGTGACGCGGCTCGATAGACCCGGCAGCCACCTCCGGCAGGAAGGGCTGGTACGTCATGTACGGCAGCGGGTCAACAATGGTGACCTCGGCTTCGCCGGATCGTAGCCATTTCTCGAGCTTCCACGCCGTGTAAAAACCGGCGTAGCCGCCACCAACAATGAGAATTTTGGGCACGATGAGAAGGCCTCCTACATGATTATGTTTGTGCGAAATCTTTGGGGTTGCGCCGAATTCGCTTGATTTGCCGAGTGGCCCCAATGCCCAACAGCGTTACTAGGATACCAAACACCACGAGTACAGCGAGCGGCAGACTGATATAGGTCAATGTCAGTTGGTTGGGAAGCCAGGCCGTGAGCACGTTCTGGGTCGGTAGCGCCGGGTCGTCGTCCACGGCTGCGGGCGCCTCGGCGGCGGGTTCCTCGGTGGGAACCACCTCGATCTGGGCCCGACGGTGCAGGGTGATCCACTCCGTCAGCAACTCGCTCGGAGTGGCCCCGGTCGCCGGAGCGACATATCGGGTCACCGCGGCCGCGGCATCGATCAGACCATTGCCGTAGATCGGGCTCGGCACTGATTGCCCGTTCGCGTTCGCGGTGGCGATCACCCGGTTCATGACCCCCGCCGCGTCAAGGTTGGGATACGCGGCTCGAACCAGCGCAACGAGCCCGGACACAATCGGCGCCGCCGCGCTGGTTCCGTCCCACTGCACGTACGACGAGTCCGGCATGACACCCACCAACTTCTCACTCGGAGCGGCGATGGCGATGGTGATTCCCTGCGAGGACGCGTCGAAACTTGCCGTCTTGTTGCGGTCAACACCGGCCACAGTGAGCACACCGGGAATAGTCGCGGGAGCACCGACCTCGGTGGTACCGCTCCCCCGGTTGCCGGCCGCAGCAACGACGACGACATCGTTCTCAAACGCGTAGAGAAAGGCGTCGTCCCAGCTTTCCGGCCAGTACAGCGTGTTGCGAGTCAGCGACATATTGATGACATCAGCACCGTTGTCGACAGCCCAGCGGATGCCCTGCGCGATCTGGTCATCGTTACTCACCGCGGAACGGGTGCTTCCGAACCCGACCGACACCGCCAGAATGGATGCTTCCGGCGCCACCCCGATGAGGCCCGCGCCGTCACCGGTTCCGCGACCGGCCAGCAGCGAGGCCACCAGAGTGCCGTGCTCTCCGTCATCGTCGTCGCCGGCGACCGGCGTCTGGCCATTTGCGGAACCGAGGCCGGAAACATCCGTTCCCCCGGTCACGACGCCGTTCAGCTCGGGAACGCTGCCGTTGACCCCGGAGTCGATGACGGCGACGGTGACGCCAGCGCCCCGCGTGGTGTTCCAGGCTTCGGTGAACCCGTAGTCGTTCAGCCAGTACTGCAGGTCACGAATCTGGTCCGCGTGGGCTGCGGGCGCGTCGACCATGACGGAGCCGGCGATAGTGCCGGCGAACAGCGTTGTGGCGAGGGCGAGCGCGACACCGGTGGTGACAGGGCGAGAGCGTGCGGTCACTCCGAAGCCGACCCTGAAGCAGCGGCCAACGCGGTGTAGTCCAGGCAGACACAGACCGTGGGCGACCAGGCCGCACGCGCCAGCGCGAGGTCGCCGATCGGGTTCACGCCGGGCCCGGCGGCCAGGGAGTGCGCGGCGAGGGCGTGCAGGCACTTGACCCGGTTCGGCATGCCGCCGGAGGAGATCCCGGCGATTTCCGGCACGGTGCCGAGCTGGTCGCGGTCGAACAGAAAGCTTTCGTGAGCGTGCTCGTAAGCTGCCCGCACCTCGTCATCGTCGGCGAGCAGGTCGTTGTATTCGTTCATGACCTGGGTGGCCTCGAGCGAAGAGATCGCCGCCGTCGCGGCCGGATGGCAGAGGTAGTACAGCGTGGGAAACGGGGTGCCGTCGGCCAGCCGGGGAGCCGTGGCCACCACGGTCGGCGCTCCGCAGACACAGCGAGCGGCGATGCCGACCACGTTTCGGGCCGGGCGACCGAGCTGCGCCGAAACGAGATCGATATCGGCCGCAGTGAACGGGTCGAACGGCGGCCGGGTCATGGCACCACCGGTGCGGGTGCTTGCGGAGCGAGGCCGGCCGTCATGGTGGAGGCGAACAAGGAACCCAGCCAATCAATTGTGGTGCTTTGAATATTGGTGCTGACCGGGCTCGTATCCGCTTCGAGCGGAGCGACGACCGGCAGATCGTTGATGACGAGAAAGCTGATGTCTCCTGGCAGCACGTACGACAGCCGCTCTCGGGCCTGCGTCGTGACATAGGTGCGGTCGTTCCAGCGCTCCCGCTGGCTCGTGAGCTGGTCGACCTCGGCTTTCTGGTCGGCGACAGCTGCACTGAGCTGGCTGATTTGCTGCCGCTGTTCGGCGTAGGTGCGCAGACTCGGCGCGAGCACCACGACGGCAAGAATCAGTACGACCATCATCACGAGGGAAAATCCGGAGAAGCGGATGCTGCGCAGCCAGCCGCCGGCGGGCGTCTCGGTTTCCGAAACAGCGGGTTGCCGTGCTGCCGACGTGCTCTGGGCAGGTCGTTTCTGATCCACGGCAACTCCTTCCGCTGGCTGAACGTGCTGGTGAAAATGGTACCAAGTGAAAGCTGTGGGCCCCCGACCAGCCGAATCGGTGGTCGGGAGCCCGCTCCCGTGCTTTCTTGTGGGGCGCTGTTACGCGGTGAAGCGGGGGAACGCGGTGCGACCGGCGTAGACCGCGGCCTCGCCGAGTTCTTCTTCGATGCGCAGCAGCTGGTTGTACTTGGCGACGCGCTCGCTGCGCGCCGGCGCACCGGTCTTGATCTGGCCGGCATCCGTTGCGACGGCGAGGTCAGCGATGAAGGTGTCCTCGGTCTCGCCAGAGCGGTGCGAGATGATCGCCGTGTAACCGGCGCGCTGGGCGAGGGAGACGGCATCCATCGTCTCGGTCAGGGTACCGATCTGGTTGACCTTGACCAGAATGGAGTTCGCTGCCTTGAGCGTAAGGCCCTTGGCCAGACGCACCGGGTTGGTGACGAACAGGTCGTCTCCGACGATCTGCACCTTGTCGCCGAGCGATGCGGTGAGGTGCACGTAGCCGTCCCAGTCGTCTTCTTCGAGCGGGTCCTCGAGGGAGACGAGCGGGTAGTCGGTGACAAGCTCGGCGTAGTACGCGCTCATCTCTTCGGCCGAGAGCTTCTTGCCCTCGAAGTTGTAGCTGCCGTCCTTGAAGAACTCGCTCGCGGCCACGTCGAGCGCGAGGGCGATGTCCTTGCCGGGAACGTAGCCGGCGTTTTCGATGGCTTCGACGATGAGGTCGAGCGCAGCACGGTTGCTCGGCAGGTTGGGAGCGAAGCCGCCCTCGTCGCCGAGGCCGGTGGACAGTCCCTTGGACTGCAGCAGCGCCTTGAGCGAGTGGTAGGTCTCAACACCCCAGCGCAGGGCCTCGCTGAACGACTCTGCTCCGAGCGGGACGATCATGAATTCCTGGATGTCGACATCGTTGTCGGCGTGCGAGCCGCCGTTGATGATGTTCATGAGCGGCACGGGCAGGGTGTGCGCGTTCGGGCCACCGAGGTAGCGGAACAGCGGCAGCCCGGCCGAGCTCGCTGCGGCCTTGGCCACGGCCAGGCTCACGCCGAGGATGGCGTTGGCGCCGAGACGCTCCTTGTTGTCGGTACCGTCGGCTTCGATAAGCACGAGGTCGACAATGCGCTGGTCGGTCGCGTCGATGTCTTCGACCGCGGGGCCGAGGTCGTCGATGACGGCTTCGACGGCTTTGAGCACGCCCTTGCCCTGGTAGCGGGCCTTGTCGCCGTCGCGCAGCTCGTAGGCCTCGAACACGCCGGTGGACGCTCCGGACGGCACGGCAGCACGGCTGACTGTTCCGTCGCCGAGCAGAACTTCGACCTCGATGGTCGGGTTGCCACGAGAGTCGAGAATTTCGCGTGCGTCTACTGCCTCAATTAGGGCCACAACTGTCTCCTGATTTGTCGGGGTGAACGTCTGGGTGGACGCTCGGATGTGTCGCGGATTCAGTCTAACCAAACCCGTCAGCCGATCCGCTGAACTGCAGGGGCCGGCCGGTCCGCTCAGACGCCGAGCGGTTTGAAGTCGAGATCGTCGCTGGTCACGGTGTCAGCGGTCACAAACGCGAAGCGTCCGTAGCCGGCCTCGCCGGCCCGATCGAGCAGGGCCTTGAGGTTCTTGGTGCGGCGTTCCAGCCGCACCCGCAGCCCTGCGGCAACGAGGTCGCGCTTGAGGGCGACCAGACTCACCGGGTCGGCGTCCTTCTCGTGCACCAACACAACCGCGTTAAGAGCGGATGCGGCATCCGCTTGCAGCAGGTCGACGATGCGTTCAAAGCCGATCGAGAACCCGCAAGCTGGCACGTCGGTGCCGAGGAACCGACCGATCATGCCGTCGTACCGGCCGCCACCGCCGAGGGAATAGCCAAGCGACGGGTGGGAGATTTCGAAGATGGTGCCGGTGTAGTAGCCCATGCCGCGCACCAGGGTGGGGTCGAACTCGAGGTCGACGCCGGGGAGTGCAGCGCGAAGGGCTTCGAGGTCGGCGAAGGCCGCCGGGTCGAGCCAGTCCGGCGCACCTGCCCCGAGGGCCCAGCCGCCGGTACCGAGCTCGGTGAGCAGCGTGGCCAGGTCGGGCGCGTCGATGCCGAGGGCTTGCAGTTCGGCGGAGACGCCGTCGACACCGATCTTGTCGAGCTTGTCGATCACGATCAGCGCCCGCTCGGTCAGCTCGGCCGCGACTTTCCAGTGGGCGAGCAGCGCGGAGAGGATGCGCCGGTCATTGATTCGAATGCAGAAGCCGGTGAGGCCGAGCTTTTCCAGCGTTGCGGCCGTCGCGGTGATCAATTCGATCTCGGCGAGCTGGCCGGCTTCGCCGATGATGTCGATGTCGCACTGCATGAACTGGCGGTAACGCCCCTTTTGCGGGCGTTCGGCTCGCCAGACCGGAGCGATCTGAATCGACCGGAACACGGTGGGCAGCGCGGCACGGTGGGTGGCATAGAACCGGGCGAGCGGAACCGTCAGGTCGAAGCGCAGGCCGAGGTCGGCCAGGGACGCGAGGTCGTTTTGCTCGGCCGCGGCGGCAACATCCGCTGGGCTGAGACCGCGCTTGAGCACCGCGAAAGCGATCTTCTCGTTGTCGCCGCCCAGGCCCGAGTGCAGGCGGGCGGCGTCTTCCATGACCGGAGTTTCGATCTCATCGAAACCGTGAGCACGAAAACTGTCGCGGATAATGCCGAGCGAACGCTCACGCACGGCCTTGTCGGCGGGGAGAAAATCGCGCATACCGCGCGGTGGGGTCACTGCAATAGCCATGGGGCAATTCTCTCAGGTGCCGTCGATGCGTTTCACCGCCCAGCCCCGAACGGGAGCCCCCCTAGACTCGGGGGAAACAACTGGGGGTGGTGGCTATGTCAGCGACGACGATTTTCGGCTCGGAGGGGATCGTGCCGAGCGGCATCGCGGTGACCGGGGTGAGCCGGGCATTCGGCAGCGTGTTCGCGCTGCTCGATGCGACCCTCACGGTACCGGCCGGGTCGGTCACGGCACTGATCGGGCCGAACGGCTCGGGC
The DNA here is from genome assembly GCF_004403435.1 of Cryobacterium sp. TMT1-66-1. Classification (NCBI taxonomy): domain Bacteria; kingdom Bacillati; phylum Actinomycetota; class Actinomycetes; order Micrococcales; family Microbacteriaceae; genus Cryobacterium; species Cryobacterium sp. TMT1-66-1. The sequence continues at coordinate 126,264 of NZ_SOGP01000021.1, forward strand.
AAGACCACGCTGCTGCTCATGCTCGCCACGCTGCTCACACCCGATGCGGGCAGCATTCGCATCAACGGTCACGACCCGGTCACCGAACCGGAGCGCGTGCGCGCCCTGATGGGCTGGATGCCAGACACCCTCGGCTCCTGGCCGAGCCTCTCCGCCCGCGCGGCCCTGCAGACCACCGGGCGCATGTACCGCATGACCCGCGAGCAGGCCGCCGTGCGCGCCGACGAGTTGATCCTTCTGACCGACCTCACGGACTTCGCCGACCGACCCTCGCGGGTGTTGTCGCGGGGCCAGAAGCAACGACTGAGCCTGGCCAGGGCGCTCGTGCACTCCCCCGGCGTACTGCTGCTCGACGAGCCGGCCTCCGGCCTCGACCCGGCAGCCCGCGCCGCGCTGCGCCAGCTGCTGAGACGCTTGGCCGGTGAGGGCGCCGCCATCCTCGTGTCCAGTCACGTTCTCGCCGAGCTCGACGAGATGGCGGATGCCGCGGTGTACCTGTCCGACGGCCGCACAGCGAGCCCGGAGCAGGTGGCCGCGGCCGGCGCGAGCGCCAGGGCCTGGCGCATCCGCTCACTCGATGAAGCAGCCTTGGAACGTGCGCTGGCAACCCCCGGCGTGGTCGGTGCGCTCGTGCAGGTTCTCGGCGTTGACCAGCTCGGAACCCTCGTGCAGGTCGAGAACGAAGCCTCGGCCGCGGCCCTGCTGCACAACCTCGTGCTGAGCGGGGTTCCGGTCTGCGATTTCGGCCCGGCCGTCGGCAACCTCGAACACACCTTTCTCGACCTCACCCGGGAGAGACCGGCACGACACAGTTCGATCGTCGTCAACCCGGAGGTAACCCCATGAACAAGCGCGTGTTCCTGACCGGACTCTGGCTGATCGTCACCCTGGAACTGCGCCAACGGGTGCGCGGCGTCTCCTGGTACGTACTGCTCGGCATCTTCATGCTGCTCGTGGGGATCGTCACTTTTCTACTCTGGCTGGCCACCTCCGCCTGGCTGTCCGGCGGTGGCGGCGTGTTCTCGACCATCATCTTCTTCGTGCTGCTGCTCGGCACGTTGGTCTCGCCGGCGCTGTCTGGCAATGCGATCAACGGCGATCGGGATGCCGGCACCCTCGCCACCACGCAGGTCACGCTGATCAGCACGGGGCAGCTCGTGCTCGGCAAGTTTCTGGCCGCCTGGATCACAGCGCTCGCCTTTCTCGCGGCGACACTACCGTTTCTCATCTTCGCGGTCGTTCTCGGCGAGGTCTCCCTCGGCACGATCAGCGTCTCCGTACTCGTGCTCGCCGCCGAGCTCGGGGTCATCGCTGCGGTCGGCGTTGGGCTGTCGGGCATCCTGACCCGGCCGCTGTTCTCGATCGTGCTGACCTATCTCGTGGTCGCGGCACTCAGCCTCGGCACGCTTATCGCCTTCGCGCTGCTCGGTACCGCCACGCAGCAGGACGCGACGAGTGTGAACTACCAGGTGGTGTCGTCGACCTACGACGAGCAAACCGGCAAGCAGTCCGACATCGTCTGCTCCACCGCGCAGACCTCGACCTACCCGGTGCCGCGGTTCGACTACTACTGGTGGATTCTCGCGGCGAACCCCTACGTTGTCGTAGCGGATGCCGCGCCCGGCAGCTTCGATGAGAACGGCTCCCCGACCGACCTGTTCGGGCAGATCGCCGTCGGCGTTCGCGGAGCCCAGACCGCGCCGGAGTTGTATACCGAGTACAACGGATGCGACGAGGCTGCCAACGGCTCCGTCCAGGCCTACGGGCAGGGACCGACCGCACAGGAGACCTACGACGGCGCGGTGCCGAGCTGGTTCATCGGCCTCACCATTCATCTGCTGCTCGGCGCGGGCGCCCTGACCTGGGCTTGGCGTCGCACTCGCACCCCCGCGACGCACCTCCCCACCGGAAGTCGTATCGCCTAGATGTCAGGAAGGGAAGGCGATGATTCCGGCGTCGAAGGCGTCGTCATCGACCGCGTTGCCTGAAGCTGTGGGGGCTTCCGCTCCGCGGATCTCCACCTGCAGATCGCGCACGGCGGCGCGCAGGGCACGCTCCGCGTCGAGGCCCTGAGAGCGAGCCGACGCCACAATGGCCAACAGCAGCGGCCCGAGGTCGGCCTCGGACTCGATCGGAAGAGGGAAGCCCTCGTCAGCATCGAGCAGGCCGATCTTCTCGGCCCGACCGAGCACCTTGTCGGCGAGCGCCAGCGCCGGCATGCCGGTCGGAATACCGTCGAGCACACTCGTGCGCCCCGGCTTCTCCTCGGCCTTGAAACCGTCCCAGGCGGCCGAGACCTCCTCCGCCGTCTCCAGCGTGACATCACCGAACACGTGCGGGTGCCGCCCGACCATCTTCTCGGTCAGCCGGGCAGCGACTTCCTGAATATCGAAGTCCTCCTCGGGCGTGTGCGCGGCCAGGTCGGCGTGAAAGAGCACCTGGTAGAGCACATCACCGAGTTCTTCGAGCAGATCGTCACGACTGCCGACCTCGATCGCCTCGATCAGTTCATGGGTCTCCTCGACCAGGTGGCGCACGAGCGAGGCGTGCGTCTGGTCGGCGTCCCACGGGCATCCGCCGGGAGCGCGCAGCCGCGCGACGGTCGCGATGAGCGTGTCGAGCGAGCTCGTCGGCACCTCGTGCTTCGGTGCGGGGGCGGAGGAAAACAGCGGGTTCGTCATGGTCAGCACTCCTGGATCGTCGTTTCAATCGTAGGCGGGCCTGCTGCCAGAGGGTCGCTCAGGTACGTCGTGTATTCTGGTGCACGGTGAGCCGGGAAGTCTGGTCGGCAGTTGCTTGTGCGCGCTCGAAACACCAGAGGAATTCTTATGACCGAACCATCCAATCTGCCTACGCCCCCGAAATCTGCACCGTCAACCGCGATCATTCTGCGCCGCGGCAGCCACAACGAGTTTGTGCGCATCTCCGGTATCCTGCGCAAAGAAACCGTCGGCGGAGCCATTCTGCTCGCCGCCACCGTGGCCGCGCTCATCATGGCCAACTCCGGATTCTCCGACGCCTACTATGCCTTTCGCGACTACAAGATCGGCTACACACCTTGGCACCTCGAGCTGAGCCTCGGCGCCTGGGCGGCTGACGGATTCCTCGCGATCTTCTTCTTCCTCGCCGGGCTCGAGCTCAAACGCGAATTCGTTGCGGGTGACTTGCGCAGCGTCAACCGCGCCATCGTGCCGGTGGCCGCCGCCGTGGGTGGAGTAATCATCCCCGCGGTCATCTACGTGCTGATCAACCTCGAAACCGGAGCTGAGACGCTGCGCGGCTGGGCGATCCCTACCGCGACCGACATCGCCTTCGCTCTCGCCGTGCTCGCCGTGATCGGCTCAAAGCTCCCGCCGGCCCTGCGCATCTTTCTGCTGACCCTCGCCGTGGTCGACGACCTGCTCGCCATCGCGATCATCGCCTTCTTCTACACGACCGACATGAATGTTCCGCTGCTGCTGCTCGCGATCGTGCCGCTGGCCCTGTTCTGGGTGTTGACCCACAAGTTCTCCTACTTCTTCGGAACGCGGGCTTGGGCGGCGTGGACGCTACTTCTGCCTCTCGGTTTCATCGTCTGGGCGCTCGTGCACGGTTCCGGCGTGCACGCGACCGTAGCCGGGGTGCTGCTGGGCTTCGCCGTGCCGGTACTGCGCAGCAAGCGTGGCGGTGGGCCCGACGCCGGGCCCGGTCTGGCCGAAACTTTGGAACATCGCATTCGCCCGCTCTCCAGCGGATTCGCGATTCCCGTATTCGCCTTCTTCTCGGCCGGCGTCACCCTTGGCGGCGCAGCCGGCCTGTATCAGGCGATCACCGACCCGGTTGCGATCGGCATCGTCGTCGCTCTCGTCGTCGGCAAGCCGATCGGTGTGCTGCTGGCAACTTTCATCGTCACCAAAACCACCAAGGCCACGCTCGACCCCGACCTGGCCTGGATCGACGTCATCGGCGTCTCCCTGCTGGCCGGCGTCGGTTTCACCGTCTCCCTACTGATCAGCGAACTGGCCTTCGGCCAGGGCAGCCCGCACGACGACCACGCCAAGGTCGCCATTCTGGTCGGTTCGCTCCTGGCCGCCTTGCTGTCCACGGCTATCCTGCGTTCGCGTAACCGCCACTACGGTCGGATCGCCGAGAAGGAAGCCATCGACAGCGACAACGATGGCATTCCGGATGTCTACCAGTCGGAAGAAGCCCGATAGCGCCCGACACGTTCCGTTGCTGAGCACCACTCGAGTCGGCCGCGCGGGACCTGCGCCAGTGCGCGGGGGTTCCGGTAGCGGGCATCCGTTCGGCCGTGTCGCAGTGCGCCGGAGGTACGCCAGTGCGCGGGAGATCCGGCACTGATACGGGTCCGACCGAGCACGCTGCGCGGGACCTGCGCCAGTGCGCGGGAGTTCCGGTCTGGCCAGAACTGCCGCGCCACGCGAGGCGCTGGACCTGCGCCAGTGCGTGGGAGGTGTGCCTCGCGCGCACCGGCGCAACACCCGCGCACCGCGGAGAAGCCCCTGAAGTCAGGCCGGCCCCGCAACTGCCGGCACGGGCGGCGGAAAGATCGCGGCGAGCAGCGTCTTCGTCCACTCGATCAGGGCGTTGTCATCGAGCGGCTCGCCGTTCGGCCGCGGCATCGGCACGCTGAGCGCCCCCGTGGCCGACACGTAACGCGAGCCGGGATACATCCGCTGTAATCGCACCTGGATCGAGTCGGCCAGGTCGGCCGGTGCCACACGCAGGTTCGACCCCATGGCGACGACCTCGCTGAGGTTGGCCTGCTGGGCCTGCCAGCGCAGCCGGGACACGGCCACGAGGTTCTGCACCGGCACGGGCGGCTCACCATATCGGTCGGTGAGTTCGTCGAGCACGAGGTCGATCTGGTCGTCGGTCGCGGTGGGCGAGCTTGCGCTGGAAAGCTTCTGATAGGCCTCGAGGCGCAACCGCTCACTGTCGACGAAGTCGTGCGGAATATGCGCGTCCACCGGCAGCTCCAGCCGCAGCTCGGTCTGCCCCTCGGCCACATCGCCGCGGAACGTCGACACGGCCTCACCGATCATGCGCAGGTACAGGTCGAAGCCGACCCCCGCGATGTGGCCGGCCTGCTCCCCGCCAAGCAGATTGCCGGCACCGCGAATCTCGAGGTCTTTCAAGGCCACCTGCATGCCGGCGCCGAGCTCGTTGTTTGCCGCAATGGTGGCGAGCCGGTCGTGCGCGGTCTCCGACAGTGGCTTGTTCTCGTCGTAGAGAAAGTAGGCGTAGGCCCGTTCGCGCCCGCGACCGACCCGACCGCGCAGCTGGTGCAGTTGGCTCAGCCCGAACTTGTCGGCGCGGTCGATGATGATGGTGTTGGCGTTGTTGATGTCGAGGCCGGTCTCAATGATCGTGGTGCAGACCAGGATGTCGAACTTGCGCTCCCAGAAGTCACCGACCACCTGTTCGAGCTGTGCCTCTGGCAGCTGTCCGTGTGCCACTGCGATGCGTGCCTCCGGCACGAGTTCGGCAATCTGCGCGGCGATGCGGTTGATGCTGGTCACCCGGTTGTGCACGAAGAAGATCTGGCCCTCGCGCAGCAGCTCACGACGGATGGCCGCGGCCACCTGCCGCTGCGAATACGGCCCCACAAACGTCAAAATGGGGTGCCGGTCTTCGGGCGGAGTCGCCAGGGTCGACATCTCGCGGATGCCGGTGACCGCCATTTCCAGGGACCGCGGGATGGGCGTCGCGCTCATCGCAAGAATGTCAACGTTGGTCTTGAGCTTCTTCAGGGCGTCCTTGTGCTCGACGCCGAAGCGCTGCTCCTCGTCGATGATGACCAGGCCGAGGTCTTTGAATATGATCGACGGCGACAGCAGCCGGTGCGTTCCGATGACGACGTCGACGGTGCCGTCGAGCATGCCGGCGATCGTCTCGCGCGACTCCTTGTCGGTCTGAAACCGCGACAGGGCCCGCAGGTGAATGGGGAATCCGGCGAAGCGTTCCTTGAAGGTTTCCATGTGCTGGCTGACCAGCAGGGTGGTCGGCACGAGCATGGCCACCTGCTTGCCGTCCTGCACGGCCTTGAACGCTGCGCGAATAGCAACCTCGGTCTTGCCGAAACCGACGTCGCCGCTGAGCAGTCGGTCCATCGGGATAGGCCGTTCCATATCGGCCTTGACCTCGTCGATCGTGGTGAGCTGGTCGGGCGTCTCCACGAACGGAAAGGCTTCTTCGAGCTCGCGCTGCCACGGGGTGTCCGGCCCGAACGCGTGCCCCTTGCTGGCCATGCGCGCCGAATAGAGCTTGACGAGTTCGACGGCGATGTCCCGCACCGCCTTACGTGCCTTGGTCTTGGCACTGGACCAGTCGCTGCCGCCCATTTTGCTCAGGGTCGGCGCTTCACCGCCGACGTAGCGCGTGACCAAGTCGAGTTGGTCGGTCGGCACATAGAGCCGGTCGCCGGCGTGCCCGCGCTTCGATGGCGCGTATTCCAGCACGAGGTATTCCCGAGTGGTCTTGACCGGGTTGCGGCCACCACTGGACACCTCACGTTGGGTCAGTTCGAGAAAACGGCCGATACCGTGCGTCTGGTGCACCACGTGGTCGCCAGCCACCAGCTGCAGCGGGTCGACGACATTCTTGCGGCGACTGGCGAGCTTCTTGATCTGACGCGCGTCATATCCGACCGTGCGACCGTAGAACTCGCTCTCGCTGATCAGCGCGAGCTTGCTCTGCGGCAGTTCGAAACCGTGATCAACGGATGCTTTCAGCAGGTAGGCGATACCCGGTTCCGGCTCCAGCGGCCACACGTCCACGACGCGCACCGGCAGTTCACGCTCCGCGAGCACCTGCGCGGCTCGTTCCACGAGGCCGGTGCCCTGGGCGACGATGCCGACGACCCAACCGTCGTGCAGCCGGCTTGCGACGTGCCCGACGGCGCCGTCGACGCTGCCGGCGAAGGTAGGGACGGCATCCGCTTCGATGCGAATGGTGAGCAGTTCGTCCATCTCAAGGTGTTCGGGCAAGACGGGCGCATCGGTCGGCGCTGCCTGAAAAGTGCTCAGGGTCCACCAGCTGTGACCGGTGGCGGGCGCCCCCGGCGCCGAGTACTTCACGCTGTCGCGCAGGCGCCCGAGGGTGAGAAAATCACCGGATTCGAGGTCGATCGGGGCGTCGGCACCGGCCGTGGCGGCGCTCCACGCTGCACCGAGGAATTCGCGGTTGGTTTCGGCGAGGCTGATGGCCCGGCTCGCGACCCGTTCCGGCGAGATCACGGCGACGGCGGCGTTGGTCGGCAGGTAGTGGGTGACCGGCACCAGCCGGTCGACCAGGGCGGGAGCGAGGCTTTCCATGCCCTCGACCGGGATTCCCTCGGCGATCTTGGCCAGCAGTCCGGCCAGGCTCGGAAACTCGTGCTGCATTTCACGGGCACGCTGCCGCACCGCGGGGCTCAGCAGCAGTTCCCGGCTCGGCGGCAGGCTGACCGACTCGACCGGCTCGGGCAGTGAACGCTGGTCGGCAACACTGAACAGGCGAATCTGCTCGACCTCGTCGCCGAAGAACTCCACCCGGTACGGGTGCGAGGCGACCGGCGGGAATACGTCGAGGATGCCGCCGCGCACAGCGAACTCGCCACGCCGGGTGACCATGTCGACCCGGGCGTAGGCAACGTTGACCAGTTGCAGCACGATCGCCGCGAGGTCGTGCCCGCGCCCGCCGACCGTGAGCTCGATCGGTTCGTAGTCGGTGAGGTTGTCGGCGACCGGCTGCAGCGCGGCCCGCACCGAGGCGACGACGATAAGCGGATACCGCTCGCTCGCGTCTTGCGCCTGCCACTCGCGCATGCGGCGGAGCGCGTGCAGGCGCTTGCCGACGATCTCGGCGCTCGGACTGAGCCGTTCGTGCGGCAGGGTTTCCCAGGCCGGAAAGTCAATGATTTCAGCGCTCGTGGCGAAGCAGCCGAGGTTCTCGCGCAGCGCCTCGGATTCGCGGCCGGTCGCGGTGATGACGAACAGGGCCTGGGCATCGTCCCGGCGCAGGTCGAGCAGCGCGGCCAGCAACGGGGCACGCAGGCCCTCGGTCAGAGAGAAATCAGCGTCCCGGCTGGCATAGGCGAGGGCGTTATCGAACGTGGAGGCGCGCGCGAGCGCTGCGATTAAGCCCTGAAGGATCACTGAACGAGTCTACGCAGCCTAGGAGGGCGAGTGAAACTTCTGCTGCGCGGCCACGACGCCGTCGGAGGCGATCAGTTCGACCGCGTCGGCGGCATCCGCTATGAGGTTGGGCAGAATGCTGCGCTCGGCAGCGACAAAGTCGTGCAGCACGAAATCGGCCGGGTTCTGGCGACCCGGCGGACGCCCGATGCCCATGCGAATGCGAATGAATTCGTTGGTTCCGGTGGCGGCGATGATGTCGCGCAGGCCGTTGTGACCGCCGTGACCCCCGCCGACCTTGATCTTGAGCGTGTCAAAGGGCAGGTCCAGGTCGTCGTGCACGACGATGAGCCGGGAGACGGGCAGCGAATAGAAGCGCAGCAGGGCGGCGACCGGGCTGCCGGAGACGTTCATGAACGTGGTGGGCTTGGCCAGCACCAGTTTGGGGCCACCCGGTGAGAGGCGTCCCTCGGCGACGAGGGCGGCCGTTTTGTGACGCTTGAAGTTCGACGTGAGACGATCGGCGAGCTGCGCCGTCACCATCTGGCCGACGTTGTGCCGATTTCCGGCGTAGTCGGGCCCGGGGTTGCCGAGCCCGACTACGAGCCACAGGTTCGTATCCAGGGGATTCCTCCGTGTAAGCGGGCGAAAGCCCAGACGGAACCAGTTGATGATAAGTGCTACGCGGCGGGAGGCGTAGCGGCCGGGGTGCCGGCCGTGATGACCTCGGTCTCGGCCTCTTCTTCGTCTTCGCCACGCGGGGTGTGGATGTACGCGACGAGAGCGTCTTCATCGGAGATGAGCACGGCGCCGGTGGGCAGCGGAACGTCCTTGGCGTGAATCTGGGCGCCGTCTTCGAGGCCTTCGATCGACACGGTGACGTTCTCGGGGATGTCGGTGGCTTCAACCTCGAGCAACAGGGTCTTGGTGTCGAAGTCGGCGATCGTGCCGGCGAAGGACTCGCCGGACATGTGCACCTGAACTTCAACCTGAACCTTTTCACCCTTGCGCACGACGACGAGGTCGATGTGCTCGATGATGGCCTTCACCGGGTCCTTCTGCACGTCCTTGACCAGCACGAGCTGCTTGGCGCCTTCAATGTCGAGCTCGAGGAGCATGTTGGCGCGACGCAGCAGCAGGGCGATGCGGTGGGCGGGCAGCGACACGTGCACCGGATCGGTGCCGTGGCCGTAGATGACGGCCGGGATCTTGCCGAGTACGCGCAGCTTGCGGGCCGCACCCTTGCCGAAGTTCGTGCGGAGGTCTGCCTCGACGGCGGTAACTTCTCTAGCCATGGTATTTCTCCTTGCGGGGCCTAAGCCCAGATCGTGGTTCACGGGCCGAAGCCCGAAAAAGAGGGGTACTGATTCAACTCGAACGCATGTCAGCGTGAGGAAAAGCCCAAGGCCTCGTCCGCCGCGTCGATAACGGATGCCGCCGGCCCAGAATGCAGGCACGACACTATCCCTCGCCGAAGTTCGTTTCAATCCTACACAGTTCGAGCCACCCCTGCAGCCCGGGCGTGTCGTCGGCTTGCCTTACCAGTCGTGAACGGTGCCGTCGGCCAGACGATTGAAGGGCAGGTACGCCGTCTGGTACGGGTATTTGCCGGCCTCGTCCACGTTCAGCTGAACGCCCAGGCCGGGCTTGTTACCGGGGTGCAGGTAGCCGTCGGAAAAGCTGAAGGACTGTTCGAAAACGCTGTTGGTGGCGTCGCCGTGTTGCATGTACTCCTGGATTCCAAAGTTGTGAATGGCCAGGTCGAGGTGCAGCGCCGCCGCCATGCCCACCGGGGAGATGTCGGTCGGGCCGTGAATGCCGGACTTGATCTGGTACTGGGCGGCGTAGTCAAGAATCTTCTTCAGGGGCGAAATACCACCGGTGTGGGTGACCGCCGACCGCACGTAGTCGATGAGCTGGTCCTTGATCAGGGTTTGGTAGTCCCAGACCGTGTTGAAGACCTCACCGATCGCGAGCGGGGTGGTGGTATGCGAGCGCACCAGCCGCAGGGCATCCTGGTTTTCGGCCGGGGTGCAGTCTTCGAGCCAGAACAGATCGTACGGTTCAAGCGACTTACCGAGTCTCGCGGCCTGGATCGGCGTCATCCGGTGATGACCGTCGTGCAGCAGGGGCAGTTCGGCGCCGAACTCGCCGCGAACCCCCTCGAACACGGTCGGCAGGTGCCGCAGGTAGGCGCGGGTGTCCCAGTCTTCCTCCGCAGGCCTGGCCGCACGCTGGGCCGGTTCGTAGTCGTAGCGTTTGCCGCTGGTCTGGGTTTGCGCGGCAACGCCGTAGATGGCTTTCAGGCCGGGGATGGCAGTCTGCACCCGGATGGCCCGGTAGCCGAGCGCCTGGTGATTGCGGATGGAATCGAACAGTTCGGGCAGGTCGCGCCCCGATGCGTGACCGTAGGCGAGAATTTTGTCCCGGCTGGCTCCCCCGAGCAGCTGGTACAGCGGCATCCCGGCGGCCTGCGCTTTAAGATCCCAGAGCGCCACGTCAACGGCGGCAATCGCGGCCATGGTGACAGGGCCCCGGCGCCAGTAGGCGCTGCGATAGAGAAACTGCCAGGTGTCTTCGATGCGGTGGGCGTCGGCGCCGAGCAACAGCGGCACGACATGCTCCTGCAGGTAGGCCACCACGGCCAGTTCGCGGCCGTTCAAGGTGGCGTCACCGAGCCCGACGAGCCCGTCGTCGGTGGTGAGGCGCAGGGTCACGAAATTGCGATCCGGGCTGGTGACGATGACTTCTGCTCTGTCGATCTTCATGGTTCTCCTTGGTCGTGCGTGTCATCAGAAGGGGGCTCGGCACGGTGATGGCCGTCACCACTCCGCCAGTGCGCCGTCCGCGTGCCGCCAGATCGGCGACCGCCACGTGTGCCCGCGCGAGTCGGCGGCCCGTACTGCGGCCTCGTCAATCTCGATGCCGAGACCGGGGTCGGTCAACAGTTCAATGTTTCCGTTGACGAATTTCAATGGCTCCTTGTCGAGCACGTAATCGAGAACTTCGGCGCCCTGGTTGTAATGGATGCCGATGCTCTGCTCCTGAATCAGGTAGTTGGGAGTGGCGAAGCCCACCTGCAGGCAGGCGGCGAGCGCGATCGGGCCAAGCGGGCAGTGCGGCGCCAGCTGTACGTCGTACACCTCGGCCATCGCCGCGATGCGGCGTACTTCGGAGATTCCGCCGGCATGGGAGAGGTCGGGCTGCGCCACGGCGATGCCAGCCTCGAACACAGGCAGAAAATCCTGCCGGGTGTAGAGCCGCTCCCCGGTCGCGATCGGAATCGAGGTGGCCTGGGCCAGCTGACCAATCAGGTGGGAATTCTCCGGCACGACCGGTTCTTCAATGAAGAACGGTCGCAGGGGTTCGAGCAACGGGGCGATCCGGCGGGTATTGGCGAGCGTGAACCGACCGTGAAAGTCCACGGCCACATCACGGTCGGGGCCGAGCACGGCCCGCGCTGCGGCGACCCGTTCGAGCACACCGTCGATTTCAGCGACCGTGCCGACTCGGCTCATGATGCCGGAGGCGTTCATCTTGACGGCGGTCAGCCCCACGGCCATCTGCGCCGCGATCGCGTCGGCGATGCCGCTCGGGTCGTCGCCGCCGACCCAGCCGTACATGCGGATGCGATCGCGCACCGCGCCGCCGAGCAGCTGGTAGACCGGTACCCCGAGCGACTTGCCCTTGAGGTCCCACAGAGCCTGGTCGATGCCGGAGACAGCGCTGCCGAACACCGGTCCACCGCGGTAGAAACCGCTCTTGGTCAATACCTGCCAGTGGTCTTCAATGCGGTCGGGGTCGGCGCCGATGAGATATTCCGCGAACTGTTCGACGACCGCGCGCACGGCATCCGAATGCCCTTCCAGGCTGGCTTCGCCCCAGCCGACGACGCCATCGCTGGTTTCAAGCCGCACGAATAGCCAACGGGGTGCCACGAGAAAAGTTTCCACTCGTTCAATGTGTGACACGGGCAGCCTCACCGCTTTCTGTTTCGGCGGCGAGAGCCGCAAGGATCCGTTCGACGATGGTGCCGGGCGGTTCGACGATGTCCACGGTTACGCCGCGTTCATCGTCTGTGCGTACCTCGAGCGTGTCGAACTGCGATTGCAGCAGCGCGGGAGGCATGAATTCGTGGGTGCGTGCGCGTAGCCGGGCTGCGATCAGGTCGATCGACCCTTCCGGATCAACCACGAACAGGTCAACGGCGTGATCGCGCAGCAGGTCGCGGTAACTGCGTTTGAGGGCCGAGCAGGCGATGACGATGCCGTTCGGGTAGTCCCCGGCCAGGCAGCGCCCCACCTCATGCAGCCACGGCAGCCGGTGTTCATCCTGCAGCGCGTTTCCGGCGGCCATGGTGGCCTTGTTCGCGGCGGGGTGCAGGGTATCGCCGTCGAGGAACCGGGCGCCGAGGCGCTCGGCCAGAAATTCACCGATGGTCGATTTGCCAGAGCCCTGCACCCCCATGACGACGATCGGCGGGAGGCCCACTCTCAGCCCTTGGTCGCACCGGCGGTGAGGCCGGACACGATGTACTTCTGGGTGAACAGCGCGATGACCATGATCGGAACGGTGACCACGACGGCTGCCGCCATCAGGCTTCCCCAGTCGATGCTGGCATACGAGACGAAGTTGAAGATCGCCACCGGCAGGGTCTTGGTATTCGCGCCGGAGAGCACCAGCGCGAACATGAAATTGTTCCACGAAAAGATAAAGGAGAGGATGCCGGCTGTCGCGAGTCCCGGAACCGACAGCGGCAGGGTGATCCGTAGGAACGCGCCGATGTGGGTGAGGCCGTCCACCTGCGCCTGCTCCTCCAGTTCGAGCGGAGTCGAGTCGAAGTAGCTGATCATGATGTACACGATGAGCGGCAGGGCGACGAACATGTGCGAGAGAATCAGCACGCCGAAGCCGCCGACCATGCGCATGTTGGCGAAGATGAAGTACCACGGCACGAGCAGGCTGACGCCCGGAATGATGCGTGCCATGAGGACGACCAGCGCGGAGCGGTGCATTGCGAAACGACTCATCGCGTAGGCGGCCGGAACTCCGATGAGCAGGGAGAAGACGGTGGACAACAGCGCCACCCAGAAACTATTGAAGATGAATCCGAAATAGTTATTGCGGCTGAGCACGTTGTCGTAGTTGTCGAGCGTCGGCGTGAAGAACAGGGTCTTGCTGGCGTCGTAGATGTCGACATTGGTCTTGAGTGACGCGACGAACATCCAGACCAGCGGAGCGACGAACAGCAGCACCGTGAGGGTGAGGGCGACGACCCGAAAGATTTTGTACGCTCGCGGTTTGCGGCGCCGCGGTGCAATCGCGACCGGGCGCGGAGTCTGGGTGACAGGACGGGCTGGCAGGGTCGTTGTCATGACCGGTTCGCCTTTCTGCGGTAGGTGAGTACCCACATGATCGCGATGATGAGCAGGAAGAACAGGATCAGCACGGTGGACGCGATCCCGTAGTCGTTGTAGTCGAAGCTCAGGCCGAAGGCATAGATGTTCAGCGTCTCGACTTCGTGGAATGACCCGCCGCCCTTGCCCTTGGTGGCATAGAGGATGTCGAAGGTCTTGAGGGCGTCGATTCCGCGCAGCACGATGGTCACGATGACGGTGGCCCGCAGGAGTGGCAGAGTGACGAACCAGAATCGCTGCCAGGCGTTGGCGCCGTCAATGCGCGCAGCTTCGTCGGGTTCGTCGGAGAGTGAGGTGAGGCCGGCGAGCAGCATCAGTACGACCATCGGTGTCCACTGCCAGATATCGACGAACATGAGCGTCGGCAGGGCGGTGTACTGGCCGGACAGCCAGGGCTGGGCCGGAATACCGATCCAGCTGAGCACCTGGTTGGCGAAGCCGATGTTCGGGTCGAAGATGAGGCGCCACATCATGCCGACGGCGACCGGGGTGGCGACCAGGGGCAGCAGGATCGCGACGCGAACCCATTTCTCGCCGCGGAACGGGCGCCAGAGCAGCAGGGCGATGCACATGCCGAGGACAAGCTCAATGGCCAGCGCTCCGCCGGTGAAGACGAACGTGCGCATCACGGCGGGCCAGAAGCGATCCGTGTCGGTGAGCACCTCGACGTAGTTGCTGAATCCGACCAGGTTGGATGCTGCGCGCACCGAGCCCTCGGAGTCCGTCACGCTGAGGTACAGCGTCCAGCCCAGCGGCACCGCGATGAGCAGCCCGACGAAGATCATCGCTGGGGAGGCGAAGAGCCACTTGCGATGACGGTTTGCCCAGGTGGAATAGTTCTTCCACATTGAGGGCTTGGTGGTGACCATTGTGGTCATCGTTCACCTCACACTTGGTATTGCACGTTCAGAAAGAAGGGGGTGGCGGGGCTGACGACCGCGTTCGGGCATCCGCCCCGCCTCAGTGGTGCGGGTTATTCGTCGTCGAGGATTCCCTGGAACGCCTCGCTCGCGGCATCCGCTGCTGCGTCGGAGTCGCCGCCGGTGATGGCGATGACGATGGGGTCTCCTACGATCTCGCGTGCTTCGGGCACCTTGATGACGAGGGGGCGGTCATGACCGACACCGTTCTTGGTGCTCGTGGCGATCGCGGCGGCGAGGTCGGCCGGGTAAGTCGACGTGCCCTCCGGGTCTTCCCAGACCGACTGGCGCGCACCGGGAACGCCGTCCTGCTGCACCTCCAGGGTCAGGTCCGCGCTGGTGGCCCATTCGATGAACGACCAGGCTTCATCCGTGTAGGCCGATTCAGCGTTGACGCCGAGTGCCCAGGACGGCACGTTGTAGGCGGCCGATCCGCCAGGACCGGCCGGCATCGGTGCGAAGCCGACGGTGTCGGAGACCTTGGAAGTCTCGGGGTCGGTCGCGTTCTTGTAGAGGCTGTCGGCCTCGGTGTACAGTCCGGCCTGGCCCTGGGTGAAGATGGCCATGGCCTCAGGCCAGCTCATGTCGGTGCTGACATTCTCCGGACCGTAGTCGCGGATCAGTCCGCCGTAGAACGCGTAGGCTTCCTTGGCCTCAGGGCTGGCGATAGCTGAGTTGCCGTCTTCGTCGATGAAGTCACCGCCGAAGCTGTAGAGGAAGCTGGAGAACTGGGTGACGGCGGCGGACTTGCCGGTACGGGCGACGAAGCCGGCCACGCCGGGGTTTTGTTCCTTGATTGCCTTGGCCGCGGCTTCGAGCTCGTCCATCGTGGTCGGCACCTCGAGTCCGGCCTTGGCGAGGAGGTCCTTGCGGTAGTAGAGCACTTCCTGCTCGGTGATGATCGGCACGCCAACGACGTTGCCGTCGTAGGTGGTCGACTCGACCGGCCCGGACTGGAAGTCGCTCCAGTTCCAGTCGGCGTTCGACTCGACGTTGTCAGTCAGGTCGGCCAGATAGCCGTTCTTCGCGAACAGCTTGCCTTCTTGGAGCGGGCGATACATCATGACGTCGATCTCATCGGTGCCCGCATTGAGCTTCACGTTGTACTGATCGGAGAGCTGGTCTTCGCCGTACTGGCTGAGCTCGACGGTGAGGCCGGTGGCTGCCTCGAACTCGGGCAGTTTGCTCTTGATCGTGTCGGTCCACACGTGGTTGGCGAGGGTCACTCGAAGAGTCTTCGAGCCCCCGTCATCACCGGCACCGGCACTGCACGCGGTAAGTGTGCCCGCCGCGAAGAATGTCGCTGCGACGATGGCCGCAACGCGAACAACTGAATGACGCTTCACTGTGTCTCCATTCGAAAGAACCGGCGCTTTGAGCCACGGTTCCCAACAGAATGCATCTTTACATCTGTCTCGAGAGAAAACGTTACCGAATAAAGCATACTTATTCAAGTTTATTGCCGGAACGATATGATCAACCGCATGACGCACAATCTGACGACCGGGCCGGGCGCCGACCCGCTCGTCGACTTGCCCCAGAACCTTGACGACGGAACCCCCTCGACCAGCCTGCACGCGCGCGTCGTCGATCTGCTGGGCCTGGCCATCTGCGCCGGTGAACTTGCCAGCAAGTCGGTCTTCCGCATCGAAGAGCTCGAGGAACGATACGGTGTCTCCCGATCGGTGGTGCGCGAAGCCATCCGCGTGCTCGCCTCCATGGGTATGCTCGCTTCTCGCCGTCGCGTCGGCGTGCAGATTCTGCCAGCCTCCGAGTGGAACCTGTATGACCCACAGGTCATCCGCTGGAGGCTCGCGTCGCCGGCCCGCATCGCCCAATTGCGTTCCCTGACCGAGCTGCGCACCGCCATTGAACCGCAGGCCGCCCGGCTCGCCGCCATCCGCGCTCCCCTGGCGGATGCCAGCGAGCTGATGGGGCTGGCCGGCAAGCTGTGGGCCGCCGGCCAGGCCGACGATCCCGAGGCCTTCCTCGTGCTCGACATCGAGTTTCACCGTCTTGTGCTGGCCAGTTCGGGCAACGAAATGTTCGCCAAACTCAACACCCTGGTGGCCGAGGTGCTGACCGGGCGCACGAACTACGGACTGATGCCGCGGCATCCGCACAACGAAGCACTGCAACTACACGTCGATGTGGCCAGCGCGATTCAGCGCGGCAACCCGGAGGCAGCCCACGAAGCCATGCTCGGCATCATGGAACGCGCCTTCAACGAGATGAGTTCCATCTGGGACGGCAAGCCCACGAAATAGGACCAGCATTGCGCAATGCTGTCCCCCGATTGCGGGACCATTCAGGCCTGTGCGCTAAACTCGTGGGTGGTCTGTTCAGTACAGCCCCAAAGGAGAAAACGTGTCAGAGTCCGGTTCAGCACAGGCAAACATTGGTGTCGTGGGTCTGGCGGTGATGGGCTCGAATCTCGCCCGCAACCTCGCCGGCCGCGAGGGGAACACCGTCGCGGTCTACAACCGCTCCCCCGAACGCACCCGCCTGCTCACGACCGAGCACCCGGAGGCGAACTTCGTCGCCTCCGAGGACATCGCCGATTTCGTCGCCTCGCTGACGAAGCCGCGCACCGCCATCATCATGGTGCAGGCCGGCCGCGGCACCGACGCCGTCATCTCCCAGCTCTCTGAGCTGTTCGAACCCGGCGACATCATCGTCGACGGCGGCAACGCCGAATTCACCGACACCATTCGTCGCGAAAAGGAGCAGAGCGCCAAGGGCATCAACTTCGTCGGCGCCGGCATCTCCGGTGGCGAAGAGGGCGCCCTCAACGGCCCGAGCATCATGCCCGGCGGCTCGGTGGAGGCCTACAAAACTCTCGGCCCCATCCTTGAGTCCATTGCCGCCGTCGTCGACGGTGTGCCCTGCGTCACCCACATCGGCACCGACGGTGCCGGTCACTTCGTCAAGATGATCCACAACGGCATCGAATACGCCGACATGCAGCTCATCGCGGAAGCCTACGACCTGCTGCGCAAGGTCGGCGGGCACTCCCCCGAGGCCATCGCCGATATCTTCACCGACTGGAACGGCGGGGAGCTCAATAGCTACCTGATCGAAATCACCGCGGAGATTCTGCGCCAGGTCGACGCGAAGACCGGCGAACCCTTCATCGACGTCGTGCTCGACGAGGCCGGCTCCAAGGGAACCGGCGTCTGGACCGTACAGAACGCGCTCGACCTCGGCGTTCCCGTCGGCGGCATCGCCGAGGCCGTCTTCGCCCGCGCCGTTTCGGCCCACCCGGAGCAGCGCGAACCGGTGCGGGCCACCATCACCGCCCGCCCCGAAGTCGCCGTCGTCGGCCACACCTTCCAGGAAGACGTCCGCCAGGCGCTCTACGCCTCGAAGATCATTGCCTACGCCCAGGGTTTCGACGCGATCATCGCCGGTGCGGCCAAGTACAACTGGAGCATCGACAAGGGCGCCATCGCCACCATCTGGCGCGGCGGCTGCATCATTCGCGCCCAGTTCCTCAATCGCATCGTGGATGCCTACAACAACGACCCGTCCATCCCGAGTCTGCTCGTTGACCAGTACTTCGCCGACGCCATCGCCGCCGGCGAGGCCGCTTGGCGCCGCGTCGTATCCACCGCCGCGCTGTCGGGCATCCCGGTTCCCGGCTTCGGCTCGAGCCTGAGCTACTTCGACTCGCTCGCAAGCGAACGCCTGCCGGCCGCCCTGGTGCAGGGCCAGCGCGACTTCTTCGGTGCGCACACCTACCACCGCGTCGACATGCCCGGCACCTTCCACACCCTGTGGTCCGGCGACCGCACCGAGATCGCCACCGAGGCGTCGACGCACTAGCGGCCGTGTCGGCCGGCGGCATCCACTTCTCACGCGTAGAGAACGGATGCCGCCGGCCGCTTCGTGTAACCGGGTCGCTTCACACCCAGGTCTGGGAGAATGGGGGTACCCATGACTGACAATCACCCCGAGCTCTCCGGCTACGAGCCGAACGACGACTACCGCCCCCTGCGCGGCAAGCACTTCACGGCCATTTTGCGCGTCGTCGTGGTGCTCGGGCTGATCGCCCTGGTCGTGCCGGGCGTGCTCACAACCATGCGCGTCGCCTCCGACACCGCCAGCAACGCCTGTGTGACCGCGGTGGCCCAGTACTATCCCTCAGCCGTGGACTTCGACGCGCGATTCGAGTTCGCCGGGCCCGGCGGGTTCGGCTGGCAGTGCTACGCGATCGACGTGAACGAGCGCGAGACCTTCGTGACGCCGCTCGGCATCATTCCCTCCGCGCCGCACCAGCTCGCCCCGGCCACGCGCACATAATTCTCTAACGAGGTGTGAGTTTTGACCCGAAAATCACGAAAATCAGGCTCGAACTCACACCTCGGCAGCGCCTAAACCTACGCGGCGCCGTCGAACATCGAGGTGACCGAACCCTCGTCGAAGACCTCGTGGATGGCGCGGGCCAACAACGGAGCGATCGGCAGCACTGTGAGCGTCGGGAAGCGCTTCTCCGGCGGGATCGGCAGCGTGTCGGTGACGACGACGGCGCTGATGGCCGGGTTCTGCAGCATGTCAACGGCCGGGTCGCTGAACACGGCGTGCGTGGCGGCGACGACGACGCCGATGGCGCCGGCCTCGCGCAGTGCCTCGGCGGCCAGGGCGATCGTGCGTCCGGTGTCGATCATGTCGTCAACGAGCAGGCAGACGCGGCCGCTGACCTGGCCGACGATCTCGTGCACGGAGACCCGGTTGGGCACGAGTGGGTCGCGGCGCTTGTGGATGATGGCGAGCGGCACACCGAGGCGGTCGCTCCAGATGTCGGCGACGCGCACGCGACCCATGTCGGGCGAGACCACGGTGAGGGTGGCCGGGTCGAGCTTCTCGCGGAAGTGCTCGAGCAGAACCGGCATCGCGAAGAGGTGGTCGACGGGACCGTCGAAGAAACCCTGGATCTGGGCGGCGTGCAGGTCGATCGACATGATGCGATCGGCGCCGGCGACCTTGAACAGGTCGGCGACGAGGCGGGCCGAGATCGGCTCGCGTCCGCGACCCTTCTTGTCCTGCCGGGCGTAGGGGTAGAACGGAGCGACCACGGTGATGCGCTTGGCAGAGGCCCGCTTGAGCGCGTCGACCATGATGAGCTGTTCCATCAGCCATTCATTAATCGGAGCGGTGTGGGACTGGATGACGAAGGCATCCGAGCCGCGCACGCTCTCGTCGAACCTGGCATACAGCTCGCCGTTGGCGAAGGTGCGTGCGTCGGTGTGGAGCAGCTCAGAACCAAGCTCCGTGGCGATGTCGAGAGCGAGCTGCGGGTGCGCTCGCCCCGAAACCAGTACTAGTCGTTTGTCGCCGCTGGTCTTGATTTCCGACACCTATTCTCCAGTCTTCGTGCTGTCCGCGCGTTCTGTGTTGCTCAGGCTGGCGGTCGCGGCGTGAGCCGCGGCTGTGCCCGGACGGTTGGCGTGAACCCAGCCGTCCATGTTGCGTTGCGGGGCCACGTTGATGGCCAGTGCGCCGGCCGGAACGCTCTTGCGAACGACCGTGCCTGCTCCCGTGTACGCCCCGTCACCAATTGTAATCGGCGCGACGAACACGTTGTGCGACCCGGTGCGCACGTGCGACCCGATCGCCGAGTGGTGTTTGGCCACGCCGTCATAGTTGGCGAAGATTGTTCCGGCACCGATATTCGACCCCTCGCCGACGGTGGCGTCGCCCACGTAGCTCAGGTGCGGCACCTTGCTGCCGGCACCGATCTGCGCGTTCTTGGTCTCGACGAAGGCGCCGATCTTGCCGTCGGCACCGAGCACGGTATTGGGGCGCAGGTAGGAGAACGGGCCGACGGATGCCCCCGCCTCGATCACCGCGAGGGTCGCGTCGGTGCGATTAACCCGGGCATTCTCGCCGATCTCGCAGTCGCGCAGGGTGGTGTCCGGGCCGACGATGGCACCGGTTGCGACCACGGTGGCGCCGATGATCTGGGTGCCGGGCAGCAGGGTGACGTCGGCCGCGAGCACGGCTTTGAGGTCGATCCAGGTGGTGGCCGGGTCCTGCACGGTCACTCCGGCCAGCTGCCAGCCGCGCACGATGAGGGCGTTGAGTTTCTGGGCTGTGTCGCCCAGCTGGGCGCGATCGTTGATTCCGGCGACGATCCAGGCATCCGCGACCGGAACAGCGCTCACCTCGGAGCCGGCCCGGCGCAACAGTTCGATCACATCGGTGAGGTATTTCTCACCCTGGGCGTTGGCGGTGGTGAGCTGGGCGAGCTGCTCGCGCAGCGCGGCCAGGCCGAACAGGTAGACGCCGGCGTTGATCTCGGTGACGGCCAGTTCGGCATCCGTCGCATCCTTCTGCTCGACGATGCGGTCGAACACACCCTCCACCGAGCGGATGATGCGGCCATAGCCGGTCGCATCGTCCGGATAGGCGGACAGCACGGTTCCCGCCGCGTTGCCCTGGCGGTGCGAGGCGATGAAGGAGGCGAGCGTTGCGGCGTTCAGCAACGGGACGTCGCCGTTGATCACGAGCACGTCACCGTCGAAATCGGCCGGCAGCGCGGCGACCGCCTGCTCGACGGCGCGGCCGGTGCCGGGAATCTCGTCTTGGTCGACGATCGTGCTCTCCGGCAGGTCTTCGGCCACGACGGCGGCCAGCAGGTCGCGTTCGTGCCGCACGACGGTCACGACGTGGGCGGCGTCGAGCGCCCGCGCGGTCGCGAGCACGTGGCTGACGATCGGTACGCCGGCGAGCGGATGCAGCAGCTTGGGCAGGCTGGACTTCATGCGGGTACCCTGGCCGGCGGCCAGAACAACAATGGCGAGGCGGGCGTCTGTCACGAGATTCCTAACGCATTTGGTGAAGAAAGTGAGGGCTCCGCCACCAGGATTCGAACCTGGACCGAACAACTCCAAAGGTTGCCGTGCTGCCGTTACACTATGGCGGACCATGCCGGCCGAGGCCAGCAACCAGTCAAGTCTGCCAGATTCTGAGCGGCGCGCAGCACCGCTGACGGCGGCCAGACGGCCTCTGGGCGAAGAAACCCCCGGGTAAGCGGGATAATGGAGCAATGCCTGCCCATGATGAAGTCGACCGAATCGTCGATTCGTGGCTGCGCGAACGGCCCGATCTGGATTTTGCGCCGCTGCAGGTGCTCAGCCGGGTTGCCCGGTTGTCGAAGCACCTCGACCGGGCCCGCCGCACCGCCTTCTCCCGGTCGGAGCTCGCATCGTGGGAGTTCGATGTGCTCTCGGCCCTGCGCCGCGCCGGCACCCCCTACGAGCTCAGCCCGAAGGCGTTGTTGCTGCAGACGCTCGTCTCAAGTGGCACCATGACGAACCGCATCGACGGGCTCGTTGACCGCGGTCTGGTCACGCGCCGCTCCGCACCCAACGACGGTCGCGGCATCCTCGTGGGCATGACGCCTTCCGGGCTTGCACGAGTGGATGCCGCCATCACCCGGCTGGTCGACGCCGAAGCCGACCTGCTCGATACCCTCTCGGTGACCGACCAGGAGCGGTTGGCCGGCCTGCTGCGAAAGCTCAGCCTCGACTTCGACTAGCTACCGCTACCGGCGAAGAGCCTTGCGCGCGAGGTAGTTGCCGAAGAACTGCACGACCTGCACCAGCACGATGATCAGCAGCACCGCCGCCCAGGTCACGATGGGGTTGAACTGACGGTAGCCGTAGAGCAGCGCAAAATTACCAAGGCCCCCGCCACCGACGTAACCGGCAACGGCTGACATGTCCACGAGCGCGACGAAGATGAACGTGTAGCCGAGAATCAGCGGTCCGAGCGCTTCCGGCAGCAACACGGTGAAGATGATGCGAATCGGCCCGGCGCCGACGCTGCGGGCCGCGTCGATCACGCCGGGCGTCACGGTGAGCAGGTTCTGCTCCACGATTCGGGCCATGGCGAAGGAGGCTGCGAGAGCGATCGTGAAGATGATCGCGTTATTACCGATGCCGCTGCCGGTGACGGCCCGGGCCAGTGGTTGCGCCGCCGCCAGAAAGATGATGAACGGAATCGGGCGAATGAAGTTGACCAGCAGATTCAGCACGAAAAACAACGGCTTGTTCTCGAGGATGCTGCCGGCACGGGTCAAGTAGAGCCCGAGACCGACCAGCAGGCCGCCCAAGCCACCGAAGAACAGGGTCAGCGCGACGATGTACAGGGTCTCGTAGGTGGCCGTCCACAGTTCGGGCAGCAGGTCGATGAGTGCATCCATGTCAGCGCACCTCCGTGACGGTCGTGAGCGTTCGAATGTGGGCGAGCACCTGGTCGATGACCGGGTCTAAGCCAGTGAGCGCGAGGGTGAGATGCCCGAACGGGCGCCCCTGTATCTCATTGATGCCACCGTAGACGACCTCGAACGCCACTCCGGCACTCGAGAACTCGCCGAAGACGGCCTTCTGGTCGACCGCACTGTCGCGAAAGGCCAGCGTCACGATGCGGCCCGCGTGCCGCTCACGCAACACGGCGAGTTCGTCGGGCGACGGAATCCCCTTGACCACGGTCGAAACGAAACGAGCGGATGCCGCGGCTTGCGGGTTCGAGAACACGTCGAAGACGGGGCCGCGTTCGATGACTCGCCCCTGATCCATCACGGCGACCTTGGTCGCAATGGTCTGGATGACGTCCATTTCGTGGGTGATCACGATGATGGTGACGCCGAATTCCGCGTTCACCCGCTTCAGCAGGGCGAGCACCTCGTGCGTGGTTTCCGGGTCGAGAGCACTCGTGGCTTCGTCAGCCAGCAGAATGCTCGGCTGGGTAGCGAGGGCGCGGGCGATGCCCACCCGCTGTTTCTGCCCGCCGGAGAGTTGGTCGGGAAAGGACCCGGCCTTATCAGAGAGGCCGACGAAGTCGAGTAGTTCGGCCACGCGGGCGGCGCGCTGCTCCTTGGGATGCCCGGCCACTTCGAGCGGGTAGGCCACGTTGCGCGCCACCGTGCGTGAACCGAGCAGGTTGAACTGTTGAAAGATCATGCCGATGCCGAGGCGCACCTTGCGCAGCTCGCGCTCCGACAGCAGGGCGATATCCTGCCCGTTGACGATGATCTCGCCGCTCGTTGAATGTTCGAGAGCATTCACGAGTCGCACAAGTGTGCTCTTACCGGCACCGGAGTATCCGATGATCCCGTAGATGTCCCCGGCCTCCACGTCGAGACTGACCGAGTCGATCGCCGTGACACTCGGTGCACCCTTGCTCGCGGGCGGGTACACCTTGCTGACATTCCTCAGGCTTACTAGAGCCATCCGTTGTTCCTCAAAAACCTTCTCGTTGCTGGTCTATCGTGATGTCGCGCCGGGAACGCGAACGAGCAGTCTCGGCTATTGGGCGTAAATCTTAGAAAGAACCGAAACTGCTCACGCGGTAACGCTGATGCTTACTTCTGAGCCTTGGTGTCGGCCTCGACCGCGACGCGCGACTCTTCAAGCTCGGCAACCGGGGTCGTCAACAGCACTGCCGTGTCGCCGGACGCTTCGCGAACACCATCCTGAACGGCCTTCGTGGTCTGGTAGATCTCGACGAGCTTCTGGTATGTCGCGTTGTCTTTGTCCTCGGCGCGCGCTGCAAAGACGTTCGCATAGGGCACGGACTTGGAGTCGGCCGGATCGTCCTGGGCGATGGCATCCGAGAAACTGAGCCCGGCCTTTCCAACAAACTCGTTATTGACGATCGCGGCGGCGACGTCGGGCAGCGAGGTCGTCGTGAGCGACGCGTCGAGAGCCGTCACTTTCACCCGCGAGGCGGCGGTGTCGATGTCGTCGAGTGACGACGAAATCGTGCCGCCGTCGGTGAGCTCGATCAGACCGGCTGACTGGAGTACGACGAGGGCGCGGGCCATGTTGCTCTGGTCGTTGGGCACGGCGACCGTGTCGCCCTTCTGAATCTCATCGACGCTGGTGTACTGCGTGGAATAGAGACCCAGCGGGTAGATTGCGGTGGCGCCGATTGCCGAGAGGTCCTGGCTGCTCGCCACGTTGTAGTTTGCGAGGTAGACGATGGTCTGAAATTGATTGAGGTCGATTTCGCCGGCGGTCAGGGCAGGGTTCGGCTGTTCGTAGGTGGCGAAGTTGACCAGGTCGACCGTAATCCCTGCGTCGGCTGCGGCTTGTGTGAAGACATCCCAGTACGGTTCGCTCGCGTCGACGACCCCGATCTTCACGACGTCGTCGCCACCAGCAGCGCCTGCGCACCCGGCCAGCAGTGCCGCAAGCGGCAGAATCGCGAGTGCGGCCAGTACGGACTTCTTGAAGGAACGTGGCTTTTTCATGGAGGGTCTCTTTCGCTGTGTGAATTCCCCGAGAGCGCCGATGGCGATTATGGGCACAGCGATTTTTTGGGCACAGATCAACCCCGGGTGTTGGGGGTGGGGGTCTGTGCCGCAGCTCTGCGAGGCACTCAACAACGATACGCGCTGAAACTGCGACGCGTGGCCTCCCCCGACACACTGCGTCACAGCTTCTGCGACGTTACCCCTCGATCAACTCGGTAAGTTCGACCCAGCGGGTTTCGAGCGTGGCGATGGTCTCTTCCAGTTCGGTCAGTTTCACGCCGAGCGCGCCGAGACCGGCGAAATCGGACTGGTCGTGCGCGGCGAGCCTTTCGTGCTTGAGTGCGATGCGCTCTTGCAGTTTGACCACCTTGCGGTCGATCGAGCCGAGCTCTTTCTGGGCGTTGCGCAGTTCGGCGCCACCCAGGGTGGGGATCTTTTTGGCCTTGCCAGCGGCATCCGTCGGCGACCCCTGAGCGGGGCCGGCGACAGCTTTGCGGCGCACCTCGAGGTACTGGTCGACGCCGCCGGGCAGGTGGCGAAAGCCGCCGTCCATGACGGCGTACTGGTTGTCGGTGACGCGCTCGATGAGGTACCGGTCGTGCGAGACGACCAGCAGGGTGCCGGGGAAGGAGTCGAGCAGGTCTTCCATGGCGGCGAGCATGTCGGTGTCGAGGTCGTTGGTGGGCTCGTCGAGGATGAGTACGTTCGGCTCGCTGAGCACGATCAGCAGCAGTTGCAGTCGGCGCTTCTGGCCACCGGAGAGGTCCTTGACCTGGGTGGTGAGCTGCGCGCTCAGAAAGCCCATGCGTTCGAGCATCTGGCCGGGCGTGATCTCCTTACCGCCGGCCATGTAGCTGGTTTTCTGGCGGCCGATGACGTCGCTCACGCGGTCGTTGCGGATTTCGTCGAGTTCGAACAGCTGCTGGGTGAGTACGGCGACCTTGATGGTCTTGCCGCGCTTCACGTGCCCGCTGGTCGGCTGCAGGGTGCCGGCGACGAGGTTCAGCAGGGTGGACTTGCCCGCCCCGTTGACGCCCATGATTCCGGTGCGCTCCCCCGGTGCGATGCGCCAGGTGATGTCGTTCAGCACGGTCTTGTCGCCGAACTTCACGCCGATGTCGATGAGGTCGACGACGTCCTTGCCGAGGCGCTGCATGGCCATCGACTGCATCGTGACGGTATCGCGGGGCGGCGGCTCGTTCTCGATCAGCACGTTGGCGGCATCGATGCGGAACTTGGGCTTGGCGGTGCGGGCCGGGGCGCCGCGGCGCAGCCAGGCCAGCTCCTTCTTCATGAGGTTCTGGCGCTTGGACTCGACGACCGAACTCATGCGGTCGCGCTCGACGCGCTGCAGAATGTAGGCGGCGTAGCCTCCCTCGAAGGGCTCGATCAGGCGGTCGTGCACCTCCCAGGTGATGTTGCAGACCTCGTCGAGGAACCACCGGTCGTGGGTGACGACCACGAGTCCGCCCGACTGGGCGGCCCAGCGGGTCTTGAGGTGCCCGGCGAGCCAGGAGATGCCTTCCACATCGAGGTGGTTGGTGGGCTCGTCGAGAAAGATGCAGTCGTAGTCGCCGATGAGCACGGCGGCGAGGGCGACCCGACGCCGCTGGCCACCGGAGAGGTCGTCGACCAGGGCGTCCCAGGGAATGTCGCGTACGAGGCCGCCGATGACGTCGCGCACCTTGGCGTCGCCCGCCCAGACGTGTTCTTCGATGCCGCCGACGATGGTGTGCCCGACGGTCTGGCCGCTGGCGAGGTCGTCGGACTGGTCGAGCATGCCGATAGTGACGCCGCGGCGACGGGTGACCCGGCCTTCGTCGGGTTCCATGCGGCCGGCCAGCAAACGCATGAGGGTGGATTTGCCGTCACCGTTCTTGCCGACGACGCCGATGCGGTCGCCTTCGTTGAGGCCGGCGGTGACGCTGTCAAAGATAACGCGGGTGGGAAATTCGAGGTGCAGGGACTCAGCCCCGAGAAGATGTGCCATAGCCTCCGAGTTTACGGCACGCTGGGCGCTGTCATCCCGGGCCGAATGCGAAGGCTCAGATGAGGCGGGCCCCATGCACCGGGCCGGTGGCTCGCACGACCTTGAGGCGGGAGGCAGAGAGCGCGACCTGCAATTCGAGCGCGCTGTCGGCATCCGCTACCAGAAAAGCCACGGTCGGGCCGGAGCCGGAGAGGATGCCGGCCAGGGCGCCGTTCTCTTCGCCGAGCTGCAGCACCTTGCCGAGCCCGGGCGCGAGGTGCAGCGCCGGAGCCTGCAGGTCGTTGTGCAGCACGTCGGCGAGCATGTGCGGGTCGCCGGCGCGCAGTGCCTGCAGCACGTTCGCGTCGACACTGGGCTGATGCTCGGCCGGAAAGATGTCCTGCGCGTGGCGATCGCGGTGCCGGTCGAGCTCCTGGTACACGCCGGGCGTCGACATACCGAAGTCGGCCAGGGCGAGTACCCACTGGAATTTTCCCTTGGCCAGCGCCGGGCTCAGCTGGTCGCCGCGACCGGTTCCGATGGCGGTGCCGCCGGTGAAGGAGAACGGTACGTCGGCGCCGAGGGTGGCGGCAATGGCGAGCAGCTCGTCCTTGGTGGCGCTGGTCCCCCACAGGGCGTCGCAGGCGAGCAGGGTGGCCGCGGCGTCGGCCGAGCCGCCGCCCATCCCGCCGGCGATGGGCACGTTCTTCTCGATCTCGAGGTGCACGCCGCCGCGATAGCCGGTCTTGCGGGCGAGGGCCCTGGCTGCTTTGATGGCGAGGTTGCTGCCGCCGGTGGCGAGGCCGGAGGTGTCGATGCTGCCGCTGAACTCGACCGAGAAGTCGCTGGCCGGCGTGGCACGCACGTCCTCGAACAGGGAGACAGCCTGGTAGGCGGTCGCGAGGTCGTGGTAACCGTCTTCCATGACGGCGCCGACCTTAAGGAAGACGTTGATTTTGCCCGGTGCCCGCGCGTGCACAGCGGTGGTACCGGCGGTCGTCATCATGCTTTTAACTTAGCCCAGCCCGTGTGCCCGCACCGACCGCCGCCGCAGCTACGCGGGTGACCAGACGCGCGCGATGGCGAGAAAATCGTGCACGGTGAGCTGCTCGCCCCGCGCCTCGGGGTCGATGCCCGCCGCGCTCATCAGAGCGGATGCCGTGGCCGAGTCCCCAAGGACGACCGACAGGGACTGCCGCAACATCTTTCGGCGCTGCTGGAAAGCGGCGTCGACGAGCGCGAAGGTCTTGAGCCGGAGCTCCTCGGATTCCAGCGGCGCGCTTCGACGCTCGAAGGCGATCAGGATCGAGTCGACGTTGGGGACCGGCCAGAACACCTGGCGGCTTACTTTGCCAGCGGTGCGAAAATCGCCGTACCAGGCGGCTTTGACGCTCGGGCTGCCGTAGATCTTGTTGCCGGGCGGGGCTGCGAGGCGTTCGCCGACCTCGGCCTGCACCATGACGACACCGGCGCGAATCGACTCGAAGTGCTCGAGCAGGTAGAGCAACACCGGCACAGAGACGTTGTAGGGCAGGTTGGCGACGAGCCGGGTGGGGTCGCCGGGCAGCTCGGTGATCTTCAGGGCGTCGGCACGGATGACCGACAGTCTGGCGCCGGGCTGCATGAGTTCGACGGTGAGTGGCAGCTGCTCGGCCAGGCGGTCGTCGATTTCAACGGCGACGACGGCGGCGCCGACCTCGAGCATGCCGAGGGTGAGCGAGCCGAGGCCTGGTCCGACCTCGACCACGGTGTCGCCGGGTGCGACCCGGGCGACCTTGACGATGCGCCGTACGGTATTGCCGTCGATGACGAAGTTCTGGCCGAGCTTCTTGGTGGGGTTGACGCCGAGCATCTCGGCGAGGTCGCGAATCTCAGCCGGACCGAGGAGGGTCTTCGCGGGCTTCGGCTCGTCAGCAACGTCGGTCATGCGATGCCGCCGCGCGGGCTGGGGTCCGGGCCTGGATCGTCGTGGGCGGCCGTGACCGGTTCGGCGTCCCAGCGGCCGTAGACCAGCTCGGTGTTGGCGGTGATTTGAGCGGAGAGCAGGGAGACATCCGTTTCGAGGTGGGCAGCCATGCCGCGCAGCGTGTTCGGCAGCAGGTAGGGCGCGTTGGGCCGGCCGCGGTAGGGCAGGGGGGTGAGGAAGGGGGCATCCGTTTCGACCAGCAGCAGGTTGCGTGGGGCAGCGAACAGGGCGTCGCGCAGCATGGAGGCGTTTTTGAACGTGACGTTGCCGGCGAACGACATATACCAGCCATGATCGGCGCACAGGCGAGCCATGTCGGCGTCGCCGGAGAAGCAGTGAAAGACCGTGCGTTCGGGGGCGCCCACCTTGAGCAGGGTTTCGATGACGGCTTCGTGGGCGTTGCGGTCGTGAATCTGCAGCGCCAGGTTGTTCTCCTTGGCAATACGAATGTGCGCCTCGAAGGATCGAAACTGGGCGGCGCGGCCTTCTTCGCCGGTGCGAAAGAAGTCGAGGCCGGTCTCGCCGACCGCGACCACGCGCGGCTGTCCGGCGAGTTCGTTGATCACGGCGAGGGCGTCGTCGAGGGTGCCGGCCGCGTCGAGTGCTGGCGCTTCGTTGGGGTGGATGGCGACGGCGGCCAGCATGCGCGGCTCGATCAGGGCGCACGCGGCCGACCAGCGGGACGTTTCCACGTCACCGCCGACCTGGATCACCCCGCGCACGCCGACGCTCGAGGCGCGATCGAGCTGTTCCCGATAGCTGAGCGGATGCTCGCCGTCACTGATTTCGAGATGGGTGTGGTTGTCGTAGACGGGCACCGTGAGCGGTTCCGGCAGCGGCGGGTAGCTCAGGTCACGGCCCTGAGTGTTCTCGCGCTTCCGAATGGCGCTGCCGTAGCCGTCGACGCCTCCGTCGAGACTGGTGAGGGAATCGCTGGGCACCGCGTCGCTAGGCATCGGCCGGCTCCACGATCGATTCGATGCGCGGAAACAGCGGCTCGAGCGGGCTGGCGTGTGCGCCGCCGGCCCATTCCCAGGCCCGGTCGATGCGCTGGTCGGCGAGCGCGCCGTCGCCACCGAGGGCGGTCCACAGCTTGCCGGTCGCGATGGGAATGACCGGCGAGAGCAGCACGGTGAGGGTGCCGAGGCCGCGCACGGCGGTGTGCAGCACGCTCTCCAGGCGCGCCCGCGTCTCCGGGTTCTTGGCCAGCGCCCACGGCTCCTGCAGGGTGATGTAGCCGTTGAGCTCGTCGACCAGTTCCCACACGCTCGCGAGGGCGTCGTGGATGGCGAGGGTCTCGATGAAGGCGCGCGAGGCATCCGTCACGCGCTGTTCGGTCGCGGCAATCGCGAGGTCGTCGGCCGTCAACGCGCCAGCTTCGGGCACGACGCCGTCGCAGTACCGCACGACCATGGCGATCACGCGGGACGCGAGGTTGCCGAAGCCGTTGGCGAGCTCAGACTGGTAGCGGGCCGAGAGATCCTCCCAGCTGAACGAGCCGTCCTGGCCGAAGCTGATGGCGCGCATGAAGTAGTACCGAAAAGCGTCGGAACCGAAGGTGTCGGTGATCTGGCTCGGGGCGATACCGGTGAGCTTGGACTTGCTCATCTTCTCTCCGCCGACCAACAGCCAGCCGTGGCCGAAGACCTGCTTGGGCACCTCGATGCCGGCGGCCATGAGCATGGCCGGCCAGATGACGGCGTGAAAGCGCAGAATGTCCTTGCCGACGATGTGGGTGGCAGGCCAGCGGCTCGCGAATTCCTCGTCGTTCTGGC
This sequence comes from Cryobacterium sp. TMT1-66-1, assembly GCF_004403435.1. Taxonomy (NCBI): domain Bacteria; kingdom Bacillati; phylum Actinomycetota; class Actinomycetes; order Micrococcales; family Microbacteriaceae; genus Cryobacterium; species Cryobacterium sp. TMT1-66-1. The sequence goes on from NZ_SOGP01000021.1 coordinate 156,689, forward strand.
CGTAGCCGGCCGCGGTGATGTAGTTCAGCAGAGCGTCGAACCAGACATAGACGACGTGCGATTCGTCCCACGGCACCTTGATGCCCCAGTCGAAGCTCGACCGGGAGATCGACAGGTCACTCAGGCCGCGCCTGACGAAGGACATGACCTCGTTGCGGGCCGCTTCCGGCTGCACGAAGTTGGGGTTCTCCTCGTACAGGGCCAGCAGTCGGTCGGCAAAGGCACTCATCTTGAAGAAGTAGTTCTTCTCGTGCAGCAGTTCCACCGGCTTGGAGTGGATCGCACAGACCGGCTGGCCGGCATAGTCACCGGTGCCGTCGACGAGGTCGCTGATCTGCTTGTACTCCTCGCAGCCGACGCAGTAGTAGCCCTCGTACTCGCCAGTGTAGATATGACCCTCATCGTGCAGGTGCTGCAGAAACTTCTGCGCGTTCACCTCGTGGCGTTCGTCGGTGGTGCGAATGAAGTCGTCGTTGGCGATATTGACGGTCTCCAGCAACGGCTTCCACGCGGTCTCGACCAGACGGTCGGCCCATTCCTTGGGCGTGACGCCGTTGGCGATGGCGGTGCGCAGAATTTTCTGGCCGTGTTCGTCGGTGCCGGTGAGCAGCCAGGCGTCATCGCCGGACTGCCGGTGCCAGCGCGCGAGCACGTCGGCAGCGACCTCGGTGTAGGCGTGCCCGATGTGCGGCACATCATTCACGTAGAAAATGGGCGTGGTGATGTAAAAAGAGCCAGCGGACATGCGTTCATCTTATGCGCCAGGCCACCGCCTCTCCTCCCTGTTACGCCGGGCGGGCCTCGGCCTAACCGAGCGGAAAGGCCGACCGGTCGGGTTTCGGCGCGGATGCCCCGGTCTTGGCCTGCAGCGCGTGCTCGTAGAGTTCACGCTTGCCGAGGCCGCTGGCCGCCGACACGTCGGCCGCAGCATCCTTCAAGCGGATGCCGCCCGCTACCAGGTCGAGCACCTCCGCCACGCCCATGGCCAGGTCCAGTACCCGCACTTCAGCACCCGCAACGACGATGCAGATCTCGCCGCGCACGCCGGCCGCCGCCCACTCGGCCAGTTCGGCCGCCGTGCCGCGCTTGACCTCTTCGAAGAATTTGGTCAGTTCGCGGCAGACCACGACGCGGCGGTCAGCTCCGAGCGTTGCCGCGAGGTCAAGCAGGGAGTCGGCCAGACGGTTGGGCGATTCGAAGAACACCATGGTGCGGCGTTCTGCGGCGAGGTCACGCAGCAGCTTGATCCGCTCACCGTGCTTACGCGGCAGGAAGCCTTCGAAGGTGAACCGGTCGGTCGGCAGCCCGGAGACGGCGAGAGCGGTCAGGACTGCGGACGGCCCGGGCAGGGCGGTGACCTGCACGCCGGCCGCCACCGCGGCATCCACTAAATGAAAGCCGGGATCGGAGACGGTGGGCATTCCGGCGTCGCTCAGCACGAGGATGTCGACGTCGCGGGCGAGTTCGACCAGTTCGGCGGCCTTGCCGCGTTCGTTGTGGTCGTGCAGGGCAATGAGCTTGGGCCGATTCTCGATGCCGAGGGCTTTGAGCAGGTGCACGGTGACGCGGGTATCCTCGGCGGCCACGATCGTGATGGTACTCAGGGTCTCGATCAGGCGCCGGGAGGCGTCGCCGAGATTTCCGATCGGGGTGGCAGCAAGGATGATCATGCTGCAATTCTCGCAGCCTCGGGCGAGCCTTTCGTTCTTCGCTTGCTCGGTACGATAGTCAGGTGCTCGCAACTAGTCGATGGGTTCGCTGGGGCGCGCCCCTCCTCGTGGTCCTGCTGGCCGCCGGATTACGCTTGTGGAACCTCGGCGTGCCGCACGCTCTCGTGTTTGATGAGACCTTTTATGTGAAGGACGCCTGGACCCTCTTCAATAACGGGTATGAGTCCACCTGGCCGGCCGACGCCAATCCCTTGTTCGAGGCCGGGCAGACCGACATCTTCACGACGGATCCGTCGTTCGTGGTGCACCCGCCGCTCGGTAAGTGGCTCATCGCCCTCGGCATGAACCTGCTCGGTCCCGGCAACCCGTGGGGCTGGCGCCTGGCCACCGTGGTGGTCGGGGTGCTCGCGGTCGTGCTCATCATGCTCGTGGCCCGCAAGCTGTTCCAGTCGCGCCTACTGGCCGTGATCGCTGGTTTTTTGCTCGCCATCGACGGTCATGCCATCGTCATGAGTCGGGTTGCTCTGCTCGACAACTTCGTGATGTTCTTCGCACTGCTCGGTTTCGGGGCGATCCTGATGGATCGGCAATGGCACGCGACGCGTCTGGCCGCCCGGACGGCCGGGGTGAGCGACGTCGGATGGGGCCCGACCCTGTGGTGGCGACCGTGGCTGCTTGCCGCCGGTCTCGCCTTCGGCCTGACCAGTTCGGTGAAATGGTCGGGGCTGTACTTTCTGGCCGCTTTCGGCGTCTACCTCGTTGTCGTCGACGCGCTCGCTCGGCGCCGTAACGGCGTCACTTTCTGGGCCAGTGCCGCCATTCTGAAGCAGGCCCCCGCCACGTTCCTGCTCCTGGTTCCCGTGGCCGTCACCACGTTCTTCGTGTCCTGGACGGGCTGGTTCGTCACCCGCGGCGGGTATTACCGGGAGTGGGCAGACGGGGCTGGAGCGGCCTGGACCGGTCCGCTCGCTTGGGTTCCGCACACCCTGCAGAGTTTCTGGCACTACCAGGCGGCCGCATACACGTACCACGTGGGCCTCGCCACGCCGCATCCGTACCAGGCCAACCCGGTGACCTGGCTGTTCATGATTCGCCCGACCAGCATGTACTACCGCGGTTCCAGTCAGGGCGAATTCGGCTGCCAGTTTCAGAACTGCTCCGAGGCGATCACCTCGGTCGGCAACCCGCTGATCTGGTGGGCGGCGACCGCCGCGCTGTTCTACCTGGTCTACCGACTGGCCCGATACCGGGAATGGCGGGTCGGCCTTATTCTCATGGGAATGGTCGCCGGCTACCTGCCGTGGCTGATGTACCTGAACCGCACGGTTTTTCAGTTTTACACGATCGCGTTCGAACCCTATCTGCTGCTCGGCCTCGTTTTCGTCATCGGCATGTTCCTCAAGCGAATTCCCGAACTGTCCAGGCCAGAACACCGGCATTCAGCACATTCGCAGGTGTACGAATATGACCCCCAACCGCGGGTCGGAGCGCTTGGCGCCGTCATTGTCGGCCTCGGGGTGGCGCTGCTGCTGACCGCGTTCTTCTTCCCGGAATGGACCGGAATGCAGACTCCATTCGCGTTTTGGCAGCTCCACATTTGGATGCCAAGTTGGCGATAGATCGGTCAGATACATTCCATTTTTGGCATATAATGACTGAGAATGCTGTGTGAATGAGGCACGGATTACGCTCCGGCGAACGTAGACTGACGATTATCTGCTCCACGAGTAATTGCTCACGTCCCGGCTGAGAAGTCCCGATCCACAAAGGCCTCATGTCGGAAGCACTAGCCGCACCCTCGGTCCGCATCATCAGGACCCGGCCGGGTGGAGACACAAAGAATCCCACAACCGAATATTCGGCGCTCCTGCATACCGTGCGCAATCTCGGCCTTCTCGGCCGTCGCACCGGTTTCTACTGGATGGTCTTCTCCATTCTCGTCGTGGCCACGCTCGGCGCTGCTGCCGGGTTCGTTCTGCTCGGCGATACCTGGTACCAGCTGATCATCGCCGGCGCGCTCGGCATCATCTTCACCCAGTTCGCTTTTCTGGCCCACGAAGCCTCGCACCGCGCCGTGTTCACCTCCGGCAGGGCGAATGACCGGGCCGGCCGTGTCCTGGCCAACCTCTTCGTCGGCATCAGCTACGCCTGGTGGATGACCAAGCACAGCCGGCACCACGCCCAGCCGAACGTCATCGGCAAGGACCCCGACATCGAGCCAGACTTCATCGTGTTCCGCGAAGAAGACGCCAAGAAGGTGAGCCGGCTCGGCGCTATCGTCACCCGCAAGCAGGGCTACCTGTTCTTCCCCCTGCTCATGTTCGAAGGCATCAACCTGCACATCCAGGGTTTCAAAACCGTCTTCGGCAAGAACAAGGTCAGCGAACGCTGGGTCGAGATCACGATGCTCGTCACGCGCATCACCGCCTACTTCGCCGTCATCTTCTACTTTCTGCCGCTCGGCATGGCCTTCGCCTTCATCGGTGTGCAGATGGCCGTGTTCGGTGTCTACATGGGCGCATCGTTTGCTCCCAACCACAAGGGGATGCCGCAGCTTCCGGCCGAAAGCCGCGTCGACTTTCTGCGCCGCCAGGTTCTCACCAGCCGCAACATTCGCGGTGGCACCTTCATCGACACCTACATGGGTGGGCTCAACTACCAGATCGAACACCACCTGTTTCCGAACATGGCCCGACCGCACCTGCGGAAGGCGCAGGAGATCGCCAAGGAATACTGCATCTCCCACGACGTGAAGTACACCGAAACCGGCGTCTTCGAGAGCTACGGCATCGTCATCGCCTACCTCAACAAGGTGGGCCTGGCCGCGCGTGACCCGTTCGATTGCCCAATGGTGCAACGCTTCCGCACGCACTAACACCACCCAGTTTGCCTCAGGCCGTTTCCCCTCTGGGAGGCGGCCTGATGCAGTTAATTGGCAGTACCACCGCCGGAACCGGTTCCGACGCCGCGCCTACGGCTGCCCCCTCACCATCCGCAACGTCGCCCAGTCGCTCGTCTACACGACGACCCTTGGCAAGGGCACCCTCACGCTCGCCCCGACCTTCGCCCTGAGCGTTCCGGCCAACACCTTCCGTTCCAACTACTCGGATGCGGTCGGCAGCACCGCCGTCGACCCCTACGTGTCGACCATCACGTTCACCATCGCGTAGCCACCGTTCTCGGCAGGTCCATGGACCTCTCGGGTAATGCCCCGCACCTCAGGGTGCGGGGCATTGTTGGGTTAACTCCCGCGTGCGGGTGCCGTACCATGAAGACCGTGACAGCGTACGTCTCAGCCCTGGACCTCTTTTCCATCGGAATCGGCCCGTCTAGTTCCCACACGGTGGGTCCGATGCGTGCTGCCCGCGTTTTCGCCGAAGACCTCGTGGCGACCGGCCGTCTGGCCGAGGTGGGACGCATCCGCTGTTCCCTCTTCGGATCGCTCGGGTCAACCGGTCTCGGCCACGGTACGCCCGACGCCGTCCTCGCCGGGCTGACCGGGCTGCGCCCGGAGACCTGCGACCCCGACCAGGTGCGTTTCGCCTGGTCCGGCCTGCGCGATGGCGCCACCCTCACTCTGCTCGGTGGGCACCGTATTCCGATCAGCACGAGCGACGTGCGCTTCGAGCCGCGCACCCGTCTGCCCGGCCACCCCAACGCGCTCACCCTCTCGGCCTGGGCGACCGACAGCGCAACGGATGCCCCGCCCCTGCTCGAGGAGACCTTCTATTCGATCGGTGGCGGGTTCATCCGCCGCGGCACCGAACGCTCGAGCGCACAGGCCCGTGTCGCTCAACCACTCCCCTACGATTCCAGTGCCGAATTGCTCGCCCTGTGTGACGCGCACGAGCTCACCATCTGCGAGGTTGCCCGCCGCAACGAGGAAGCGATCCACGGTGCCGCAACGCTCGACGCGGGCCTCGACGCCATTTGGGATGCCATGCACACCTGCGTCGACGCCGGGCTCAGTCACACGGGGCTGCTGCCGGGGGGCCTCAAGGTCAAGCGTCGGGCCGCGGCGGTACGTATGCGCCTGGAGGAATATGACGGGCTGCCGCTGCGCGACCGCGATACCTCCACCGAGTGGTTGCACGCCTTCGCGCTCGCGGTGAACGAGGAAAACGCGGCTGGCGGCCGGGTGGTCACCGCACCGACCAACGGGGCGGCCGGCATCATCCCGGCCGTCGGTCACTACTACCTGCGCTTCGTTCCCGGAGCGGATGCCGCCGGCATCCGTCGGTATCTGCTCACGGCTGTGGCCATCGGTTCCCTGGTCAAAGCCAACGCGTCGATCTCCGGAGCCGAGGGCGGCTGCCAGGCCGAGGTGGGCGCGGCCTGCGCCATGGCCTCCGGCGCGCTCTGCGCTGTGCTCGGCGGCACTCCGCGACAGGTGGAGAATGCGGCCGAAATTGCCATGGAACACCATTTGGGGCTCACCTGCGATCCGGTCGGGGGCCTCGTGCAGGTGCCCTGCATCGAGCGCAACGCCATTGCCTCGTCGACCGCGGTGTCGGCAGCCCGGCTGGCGCTGCACGGCGACGGAACCCACCTGGTCTCGCTCGACACCGTGATCGAGACCATGCGGCAGACCGGACTTGACATGATGACGAAGTACAAGGAAACCAGCGAGGGCGGGCTCGCCGTGAACGTCATCGAGTGCTGACGGACACCCCTGAATGGGGGTAGTCAGCTCCGTGTTGCCGCCATGTCGGCAGCCTAAACTGGCTGAACGCGTGCATCGACGATGTCGCATCGCGCCTCTTGAAAGGGTTGAACCATTCGCAGCACACTCGCACGCCGCCCGTGGGGCATCATCGTCGCCACTCTCCTGCTCGTGGCGATGGCTGGCTGTGCCGGCGAACCGGCTCCGGCCGTCACTGTGACCATCACCCCGGCCGTCACGCCGACGCCCACACCGAGTCCCACGCCGACACCGACGCCCGTTCCCACCGAGGAGGCGGCGCTGATTCCGAACCCGACGGTGCCCGACCTCGTTCCCAACGCAGAGCCGGTGCCGCTCCCGCAGGGGCCGGCGGCTGACCAGGGCGCTACGCCTGGAGCCCGCGGCACCACGACCGCCGACGGTGCGGGCGCACTACTCACCTACACCGTCGTCGAAGGCGACGCGTTCTTCGACATAGCTCAGCGGTTCAATATTCCGGTGCAATTGCTGCTCACCATGAACCCCTCGGTACCGGGGCTCGGCGAAAACATCTACATCAAGCAGGTCATCAACCTGGACTGGACCACGACGCGCTAACCGGCCGGAGTTTCACCGGCCACTGTGTCGCCGGATGACTCGACCCGGCACCGGTTCCGTCGGCTGTCGGCGGCCCCCGCTAGCCTTGCACCATGAGTTCTCCCGTTCCGCCTTCGCGCCTTGTGTCCAGCCCCGTTGTCTCCAGCCCCGTTGTCTCGACCCAGTGGCTTGCCGATCATCTCGGTTCCGACAACCTGGTCATTCTCGACGCCACCGTGTTTGCGCTAGCCCCGTCCACGACCGAGTCGGGGGCGGCGGGTCCCCGCTACCTCAGCGGTCGTGACGATTACCTCACCAAGGGGCACATTCCCGGGGCCGTGTTCGCCGACCTGTTCGACGTCTTTTCCGACCCGGCCGGTGAATTTGATTTCTCCCGGCCGAACGCCGACCTGTTCGAGAAGGCGGCGGCATCCGTCGGTATCGACAACGGCACGACCGTAGTCGTCTACGACGCCGTGGTCGGCCAGTGGGCGGCCCGCATCTGGTGGTTGTTCCGCGCCTTTGGCTACGACGATGTCGCCGTGCTCGACGGCGGCCTCACCAAGTGGCACGCCGAAACACGCCCCTTTGCGACCGGCGGCGTGCGTCCGCGGGTTGTCGGCGGGTTCACGGCAGCGCCGCGTCCCGAGCTGTGGGTCGACAAGAGCTTCGTCGAGTCCATCGTGGCAGGCGTAGCGGATGCCGCCCTCGTCTGCTCCCTGCCGCCGGCGGAATTCGCCGGCACGGCCGGGTCCCGCTCGCGGGCCGGGCACATCCCCGGCAGCATCAGCCTGCCGGCCAGCACGCTCGTGGATCCTGCCACGAACGCGTTCCTGCGCGGTGACCAGCTCGATGCAACGCTTTCCCCGGCCGTCACGGCTTCAGCGGCGGGTGCGTCGGGTCACCTCGTCACCTACTGCGGCGGCGGTATCGCCGCGGCAGCGAGTGCTCTCGCGCTCATCCGCGCCGGTAACGAGCACGTATCGATCTACGACGGCTCGCTCAACGAGTGGGCCGCCGACGCCGCGGCGCCGCTGAACGCGCCCGGCGCGTAGCCCACAGCACCCGCGCCAACGCCCGCCGCGGATGAGCGCGCCGGAATTCGGTGGCCGCTAGGTCGGTTCGTTAGCGGCCACCGAGATCGGGCACAGTCCTGGGCAGATCCACTGGCACGCGCCTGCGCGACGCCGCGCTAGAGGCGATTCACCCCGGTGACGCGCACGACCGCCGCGCCGAGCTCGTCGGAATCGGCCAGGTTCACGCTCGCGCTGATCCCCCAGTCGTGGTCGCCGGCCGGGTCGTCGAGAATCTGCCGCACGGTCCACTCCTCGACGCCCTCCCCGATCATGAGCAGGTCGGAGCTGCGCGCGTTGCCGCCGGTGAGTAGCTCGTCGTGCTCGGCGAAGTAGCCGTCCATCGCGTCTGCCCAGACATCGGCCGAGTAGCCATGCTCGCGATCGAGTTCACCGAGCTCGTCGTAGTGTTCCAGCGCGGCCAACTGCACCCGACGGAACAGCTCGTTGCGCACCAGAATGCGGAAGGCCCGCACGTTGGTGGTCAGGCGGCGAGGCGGCGGCGGCAGGATCGCGTGGGCATCCGCTTCGTGCGCGGCTAGGTCGGGGTGCAGCAGCTCTTCCCACTCGTCGAGCAGGCTCGAGTCCACCTGACGCACGAGTTCGCCGAGCCATTCGATGAGGTCGAGCAAGTCTTCGCTCTTGGCCTCGTCGGGAATGGTCTGCCGCGCGGCCCGATAGGCGTCCGAGAGGTAGCGCAACACCACGCCCTCGCTGCGGGCCAGCTTGTAGAACGCGATGAACTCGCCGAACGACATCGCCCGCTCATACATATCGCGCACCACGGACTTGGGCCGGAGCTCGAAGTCCGCGATCCACGGCTGCGAAGCCTTATAGGTGTCGAAGGTGTAGTTCAACAGTTCTTCGAGCGGCTTGGGGTGCGTGATCTCCTCGAGCAGCGCCATCCGCTCGTCGTATTCGATGCCCTCGCGCTTCATCGCGTTCACGGCCTCACCCCGGGCGGCAAACTGTTGCCCCATGAGCACGGGCCGCGGGTTGTCGAGGGTCGACTCCAGAATCGAGATCATGTCGAGCGAGTAGGTAGGCGATTCCGGGTCGAGCAGTTCGAACGCGGCCAGCGCAAACGGTGACAGCGGCTGGTTGAGCGCAAAATTCGCCTGCAGGTCAACGGTCAAACGGATGCTGCCGCTCGCGCTCTGCTCCACAATTCCAGCTTCACGCAGGGTCTTGTAGATGCCCAGGGCGCGTCGGGCTAACACCAGCTGGCGGCGCCACGGTTCGTGGTTGTCGAAGACCAGGGAGTGCACGTGGGCGAAGGCATCGCCGCCGCGCCCGATCACGTTGATGAGCATCGCCGCGGTCATCTGCATGGAGGGCGACAGGGTCTCGGGTTCGGCATCGACCAGACGGCGAAAGCTTGGTTCGCCCCAGGACACGAAGCCGTCCGGCGCCTTTTTGCGCACGATCTTGCGCTTCTTCTTCGGGTCGTCGCCGGCCTTCTCGATGGCCTTGAGGTTCTCGCTCTCGTGCTCCGGCGCCTGGATGACCACCGTGCCAGCCGTGTCGTAGCCGGCCCGCCCGGCCCTCCCGGCGATTTGGTGAAACTCCCGCACGTTCACCTGGCGCATTTTCACGCCGTCGTATTTGGTGAGGGCGGTGAACAGCACGGTGCGAATCGGTACGTTGATGCCGACGCCGAGGGTGTCCGTGCCGCAGATCACCCGCAGGTAGCCGCGCTGCGCGAGCTGCTCGACCAGCCGCCGATACTTGGGCAGCATGCCGGCGTGGTGCACGCCGATTCCCATGCGGATGAGCCGCGACAGGGTCTTGCCGAAACTCGTCGTGAACCGGAACTCGCCGATCAGTTCGGCGATGACGTCGCGCTGTTCACGAGTGGCGACCTTGGCGCTCGCGAGGGCCTGCGCGCGTTCCAGGGCGGCCGCCTGGGAGAAATGCACGATGTAGACCGGCGCTTTGTCGGTGTGCAGCAGCTCTTCGACCGTTTCATGCACCGGCGTCTGCTCGTAGTAGTAGCTGAGCGGGACCGGGCGTTCCACCCCGGTGACGACGGCGGTTGGCCGCCCGGTGCGCCGGGTCAGGTCGTCACTGATGAATTTCACGTCGCCGAGGGTGGCCGACATGAGGATGAACTGCACGCGCGGCAGGAGCAACAGCGGTACCTGCCAGGCCCAGCCGCGTTCCGGGTCGCCGTAGAAATGGAACTCGTCCATCACGACGAGGTCGACCTCGGTGTCTTCGCCGTTACGCAGTGCCAGGTTGGCGAGAATCTCGGCGGTGCAGCAGATGATCGGGGCGTCGGCGTTGACGCTCGAGTCGCCGGTCATCATGCCGACGTTCTCGGCGCCGAAGGTTTCGACCAGGGAGAAGAACTTCTCGCTCACGAGGGCTTTGATTGGCGCGGTGTAGAAGCTGCGCTTGCCGGCCGAGAGCGCGGCGAAGTGCGCGCCGACGGCCACGAGCGACTTGCCGGTTCCGGTCGGGGTGCTGAGGATCAGGTTGGCCCCGGAGACGATCTCGATGACCGCCTCCTCCTGGGCCGGGTACAGGGTGAGGCCTTGGTCGGTCGCCCAGGATTCGAACGCCTCGAAGAGAACGTCGGGGTCGGTTTCGTTTTCGAGGCGCACAAGCAAAGACATAGTCCCTTAACACTGCACTACTTCTGCCGCTCCCGCCCACGAACGGTACCCACGCCGTCCCTCCCCCGTGGCTAATTCCGGAAATCCCCTCGGAAAGGTGCACGAAGGCGGGGCAATCGGTCATTTCATCGCCGATCTCCTGACTTAGCCACCAAACCCGGAGCCAAGATGTGACGGATGTCTGACGAAACCGGCGCGGACCCCGGGCAGAGTGCTAATCACAGCCGCCGGTTCTAGGCTGGCTGCATGGTTTATGTCACCCCCGATACCGCTGCGGCTCGGACCCCCCGCCGCGCCCGGGCCCTCTGGCGCCCGGCGGCCGCGGGACTCGCCGCAGCCCTGGCCGGCCTGGGCCTGGCCGAGCTGACTGCCGCATGGATCGCCCCCGGCGCGAGCCCGGTGCTGACCGTCGGCGCGCTCGTCATCAACATTGTTCCGCCCGGTGTCAAAGAACTCGTGATCGGCTTGTTCGGCACGGCCGACAAGTTCGTGCTCATCGTCACCATCGTGCTCGTGCTGGCCGTGGTCGCCGCTCTGGCCGGCATTCTTGAATCGAGGCGTCCACCGTTTGGCCGTCTGCTTGTCGTGCTGATCGGCGCGATCGCCCTGTTCGCGGCGCTCTCCCGCTCAAGCGCCTCCACCCTAGACGCGGTGCCGGCGGTTGTCGCCATGGGGGTCGCCGCGATCGCGCTGACCTTCCTCACCACGAGGCTGCCGACACTTCGAGCCACCGAGAGCACCGCCGCCACACCCGACGGGGCGCTCGAACTGGGCGCACCCTTTGACACCTCGGACCGCGCCGAGACGCCCGGCCCCGACCGCCGCCGCTTTCTCGTCTACACCGGCGTCGCTGCGGGCATCGGGCTGCTCGCCCTGGTCGGCGGCCAGCTCAGCGCCGCAGCGACCAGGGCAGCGGATGCCGCGCGCGCGTTATTCACGCTGCCAGCGGCATCCGTTCGGCAGGCCGCAATACCGGCCGGGGCGAGCCTCGACGTGGCGGGCATCACCCCGCTGATCACGCCGAACGCGGACTTCTATCGCATCGACACCGCCCTGAGCGTGCCGCGGATCGACCCCACGACCTGGCGGCTGAGAGTCACCGGCATGGTCGAGAATGAGGTCGAGATCGACTTCGCCGAGCTGCTCGCGCTGCCACTCGAGGAGAGCACGACCACCCTGGCCTGTGTGTCGAACTACGTCGGCGGCGACCTGATCGGTAATGCCACCTGGCTCGGCTACCCGATTCGCGAGCTGCTGGCCCGCGCCACGCCCACGAGCGGGGCGGATATGGTGCTCTCCACAAGCGAGGACGGCTTCACGGCCGGCACCCCGATCGAAGCGCTGACCGACGGTCGCAACGCCATTCTTGCCGTGGGTATGAACGGCGAACCACTGCCGCTCGAGCACGGCTACCCGGTGCGCATGGTCGTGCCCGGGCTGTATGGCTACGTCTCGGCCACGAAGTGGGTCGTCGATCTCAAACTCACCCGATTCGACCAGGAACAGGGCTACTGGACTCCGCGCGGCTGGTCCGAACTCGGCCCGGTCAAGCTGTCCTCCCGGGTCGACGTGCCGCGCGACGGCACCTCGGTGCCCGCCGGATCCGTCGTCATCGCCGGCGTCGCCTGGTCGCAGCACGTGGGAGTGAGCAGTGTCTCCGTGCAGATCGACGACGGCCCGTGGAAGGACGCCACCCTCGCCGACGTGATCTCCGTCGACACCTGGCGGCAGTGGGCCTACACCTGGAGCGATGCGACCATCGGTAACCATACCGTCAAGGTGCGGGCAACGGATGCCGAGGGTCTCGTGCAAACGTCAGCCACTGCCGACGTCGCGCCCGACGGGGCCACCGGACTGCACGAGATCTCGGTGTCCGTCTCGTAAGTGACGCGCTGGGCGCAGGTTTGCCTGCCGAGCTCATGATTGAACCTGCACCCGGGCCGGTCTAGCGGGGGCGAAGCACCGCGATCGGCACGGTGCAGCCAGCCTTGTGCTCGTAGGGCGCGAAGAACGACGCCTTTGCCACGATCACGTCGCGCCACAGCGTCGCCCGCTCGGCCTCAGCGGCCACCGGCACCGTCACTGTCAGTGTTCGCGGCCCCACCTGCACTTCCGCGTCACGCGCGACGCTGGAGCTGCGCCAGTACGCCGGAGTTTCGCCTCCCGCGTACTGGCGCAACTCCCGCGCGCTTTGGTAATGACGGGCTAGCCGTTGGCACCGCTGGTGTTGATGACACCGTTCACGCCGGCCGGGAAGAACCCGCCCGACCGCACCGGAGCCGCGTTGAGATAGGTGATGTTGAGCACCTGGGCGGCGCTGCGGCTGAACGCCAGGCCATTGGCGTCGGTCGGCACGAGGTTCGACTTCGAGGCGTTGCCGATGCCTTGGTCGAGGTCGGTCGGGCCGTCGACGGCGTCGCGCACATCGGAGATCGCCTGCACGGTCGTGTACACCGAGGGCAGTGCCACACCGAGCGCGTAGAGCGTGCTGCGGATGACGCCGGCGTGGTAGGCCTCGACCGCGAGCAGGCCGGCGGCCGCTTCGAGGTAGGTCTTGTTCGAGATCAGTGGCGCCGCGCCCTTGTAGGCGGTGACTCCGACGTCTTCGAAGATGAACGCGCCGAACAGAAAGTTCGCCTCGTTCGCGTACACGTCGAATTTCTGTCCGGGCTTGACCAGTCCGGCCGCCTGGGCGGCGGCGGTGAAGCTCGCGTCGAGGTTGATCTTGGGGCGTGACACGGCGACGCTACCGAGCGCGGACCGCAGGAAGGCCACGTGAGCTTTCTCGTCGGCGGCGATCTCGGCGGCGTACTTCTTGATGATCGACGTCTTGAAGTGCACCATCCGACCACCGGTCACGCCGCCGCGGGTACCGGTTCCGGTCGTCATGCTGTCGGGCAGCCCGCTGCCGGTCGTAGCCCGCAGATAGAACTCTGCCTCGAGGTACTCGAGATTGAGTGCGAAGTTCAAAATGGACGCGTCACTCGGCGCGGCTGCCGGGCCGGTCGATTCCGCGGCCAAAGCCGGTGAGCCAGTGGCGAGCATGGCTGCTCCCACACCGAACCCGGCCACACCAGCCGCCCGCAGAAAGTTTCGGCGGTCCGAAGAATTCTCTGCACTGCGGTTGATAGCGCTGGTAATGAAACCCTGATCAAACATTCTTGTTCTCCTGTCGATTGGCGAATGTGCCGGGTGGGTCTGAAGTAACAACGGCAACCTACCCGCTCAAATCAATCTCCCGGATGGCTGGACACGGACGTAAGCAAACGATAAGAATTATGCTCACTTTGTAGGTTTGTGCGTTCTGTATGTTTTCCGGCGCGACTAAACGCCAGCAGAGCGGATGCCGGCAGCCCGCGCCCGCTCGTGCCAGCTAGCGAGTCAGAGCAGGAGCCCGTCGCTGCCGACCGGGGGTAGCCGGCGAGCCACCCGGCGATCGTGGAGCACCGCGATACCGTAGGCGGCGAAGTAGAGCACCACCATGGGAATGGCGAGCAGGAACATCGACACCAGGTCGGCGGCCGGGGTCGCGATGGCGGTGAACAGAATAATGACGAGCATCGCCACGCGCCAGGATTTGATGATGGAGCGCGCGCTGATCACCCCGGCGAAGTTCAGCAGCACGATGAACACCGGCAGCACGAACGCGATTCCGATGGCGATCATGAGCTTGAGCACGAAGTCGAAGTAGTTCTGCGCGTTGATGAGCGCAGCATCCTGTCGGGGCGCAAAGCTCGTCATGAGCTCGACCACGTGCGGCAGCACGTACCAACCGGCCGCGCACCCGGAAAGAAACAGCGGCACGGCAGTGAAGAAGAAACCGAAGGTGTACTGCTTTTCCTTGCGGGTAAGCCCGGGGGTGAGAAACGCGAAAATCTGGTAGAGCCACATCGGGCTCGAGACGATCAGGCCGACATAGAACGAGATGCGCAGTTTGAGGTCGAACGCACTCGTAATGTCGGGGTAGTTGATCTGCGCGTTGCGATTCTGGGCTCGCACGATCGCGTAGATCGGCTCGCGCAGGCCGTCCCAGACGAAACTCGACAGAAACCAGCCGGCGATCGCACCGACCAGGATGCCGAGGGCCGCCAGAAAGAGCCGCTTGCGCAACTCCAGCAGGTGCTGTCCGAGAGACATCTTGCCTGTGCGCTTGTTTGCACCTTTATCCGGGGCGCTCCGCACCCCCTGCACGACCATCTGGCCTAGACCTTCGGGTTCGGCGTGCCGCTCGAATCGGTGCCGGAGCTGCTGTCGGTCGATGTTTCCTCGGTGCGCTCCGGGGTGATCTCGCTCTTGAAGATCTTCATCGACTGACCGAGACTGCGGGCGAGCCCTGGCAGTTTCGGAGCGCCGAACAAGAGCAGAATCACGACGAGAATGATCAGAAAATGCCATCCGGTCAGGTTACTGAGCATGTAAATTCTCCCTCGAATCAAGTCGGTCGTGCAGCAGTGTAACGGCCACACCCGTGGCGAAACCGGGTAAAGCTCAGCATTTTCTTGGGTTGTAACATTTTCCCTAGAAATCCGGGAGAAACGGATGCCTACCCGGCTGTTCCAGCGGCGGGTTCGGACGTGGCGAAGCGCTCGAGAACGTCGATGATGCGCATTTTGCAGCCGCCGCATCCGGTGCCGGCCCTGGTGGCCGAGCTGATGCAGGCAACGCTGGTGTTGCCGGCCGCGGCCGAGTCGGCGATGGCTCCGACCGTGACCCCGTTGCACCAGCACACGGTCGCACCCGGGTCGAACGCACTGCCCGCGGAGGGCTCGTAGTCCGGCCCGTCGTAGCGCAGCAGTACGGAGCGATCGGCTGGCAGTTCGCTGCCGCGCTCGAACAGCAGCGTCAGTTCGGCGGCGGTGCGCGGCATGCCGACGCAGACGAACCCCTCGAGAATACCGTCACGGGTGACCATTTTCACGTAGCGCCCGTGCTCGGGGTCGGCCCACTGCGAGACGCTCAGGGGTGCCCCGGAGCACCCGGCAGCGTGGGCGTCGATGCTGGCGTTATCAGCGGCACGATCCCACGGGTCGGCGCCGGTGTTTCCCACCGACACGACGTCGATGCCCTCGGCCTTCAGCATGACCACGGCCGACACCGAAGCAGCCAGCGGCAACGCCGCACCCCGGCCTACCACCTCGACGGTGAATCGCGCTGCCAACCAGTCGGCCTGGCGCCAGCCCGGCCCGATCAGGCCGCTGGGCCCGCCGGAGGGCAGCGCGGTGGAAGCGCCGGCGCGAGGCGCAGGAGCCACGTGTGCGCAGTCGCCGATCGCGTAGATGCGCGGGTCTCCCCAGCTCTGTAGGTTTTCATCGACCAGGATTCCGGTCGACACCGGCAGGGCCGCCAGCTGGGCCAGCTCGATGCGGGCGCCGACACCGCAGGAGAGCAGCAGCAGGTCGCCGTGGATCTGCTTGCCGTCAGCACAGATCAGGGCGTCGAACCGGTCCACTCCGTCGTCGTCCTGGTGAAAGAGCAGGCTCTCGGCGCGAGAGTGGTTGACCATGGTCACGCCGGCCCGGCGGGCGCTCTGCGCGAGCACGCTGCCGCCGCCGCGGTCGAGGTTGCGTGCCATGGGAATCTCGCCGTGATAAACCACGCAGGCCTGGGCACCGGCGGTCGCCGCAGCGAGGGCAATCTCCATACCGAGCACGCCCGCGCCGAGCACGACGATGCGGGCTCCGGCAGTCACGGCCGCGAGCACCCGCTGCGCGTCGTCGAGGTCACGCAGCACGGTAACCCCGCGCGGGAGTGGGGCGCCGCTGGTGTCGAGGGTGGCGGCCTCCGCTGGCGGCGCCTGGCGATCGCGGCGCACGCGGGTGACGCCGTCGAGGGTGGGCACGTTGGCACGGGCGCCGGTGGCGAGCACGAGCCGGTCGTAGCGCAACAGCGTGCCATCGCTGAGCGACACCGCACGGCGACTGCGGAGGATGGCCGTGACGCTCAGGCCCAGGCGCAGGTGCACGCCGGCCTCCCGGGCGGCGAGCGTGTCGGTGATATCCAGGCTCTCCCGGTCGGCGTTGCCGACGGCATATTCGGCGATGAGCACCCGGTTGTAGGCGTCCGCGCTCTCGGCCCCGACTACGGTCAGCGTTGCCGCGCCGGCCCGCACGAGCGGCAGCAGCTCGTCGACGAAACGGGCACCGACCGGGCCGTAGCCGACCAGCACGATGTGCTCAGGGTTCCGGTGTTCAGACATGGGCGCCTGCTTCCACGAGCGCACGCACTCGAACGGTCGTCTTCTTGAATTCGGGCATACCGCTCACGGGATCGGTCTCGTCGTCCGTCAGCAGGTTGGCACGCTGATCGCCGGCAAAGTGAAACGGCAGAAAGACCGTGTCAAAGCGGATGTCGGTGCTCACCTGGGCCCGGCAGCGCACCGTTCCCCGGTCGTTGCTGACCTCGACCCAGGCCTCGTCGATGATGCCGAGCTGCTCCGCGGTAGCCGGGTGCAGCTGCAGTCGGGCCTCCGGCTGGGCATCGGCGAGCTCGCGCACCCGCCGAGTCTGGGTGCCGCTTTGGTAGTGCTCGAGCAGGCGGCCGGTGATCAGCGTGAGGGTGCCGTCGACCTGCGCCGGTGCACCGAGGCGACGGGCCTGGACGGCGACGAGGTGGGCGCGGCCGTCGGGGTGGGCAAAGCGGTCAAGAAATAGGCGGGGCGTTCCGGTGGACCCTGCGGGATACGGCCAGAAGGCCGGCTTCTCGGAGTCGAGCAGCTCATAGCTGAGCCCGGAATAGTCGGCCAGGCCTCCCGCCGACGCCCGGCAGAGTTCGTCGAACACCTCGGACGCTTCGGCGCTGAACGTTGACGCCGAGTCGAGCCGGCGAGCGAGTTCCTGCCAGATCCACAGTTCGCTGCGCACGCCCTCCGGCGCGTCGACGGCCAGGCGGCGACGGATGACGCGGCCCTCAAGCGAGGTCATCGTGCCCTCCTCTTCGGCCCACTGGGTCACCGGCAGCACGACATCGGCGAGCACCGCAGTTTCGGAGAAGAAGAAGTCGGCGACGACCAGAAAGTCGAGGGTTTTCAGGGCGGCGCGCACCCGGTCTGCGTTCGGAGCCGAGACGACCACGTTAGAGCCGTGCACGAGCAGGCAGCGGACGCCGCCCGGCTCGCCCAGCGCGCTGAGCAGCTCGACCGCGGGAAGCCCAACGCCGGGCAGGCTATCGGGGTCGACACCCCAGACCCCAGCGACATGCGCGCGGGCGGCGGGATCGTTGATCTTGCGGTAGCCGGGCAGCTGGTCGCATTTCTGCCCGTGTTCACGTCCACCCTGCCCGTTGCCCTGGCCGGTGAGCGTGCCGTAGCCAGAGTGCGTCGTGCCAACAAGGCCGAGCACCAGGCTGAGATTGATCGCGGCGGTGGCCGTGTCGGTGCCATCGGCGTGCTGCTCGACGCCCCGCCCGGTGAGGATGTAGGTGCCGCTGCCGGTCGCTGCTCCGCGCGCAGCCCCGCCAGCGAGGCGCCGGGCTAGTTCACGCAGCTGCCAGACCGGCACGCCGGTCTGTTCCTGTACCCGGGCCGGCCACCACTGGCTCACGCTGCGGCGCACCGCGTCGAAGCCCGTGGTGCGGCTCGCCAGATAATCGAGGTCGGCGAGTTTCTCGGCGATGACGATGTGGGTCAGGCCGAGCAGCAGCACGAGGTCGCTGCCGGGGGTCGGCTGCACGTGCCTGCCGGCGCCGTCGTCGGTGAGTCGGGCGGTCGCGGTGCGGCGGGGGTCGACGACCACGAGGCCGCCAGCGGCGCGGGCGCCCTCGAGGTGGCCGATGAACGGCGGCATGGTCTGCGCCACGTTGGAGCCGAGAATCAAAATGGTGTCGGCCGTGTCGAGCTCGTCGACCCGAAACGGCAATCCCCGGTCGAGGCCGAACGCCCGGTTTCCCGCGGCGGCGGCGCTCGACATGCAAAACCGGCCGTTGTAGTCGATGCGGCTGGAACGAAGCGCCACTCGGGTGAACTTGCCGAGCTGGTAGGCCTTCTCGTTGGTCAGGCCGCCGCCGCCGAACGCGCCGACCGCGTCAGCCCCGTGTTCCGCCCGGGCCTCGCGGAGTTTCGAGGCGACGAGGTCGAGTGCGTCGCTCCAGGAGGCCGGCTCGAAGGTACCGTCAGCCTGTCGCAGCAGGGGTTCGAGAATGCGGTCCGGCGATGTGAGCAGTTCAGCGGAGGTCCAGCCCTTCTTGCACAGGCCCCCGCGGTTGGTCGGAAACTCCCGGCCCGTGACCGTCACGACTGCGGTGGCCTGCGAAACGGATGCTGCGGCATCCGTTTCAACCGGCGTTTCGACCGGGGTCAGCGTCATCGCGCACTGCAGGGCGCAGTACGGGCAGTGGGTTCGGGCCACGGGCATGGGTTCCTAGATCTTCTGGCCGGCGACGGACGAGCCGCGGCGGAGGTAGACGAAGGCGGTGACACACATCATGACGACGTAGGCCATGGCGAAGGCGTAGATCGCGCTGGAGTAGTCGCCGGTCGTTGTCTTGGAGTGGCCGAGCACCTGCGGGATGATGAATCCGCCGTAGGCTCCGACAGCCGAGATGAGGCCGAGAGCTGCTGCCGTCTTGCGTTGGGTGTTGACGTCACCCGAGTTCTGGTGGGCGTCGTTCACTCCGCTCTTGGCCGAGAACACGCTCGGAATCATACGGTAGGTCGAGCCGTTGCCGATTCCGGTGGCGACGAAGATCAGCAGGAAGCTGCCGAGGAACGCCCAGAAGTTTCCGAGCGGCAGCACCGCGACCACCACGAGGGCACCGACGGCCATGACGCCGAAGGCAGCGACGGTGACGGATGCCCCGCCAAAGCGGTCGGCGAGGCGTCCGCCGGCCGGGCGTGCCAGCGAACCGACCAAGGCGCCGATGAAGGCGAGCGACAGCGAGGCGGACGCGACCTGGAAGGTGGAGTAGGCGGGGAACTGGTCGGCGATGAGCTTCGGGAAGACGCTCGCGAAGCCGATGAAGGAACCGAAGGTGCCGATGTAGAGCACGGCGAGAATCCAGAAGTGCGGCTCCTTCACTGCGGCGATGGATCCGGCGAAGTCGGCCTTGGCGTTGGTGAGGTTGTCCATGTGCTTCCAGGCGCCCCACATGGCCACCAGGATGAACGGGATCCAGAACCAGCCGGCGAGCGAGATATTGAGCGTGCCGACAGCGCCGAGGGTGATCACGATCGGCACGATGAGCTGGGCCATCGAAGCGCCGAGGTTGCCGCCGGCCGCGTTCAGGCCGAGCGCGTAGCCCTTCTGACTCTGCGGGTAGAAGTAGGTGATGTTCGACATCGAGCTGGCGAAGTTGCCGCCGCCGAAGCCGGCGAGCGCGGCGACGAACAGCATGACGCCAAACGGGGTGTCCGGGTTGCCGACGCAGAAGCCGAGAGCGATCGACGGGATCAACAGCAGTCCGGCCGAGATGATCGTCCAGTTGCGGCCACCGAACTTGGGGACCAGGAAGGTGTACGGGAAGCGCAGCGTGGCGCCGACGAGGCTCGGCATGGAGATGAGCCAGAACACCTCGGCGGTGGAGAAGGTGAAGCCGGCGGCCGGCAGCGACACGACGACGATGCTCCAGAGCTGCCAGACCACGAAACCGAGGAACTCGGCGAAGATCGACCATTTCAGGTTGCGGGAGGCGATGAGTTTGCCACCCTGTTGCCACTGCTTCTTGTTCTCGGGGTTCCAATTGTCGATCCATCGACCCGGACGGTGCACCAGCACCGCCTCATCGGTACTGGGTGCGGTGGTGCCTGGTGCTGATTCAACGGTGCTGGATGTCATCGAAATCCCCTCAGGAGGTGGTGCAGAGCTGCAGGCAGCCCGGGCGGCTTCCCTGCTTCGACGTTAGCCAGCGCGTGTTTCCGGCCAACGTGGCACCCGTTACCTTTCGATCACCAGATCATCACAGGCTGTTCGGTGGGATGTTGGGGCGCTGTTACATGACGGACACATTCCAGGCGTGGCCCGGTGATACGGGCAGCGGATGCCGGGCGTGGCAGAATTGGACGACCTGCGCCCTGCGTATCCGCTGTTTGAAAGGCCCGCACATGACGATCACCGCCGCCGCCGACGGTTCTGCCCTCGGAAACCCCGGACCGGCCGGTTGGGCCTGGTACGTCGACGACTCGTCGTGGGCGGCCGGCGGCTGGAAGCACGCCACCAACAACCAGGGCGAGCTGAAGGCCGTGCTCGAACTGTTTCGCGCGACAGCGCACATCGACGACGACCTGCTGGTGCTGTGCGACAGCCAGTACGTGATCAACTCGGTGACGAAGTGGATGAAGGGCTGGAAGGCCAAGGGCTGGCGCAAGGGCGACGGCAAACCGGTGATGAACCTCGACCTGCTGAAGGAGATCGACGAGGCCATCGCCGGCCGCCGGTACCGCTTCGAATGGGTCAAGGGGCATGTCGGGCATCCGCTCAACGAGGCTGCCGATGAGCGTGCGCGCGGCGCGGCCGAGGCGTTTCAACGCGGTCGGCCGGCACCGGCCGGGCCTGGTTTTGCCGGGGCTGCTGCGGTA
Source organism: Cryobacterium sp. TMT1-66-1 (assembly GCF_004403435.1). Classification (NCBI taxonomy): domain Bacteria; kingdom Bacillati; phylum Actinomycetota; class Actinomycetes; order Micrococcales; family Microbacteriaceae; genus Cryobacterium; species Cryobacterium sp. TMT1-66-1. Next base: position 177,796 of record NZ_SOGP01000021.1, read on the forward strand.
GCCGAACCGGTGGTGGGGGCGCGAGCTGCGGCATCCGTCGGGCAGAGCGGCAGGGGCGCGCCGACCCTCACCTCGGGCCGGGTCACCGAGCGGGCCGCCGCTTACTCGCACGACGAGCTGTTCTCGTTCGACGACCTCGGGGATGACATCGGCGAGGACCACCGCGACTTCACCGACCCGCACGGCCCCGACGCGATGCGCAGCACCAGTGAGCTGCACCGGGTGACGCTCTCGCTCAGCGCCGAGGAACACCGGCGCCTGGTGCAGCGCGCTACGGCCCGCGGAGTGACGATCGAGGAGTACCTGCGTGGCCAGATCTGAGCTGTGCTTGCTCGCACCCGGCCGTTGACGGACCAGCCCACAGCGGCCAACCGGGCCGTGAGACCATGGAGCATGACCGTGTCACCCTTTGACCCCGCTCAACTACACGCGTTTGAGACCGCTCTCAGCGAACGCCGGCGTGAACTGAACCTAGAGTCCCAGCGCCTCGCAGACACCTTCGCCGGCGTGCAAAGCTCGCGCAGCGACGGCTCGGCCGACGGCACCCACGACGCTGAGGCGTCCTCGCTGCGCACCGAATGGTCACGCATGTCGCGGTTCCAGGGCGAAGCCGTCGAAGAACTCGCGGCGATCGATCGGGCCCTGCAGCGGATCGTCGACGGCAGCTACGGCCTGTGCGTGCGCGGCGGCGAACACATTCCGCACGGGCGGCTGGAGATTAAACCGGCCGCTGACCTCTGCATCATGTGCGCGGAGAAAGCCGCTCCGCGCCGCCGCTAGCCCGGCAATCCGTTGCTGGGACTGCTGCGCGATGACCGCCGGTCGGGTACGGCACTGACGGTGCTGGACAGGTGCCGCATCCGCTGGGGAGAGCTGGTGGCCGTCACCGGTTTGGCGCCGGGCGACCCTCTGACCAGTTCGACAGGTCATTGGTGCTGCTCGACCCTCGTCGGCGCTTCGGCCACAGCATCGGAGATTTTCTGGGTGCCGAAGTAGGCGGTCAGAATCAGGATCAGTGCTGTTCCGGAGAAGATTCCGTCGAGAATTCCGGCCGGAAGAAGAGAGATCATCAGCGCCATGGTGACGTCACCATCATGAGATAGAGGTTGTCCTGCAGGTACGGCACGATGAACGAGAAATGTTCCGAGATAGTGCCCTGCTCTACCCCGAGCAGGAGCAGGGGAATGACTCCGATGAAGACGCTGAATTCCATCAGTCCGCCCTGCACGATCAGCAGAATTGCGGCCGCCTTGTAGCTCTTCTTCATGTCAGTGCCCCCGGCAGCCAGTCTAGCGAGGGGTCGGCGCTAGTCCGTGTCGGGGTCTGCTCGTCGCGCTCGCCACGATCGGCCACCTCGACCTGGAGAACGTAGGTTTTGCGGTGGTCGCCTTTTTGGCCCTCGCCTGGGTCATAGCCCTCGCCGCCTGGCGGTTCGGCCACGTTGAAGAGAAATGGTCGGCCGGCGAGGGCTCACGCCACGAATGAACGCGGTCAGCGCACCCCGATGAGAGAGCGCAGGCCGAATTCGGAGACGATCGGAATGCCGTAGTCCCGAGCTTTGCCGGTCTTGCCGGTGAGTGACGCCGGGTCCGCGGCCACGAGCAGCCGGGTGCGCAGGGTGACCGCCGTACCCAGGGACAGGCCCCGTGCGACCAATTCCCGGCTCCAGTCGGAGCGGGCACGGGCCATGTCACCGGTCAGCACGACGATGTCGCCCTGCTCCAGCAGCACGGTGTCGATCGATGCGATCGGCAGCTGCACCACCGATGCGGGTGCCGCCAGTGCTGCGGCAACGGCCTCCGGAGCGACGTCGAGCATGCGTGCGACCGCGATCAGATCGGCGGAATCCGCGATGCTGAGAGCTCCGTTCGACCAGGCCACCCGCACGAGATCCTCGAAATAGCGACGGTGCAGCGCGGTGCACTCCGCGGCATTGATGCCACTGAATTCGGCCAGGACCCGAAGTTCATGTGTTTCCCGAGGCCCGAGAACCCGATCGAGCAGGCACAAATCGAGCAGGGCGAGGTAGTCGAGGTGTTCCTCAGGGCCGGTGTAGTCAGGGAGTTTCACGGCCGCGCGGGCCAGGAAGCTCGGTCTTGCCACCACGTCGTGCGGAGTTGACGGGTCGCGCTGCACCCACTCGGCGTCGGTACCCGCCGCAATTCTCGGCCAGGCAGAACGCTCGGCACGGTCAAGCGCGTCGATCCACGGTGCAGCTGTCGGCGAGCCGTGCACGTAGGCGGCCAGCAGGCTCGCGCACGCCACGGCCTGCACCAGAGCACCGGGGCCTGGTCCGATTTCGATGTCATAGGCGGCGCAGCAATCGACGAGGAGCCGACCGGCCCCGGGCAAATACGTGCGGGCCAACTGCATGGTGCAGACCGCCTCCAGTCCGCGCCCGGGGGCGTAGCCAATCAGCTCGAACTCGCGCATCAGAAATCCGGTGACGAAGTGGGCGTTGTGCGTCACCAATACCCGGCCGCGCAGCAGATCGACCAGGCGCGGTGCAATCTGCTCGAAGGTCGGCGCGCGAAGCAGTTCGGCCGTGCTGACGCCGTGGTTCGCCACGTCGCCGGCGTTGCTTTCGGGGTTGATCACCGTTTCCCAGCGCTCAGCAATGCGACCACCCTCGTCGAGGTGCACCACGGCGACCTCGACGACCCGATCCCGCTGATACGGGAACAGTCCGGTGGTTTTCAAACATATAACGGCGTATCCACGTTCGGGCATGGTCACACTCCACAATCTTGTGTTGTGAAGTTATCCGCAAACCCCGCTCGACGCGACAGCCCGTTCGGGGGCTTGAGGGTTTTACCGCGCACTGCTTTAATTCCTAGTTGGTCGCAGTAGTCTTCCTGGCCGAGTTTTTCGGCGGCAACAGGGTGTCGGCTTCCTCGAGTGACATTCCGTTGGTTTCGGGCACTTTGCGCAACACGAACCAGAACGAGAGCCCGGCGAACAGAGCGTAGAGCCCGTAGGTGATCGGCAGGGACACATCCGCCATCGGGGGGAAGCTGACCGTGATGAGAAAATTCGCGATCCACTGGGCGGCCGCGGCCAACCCGAGGGCCTTGGCGCGAATGGAGTTGGGGAACATTTCACCGAGGAGCACCCACACCACCGGTCCCCAGGACGCTCCGAACGAGATCACGAATAGGTTCGCGGCAACCAGCGCGATCGGGGCCCAGGCCCCGGGCAGGCTGAGTTCACCGTCGACAGTGACCGACTGGCTGAACGCGACCGCCATTGTGGCGAGCGACACCGTCATACCGATGGACCCGGCCAGCAGAATTGGTCGCCGTCCGATCCTGTCGACCAGGGCGATCGCGACCAGGGTGACCAGGATGTTGGTCACACTGGTGATCACCGAGATGGTAAGTGAGTTCGATTCCGCGAAACCGACCGCCGACCACAGGGTGGTCGAGTAGTAGAAGATCACGTTGATGCCGACGAACTGCTGGAACACCGAGAGGATGATGCCGACCCAGACAATCGGCTTGAGACCGAACGCTCTGCCGCGCAGCGAACCGGACTTGTGCGAGCGGGCATCGACCTCGATCGAGCGGCGCATGTCGCGAATCTCCCGGTCCACGTCACCGCTCGGCCAGAGCCGGGTGAAGACGGCGCGGGCATCCGTTTCTTTGTCTTTCAGAATGAGAAAACGTGGAGATTCCGGCAGGATGAACGCGATACCGCCGTAGACGATGGCGGGTACGGCACCGGCCAGGAACATCCAGCGCCAGGCTTCGAGGCCGAACCAGAACTCGCTGCCTGCGCCGCCCGCGCTCTCGGCGAACACGGCGTCGGAGAGCAGGGCCGTGAAGATTCCGAGGGTGATCGCGAGCTGCTGCAACGAGCCGAGCCGGCCGCGCATCTGTCGGGGTGAAATTTCGGCGATGTAGGCCGGTGCGACAACGGATGCGAGACCGATACCGAGTCCGCCGACCACCCGCCAGACGATCAGGTCGACGACGCCGAACGCGAAGCCGGAGCCGATCGAGCTGATCAGGAACACGACGCCGCCGAGCACCATCATGGGGATGCGTCCGTAGCGGTCGGCGAAGCGCCCACCGAAGAATGCTCCGGCCGCGGCGCCGAGCAACGCGCACGCTACCGCGAAACCTGTCAAAGTGGCGTTCAGCCCGAATTCCTGCTGCACCGCATTGACCGCGCCGTTGATGACCGAAGAATCGAACCCGAACAGAAACCCGCCGAGGGCACCGGCGACGGCCAGCGCGATGACTTTTCTGTTGGTACTGGGTGCTGCCAGATCAGTTGCCTTCACGGACGCGGTCATCGTGTTGTGTATCCCTTGTTCACCTGACTAGCCTACTTCGGGTGTCAGCGGATGTCGTGCCGGGCAGGCAATGAGCGGGTGCGCACCAGCCCGAACCGGCTCCACCGCCGTAATGACGGGATTCGAACTGGTCTCGCTCGGGTTTTCCACGAACATGTTCCATGTTGCGAAGAACTTCGAAACTCACCGCTTGTGCCGCCGTCGTTCGCGGCGGGCGTCCAGCGAGGCGGGGCTATCATCCGAGAATGGGCAGATTCACGGACAGCTGGCGCTCGCACCTCCTGGTGACGCTCTCGGGGAACAGCGAAGGTCGGCCGAAATGGGTCGGCCAGATCGCCACCGGCGACGATGCCGGCTACTTCGGCCCTGGCAGTGCCGCTTGGGCCGTTCACGGGGGCATGGCGACCATGGTCGCCGGCATTCGCGCGCTGCTCATGCAGACCCTGCACCCGGGCGCTATGGCCGGCGTGCACGACTGGTCCCGGTATCACGAAGACCCTCTCGGCCGTCTCTCCGGCACCATTCAGTGGCTCATCACGGTGACTTTCGCCGATACCGTCGTCGCCCAGCGGGAATCCGGTCGGGTCGCCCATTTTCACGACCGGGTGAGCGGCACCTACCTCGACGCCCGTGGCGAGGAACGCCCCTATGCCGCGGGTGATCCCGAGCTGTTGTCGTGGGTGCACGTCGTCTTCACTGACGCTTTTCTGCAATCCCATCTGCTCTGGGGCGACGCGATTCCGGGCGGCGCCGACCGCTACGTCAACGAATGGGCCACGGCCGGCGAACTCATCGGAGTGCAGAATGCACCGCATTCGGCCGACGAACTCGCCGCCCAGCTCGAGGGATTTCGCAGCGCCGGCACCCTGAAAAGTGACGCGCGCGTCGCGGAAGCCGTGCGGTTCATCCGCTACCCGCCGCTCAGCCGCGGCATGCTGCCGTTCTACCGCATCATGTTCGCCGGCGCCGTGGCGTCGATCCCGCGCGAGTATCGCGACATGCTGGGCCTCAAGCGGTCTCGTCTGCCTGTTGTTTTAGGTACCCGGCTCGTTCTCGGGGTGGTGGGCACCCTGCTCGGTCCCTCTTCAACCTCAGAGGATGCCGCCCGCGCGCGGCTCGAGCGCATCAATGGTGCCGACGAGCTGACCGCGTGAGCCGGCGGCCCGCTACACCTCGGGTGCGAAGAAGGCCGCCGTTGCCGCGGCGAGCGCCTGCGGATCGTTGACGTGGCACAGCTCCCGGGCCGAGTGCATCGACAAGAGCGGCACGCCAACGTCGACCACACGGATACCCAGCCGGGTGGCGGTCAGCGGTCCGATCGTTGAGCCGCAGGGAACCGTGTTGTTGGAGACGAATTCCTGGTAGTCGACGCCCGCCTGGGCGCAGGTGCGGGCCCAGAGGGCGGCGCCGTGGGCATCCGTTGCGTAGCGCTGGTTGGCATTGATCTTCAGCAGCGGGCCGCCGCCGAGAATGGGCTGGTTGGCCGGATCGTGGCGCTCGGGATAGTTCGGGTGCACGGCGTGTCCGGCGTCGGCCGACAGGCACCACGATTGGGCGTAGGCCTGCAGGCGATCAGAGTCGGTAGCGCCGAGGCCGTGGCCGATGCGGGTGAGAATGTCGTCCAGCAGCGGTCCGCTCGCTCCGGAACGCGACTGCGAACCGAGTTCCTCGTGGTCGAATGCGGCGAGCACGCTGATCGAGCCGCCCGATTTCTGGTGGCTGGTCGCGATGAGGGCGTGCAGGCCGGCGTAGACCGAGGAAAGGTTGTCGAGGCGTCCGGCGGCGAACAGCTCGTTACCCAGCCCGAAGGTTGCGGGCGGCTGGGTGTCGTTGCTGAGGATGTCGTAACCGGCAACATCCGCTGCCTTGAGCCCAGCCAGACCGGCCAGGTGGGCGAGCAGGTCAGCCTCGGATGCCTCGCCGACACCGAAGACGGGCGTGAGGTGACGTTGCCGATCGAGAGTGAGGCCGTTGTTGACCTCGCGGTCGAGGTGCACAGCGAGCTGCGGGATGCGCAGGAACGGCCCGGTACGCACGAGGTGCTCGGTGCCATCCTGCGTGACCAGCCGGCCGGCTAATTCGAGCTCACGGTCGAGCCAGGAGTTCTGCAGCGGCCCGCCGTAAACCTCGACGCCGGCCTGCAGCCAGCCGTGCGAGCCGATCGTGGGCTTCGGCTTGAGTTTGAAACTCGGGGAGTCGGTGTGGGCGCCGAGAATGCGAAACGGCGTCGTGGGCCCGGCATCGGCCGGCTGCGACCAGGCAATCACGGCGCCGTCGCGCACGACGTAGCAGTCGGTGGCGGCATCGGTCCACGCCTCCGACTCGCTCAGCCGGGTGAAACCGGCCGCATCGAGCCGCCGGGCGACTTCAGCGGCGGCGTGATATGACGACGGTGACGCTTGCAGAAAAACGGAGAAATCAGCGATGTAGTCCGGTGTGGCATCCATTCATCCATCCAACCACCCGCGCAGACAAACGGATGCCGCGGCCGGCTACCTACTCGGCGGGCGCGTCATCCGGTGCGTCGGCCTGCAATGCAGCGCGCGCGAAGGCCGCGCCACCGACCGTGACGGTGCCGCGGTCGCCGTGCCAGGCCTCGGTCTGCTCGAACGCGCCGAGCCGGTCGAGCAGGCGCCATTTGGTGTCGACGAGGTGCCAGACCGATTCCGTCGTCGGTTCCTGGCCATCGGACTGGACCCAGCCCAGCGATCCGAGCGCGCGAGACAGGGTCGTGAGGTAGTCCTCGCGGCGAGCCAGCCCGCGGGTCGCGACGAAGAGCAGCAGCAGGCGGGTGGCGTCAGCGACGGCGGGCGTGCGGCTGGAGTGAATGGTGCGGGCGAGATGCCACCAGAGTTGTCGGGGAGAGCCGGACAGGGCGGCGCCCTTTTTGGTGAGCACCAGCATTCCCTTGCTGACCCGCAGCAGTCCGACGTCGCGCAGGTGCCCGCGCAGCTCCTGCAGCGGTCGCAGGTGCACCTCGCGGTTGACGCTGATCGGCCAGCCCCAGTCGAGCTCGACGGAGGCTTCAACGACGACCGCGGGCGGCAGGTGCCCGGCTTTGGTCAAGCGGATGCCGTCGGCCCCGACCCGGGTCAGAATCCACTGCGCCGGGGCCACCATGCGCGCCATGGCCCGCTCCTGCAACAGCACCGCATCTTTCACGCGGGCCTGCCCGATGAGTCGTCGGAAACCGACGACGGCCTGTTCCGGCAGTCGCGTTTCGATCTCCTGAATCACGTTCACCCACCGAGCCTACTGAGCGATCCCGCCGGAACGCGACGGATGCCCCGCGACACGCGCCAGTGACCAGCGAGAGCAGTGAGAATCTGAGGAGGTTGCAGAGGATTGCCGCTGGCAACACACTGGAGCCATGGCTAATGAATGGCGCCGCGTCGTCGCAGCTCTCGCCCATCCGGATCGCAGAGCCGTGTGGGCAGAAGCGGTGCTCCGCGGGTCAGGCGCTCTGACCGAGCCCAGAACGGTGAAAGCCGCCGCCGCGCTGCGGGACGCGGGATTACTCGATGATGACGGCGATGCTGTCACCGCGGTGTTCGGTGAGCTGCTCGCGAGCGAACCCGAGGTGCGACGCGAGGGTGTCGAACGGTTCATTCAGCATGGGCGAATCGAGCGGTACCCGGCGAAGCAGCCTGATCGTGACGAACTACTGGGATGGGTCGCCGCTGCGCTGCCACCAGAGCGAATGTCGGAACGCGAGTTGGGCATCCGTCTCGCGTTGGTCGTGGACGACGTCGTCACCCTGCGCCGGTATCTCGTCGACGCGGGGCTGGTCTCTCGCACGCCGGATGGTGCGGTCTACCAGGTCGTGCAGCGCCCCGCAGCGTCGGCGGCATCTGGCACCCTTGAAGGATGACCGACACCCGCGCATCCGCTCTGGCTATTCTGCGTACGCTCGTGGGGCGAGACGACGCCTCCTGGCACGACGGACAGTACGAGGCCATCGAAACCCTGGTAGACCACCGCCGCCGCGCCCTCGTGGTGCAGCGCACCGGGTGGGGAAAATCGGCCGTGTATTTTGTGGCCACGCTGCTGCTTCGACGCCAGGGCGCCGGCCCGACCATTCTGGTCTCTCCGCTCCTGGCGCTGATGCGCGACCAGGTGGCCGCTGCGGCCCGGGCCGGGGTGCGTGCGGTGTCGATCAACTCGTCGAACGCGCACGAGTGGAGCGATGTGCTGCGCCAGCTCGACGCCGATGAGGTCGACGTGTTGCTGGTGTCGCCGGAACGACTGAACAATCCGTCCTTTCGGGATGAGCAGCTGCCCGCCCTGATCGCCCGTGTGGGCCTGCTCGTGGTCGACGAAGCACACTGCATCTCGGACTGGGGCCACGACTTTCGCCCGGACTATCGCCGCCTGCGCGAGCTGATCGCGCAGATGCCGACGGGCGTCCCGGTGCTCGCCACCACGGCCACCGCCAACAGCAGGGTCGTGCAGGATGTCGCGGAGCAGGTGGGTATGGTCGCCACCGGCTTCAACGGTGCCGGCACCACGGCGGGCACGGCCGAGGTCGTCACCATTCGCGGCCCGCTCGCCCGGTCGTCGCTGCGACTCGGGGTGCTGAGCCTGCCCGATTCGCGGGCCCGGCTGGCCTGGCTGCTCAGCCACCTCGGTGACTTGCCGGGCAGCGGCATCATTTATACCCTCACGGTCGCGGCCGCCGAGGACACCGCGCGGCTGCTCCGCGAAGCCGGTCACGCCGTGCGTGCGTACACCGGCCAGACCGACACGGCCGAACGCGAGGAATCCGAGGGGCTGCTCAAGACCAACCAGGTCAAGGCGCTCATCGCCACGAGCGCCCTCGGGATGGGCTTCGACAAACCCGACCTCGGCTTCGTGCTGCACCTCGGCGCGCCGTCCTCCCCCGTGGCGTATTACCAGCAGGTCGGCCGTGCCGGCCGGGCCACGGCGTCGGCCGATGTGTTGCTGCTGCCCGGAGCCGAAGACGAGGCCATCTGGCACTATTTCGCCACCGCCTCGATGCCCAACCAGGCCAAGGCCCTCGCCGTGATCGGCGCACTCGAAGCCGCCGGAGCTCCCCTGTCGACGCCGGCGCTCGAAGCTCGGGTCGACCTTCGACGTACGCCGCTCGAGCTGCTGCTCAAGGTGCTCGACGTAGACGGCGCCGTGCACCGGGTCAAGGGTGGCTGGCAGTCCACCGGGCAGCCCTGGGTCTACGACCAGGAGCGCTACGAGCGCATCGCGGCCGCCAGGCTCGGCGAGCAGCGGGCGATGCTCGAATTTGAGAGCACCACGAGATGCCGGATGGAATTTCTGCAGCGTGCCCTCGACGACGACAGCGCAGTGGCCTGTGGTCGCTGCGACAACTGCCAGGGCGTGTGGTATCCAAGCGATGTGGCTGACGACGCCGCTGCGACGGCCGCGAAGTCGCTCGACCGGGTCGGCGTCGCCATCGACGTGCGCGCCCAGTGGCCCACCGGCATGAGCAGCCTCGGCGTCGCGGCGACCGGAAAGATTGCGCTCGGCGATCGCGCCGAGCCCGGCCGCGCGCTGGCCCGACTGACCGACCTGGGCTGGGGTGGTCCCCTGCGCGACCTGTTCGAGACGCAGGGCACGGATGCCGCCGCCCCGCCGGCCATGCTGGCCGCCTGTGTGCGCGTGCTCGCCGAGTGGGAGTGGGCCGAGCGGCCGGTGGCCATCGTCGGGGTGCCGTCGCGGCGGCATCCGTTGTTGATCGATTCGGTGGCAGCGTCACTCGCTAGTATCGGTCGGCTGCCCTGGCTCGGCGCCCTGAGTTGGGCGAACGGCGGCCCCACCGGCGAGCCGGGCGGCAGCAGTGCCTACCGGCTGTCGAGCGTGTGGGATCGCTTCGCTGTGGGCCCCGAGCTGGCCGAGGCCCTTGCCCCGTTCGCCGGCCGCCCCATTCTGCTCATCGACGACCTGGCCGACAGCCGCTGGACCCTGACCGTGGCGAGCCGCGTACTGCGCCAGCACGGGGCTTCGGCGGTGCTGCCCTTCGCTCTGGCCCTGCGCTCCTAGCCTGCGGTCTGAGCGGCCGGCTGATCGGCCGGGTGCGCCGCGCCATGGAACGTAACAGGAATATTCAGGGCCGCCAGCGCCTTGTTACGCTTGGGACGCCGCTACCCGCGGCCTCCGCACATTCTGGGGCAGCGCGGCACAACCCGCCCGCCCCAACGAGTTCGTTAGGCATTCCTGTCATGAAGCTCAGATTCATTCCCGTCGCCGTGCTGTCGATCGCTGCCCTCGCCCTTACGGGCTGCTCCGCCCCCGCGGCGGAGAGCGCAACTGGCACCGATGACTCGCTCAGCAGCGTGCTCGACTCCGGCACCCTCACAATCGGCACCGAGGGAACATACCGCCCCTTCTCGTTCCACGAAGACGGTTCGGGCGAGCTCACCGGTTACGACGTCGAGGTGGCCCGCGCCGTTGCCGACGAGCTCGGCGTCGAAGCGAAATTCGAAGAGACCCAGTGGGACGCCATCTTCGCCGGCCTCACCGCCGGCCGCTGGGACACCATTGCCAACCAGGTGTCGATAACCCCGGAACGCCTTGAATCGTACAAGTTCTCCACGCCGTACACCTACTCCACCGGGGTCATCGTCGTTCCCGCCGACAACACGTCAATCACGTCGTTCGCGAGCCTCAAGGGCTTGACCACGGCGCAGTCCCTCACCAGCAACTGGAACGCCCTGGCCACCGAGAGCGGCGCGACCGTCGAAGGAGTCGAGGGCTGGGCCCAGTCGGTCGCCCTGGTCGAACAGGGTCGAGTCGATGCCACGGTCAACGACAAACTGACCTTTCTCGACTACCAGAAGTCCACCGGCGCCGACAACCTGAAGATCGCTGCGGAGACCGAAGACCGTTCGGAAAGCGCCTTCGCCTTCGCGAAGGACGGCACCGCGCTGGCCGACGCCGTGAGCGCAGCCCTCGCGACCCTCACCGCAGACGGAACGCTCGCCGAGCTCTCCGACAAGTACTTCGGCGCCGACGTCAGCCAGTAGCCCCCAGATTCGATGATCCAACCTGACTGGGAGTTGTTCGTCAGCTCGTTCTGGCCGATGCTGGACGGCGCGATTCGAGGCACGATTCCGCTCGCCCTGATGTCGTTCGCGATCGGGCTCGTGCTCGCGATTGCGCTGGCCCTGATGAGGTTGTCGACCCGCAGCTGGCTATCGGGCATCGCCCGCGGCTACATCTCGATCGTGCGCGGCACTCCGCTCCTGGTGCAACTGTTCGTGATCTTCTATGGGCTGCCGTCGATCGGCGTGACCATCGACCCGTGGCCGAGCGCCGTGGTGGCCTTTTCGATCAACGTCGGCGGCTATGCGGCCGAGGTCATTCGCGCCGCAATTCTCTCAGTACCCAAGGGCCAGTGGGAAGCCGCCTACATGATCGGCATGTCGCACCGGCGTGCCCTCACCCGCATCATCCTGCCGCAGGCGGCCCGGGTGTCGGTGCCGCCGCTGTCGAACACGTTCATCAGCCTGGTCAAGGACACCTCGCTGGCCTCGCTGATCCTGGTCACCGAATTGTTCCGCGAGGCGCAGCAAGTGGCTGCGTTCAGCAATAAGTTCATGCTGCTCTATCTCGAAGCAGCCCTCATCTACTGGGTCATCTGCTTGGTGCTCTCCACCGGCCAGGGTTTTCTCGAGAGACGATTGGACCGCTATGTCGCCCGCTGATCTTCCGGCCGCAGATCGTGCGGCCGAGCCCGTTGTTCCACTACTCCGCGTGCGCGGCCTGCAGAAAAGTTTCGGCACCAACTGCGTGCTGGAATCGGTGGACCTCACGGTGGGCCGCGGCCGGGTGCTCGCCCTGATCGGTCCGTCCGGCTCGGGAAAAACCACCATTCTGCGCTGCCTGAACGGGCTCGAACTGCCCGATGGCGGCACGATCGAGGTCGCGGCAGCCTCCCCTGTTGACCGACCCGGTGCCGGCCGGACGCCCGGACGCGGAGCCACCTCCGTGCCCGTGACCCTTGATTTCGCCGCGAAGACCACGCCGAAACAGCTGGCCGGCCTTCGCGACCGCTCGGCCATGGTCTTTCAGCACTACAACCTGTTTCCGCACAAGACCGTTCTGCAGAACGTGATCGAGGGACCGGTCGTGGTGCAGCGCCGCCCGGTTGCCGAGGCAACTGCCGAGGCGTTCGCTTTACTCGAGCGTGTCGGACTGACCGACAAGCGGGACAGCTATCCGTTCGAACTCTCCGGCGGCCAGCAGCAGCGCGTCGGCATCGTGCGGGCACTCGCTCTGCAGCCCCAGCTGCTGCTCTTTGATGAGCCGACATCCGCCCTCGACCCGGAGCTGGTCGGCGATGTGCTGCGCCTGATCAAAGATCTGGCCGCGGAGGGCTGGAGCATGGTGATCGTCACCCACGAGCTTGAATTCGCCCGCGAGGTCGCGCACGAGATCGCTTTCGTCGACGGCGGCACCATCGTCGAGCACGGCGACCCGAAGCAGCTGCTGCGGAACCCCCAGCAGGAACGCACCCGCCAGTTCCTGCACCGGCTGCTCCACCCGTTCTAGAGCGGAGCAGCCGGTGCAGGCAGGCGCGGCACCCGCTACGGGTGCGGCGTGATTATCACAACGGTGATGCGATCGAGGCCGGGACCGTAGTGCCAGTAGATGCGCCCGGCCGTCGGCGTGCGGTGCTCTATATAGGAGTCCCAGACGGCCTCACCCTTCTTACCGGCGAGCGACACATACTTGTGTGAGCGCAATGCCGGGTCGTCAGGGTTCAGCTGCAGCCGACCGAGGGCCGTACGCACCCGCTTCAGACGGCCGACCAATTGTGGTTTCGTTTCGAGGATGGATAATCCCGAGGCCGCTTCCCTCGTGAGAAGAAGCGTAAAACTCATGACTGAGGCTCGGCGGGCGCGGCCGACTCGTCGACAGCGTGCTCCTCATCGGCGTACCGGGTGAAGTCGCCACCCTCGTTGGTCTCGTCCTTGCTGCTGTGCTCGAGGCCGCGCACCAGAGCGGCGCGAATGCCCTCGTCGTCCCAGACCAGAAGTTCCCGGCGAGGAATGGACACGAGCGGGGTGAGCAGAATCTCGCCCTCAGCGTTCACTGCGACGGCGTAACGATCGTCGCGGTGCACACCAGCCTTACCGAACGCCATTCGGGAGCGTTCATCGGCACTGACTTCACCCATCGGAACGAAATCCGACTTGAGTTCCGTCATCTTCTTCAGTTCCACCATCGTCTTCACCCAATCATCTGGTGGCCCAAATCTGTCCGGGTAAGCCACCGGGACCGATCCGTGCCTGTCTGAAAGTGAGATTACCCCAGATTTACATGTGGGTAAACCCCTAGTCAAGAGATCAAGACCATGTATTATGCGCCGCGCGTCGTCGGTAGGGGCGTCCCAGGGTTGTCAGCGACGTCGCCGGCAGGAAGGGCAGACAAGGAAAGACCAGTCCGGTCGGCAGGGCAATCGGACTGGTCTAAGCAGGATCAATATACAACGGCGAGCACCCCTGCTCAAGTGCCAAATTCACCTGTTTTCTTGCGCGATGAGCGAAATCGGGTTACAGCATTTGGACCAGTACGAAGCCCGTGGAATACGCGGTCAGCGGTGCAGCGCTGCCCCGCGCTGCAGCGCCGGGCGGTGCCGAGAATAGGGCTCGCTCGTCGGGGGTGAATCGTTGTCGGCACGCTCGAGCAGGTAGCGGGTCACCGTGTTCCAGTCGGGGAACAGCGGGGTCAGAAATTTGATCAGCTCGCCCTCGAACCGGTCAGCGCCAACGGCCAATCCGTCGTCGACCAGAAAGTCGCCGCGGTTCAGGTGCTTGTGGTGGGAAAGAATGAGCCGCTTATAGGCCGGTCCGCCGGCATCCACTCCGAGATGTTCCTGCACCCACTCCAGTTTGTGCTGCCAGGCACTCGCATTTCCCCACGGTGCCATCGACAGAATGTAGGTGTCGAACGATTGGGCGAGGGTGTGAAACGCGTCAATGGCACCGCTGATCGGCTCCATGCGGGCGAAAATACCCGGCACCTCGTCGAGCCGCTTCTCATAGCGGATGTACTCGGCGTTGGTGAGTCGGTCGATCCCCGATTGCACGTTGACGAGGGTGTTGTCGAGGTCGATATAGAGGATCTTCTTCATTCGGGCTCCCTGGCGCAGCTCGCTTCGTTGCGGCAACGCTCCGATCGTGACAGGCTCACCGCGGATGGGCAATGGCTAAAGCCCACCTCTTGTGGTCAGCCCGGTGGCCTCGAACGGCGCTTGGACGGTCCGGGAACGATTCCGTACCGCCCACGAACGGTCATTCGACGGGTGCGTTGGCCTCGATTCGGCTGTAGCCCTGGTCGGTGACCGAGATACGCAGGGTCGCCGGGATCTGCTCTTTCATGGAGTCGACGTGACTGATCAGGCCGATCGTGCGTCCGCCGGCGCGCAGGGTGTCGAGGGTGCTCATGGCCGTCTCCAGGGTCTCGCTGTCGAGCGAGCCAAACCCCTCGTCGACAAACAGGGTGTCGAGCGTGATGCCGCCGGCTTGCCCGGTCACCACCTCCGCCAGTCCGAGCGCGAGAGCGAGCGAGGCCAGGAAGGTCTCGCCACCCGAAAGAGAGTGCGTCGCCCGGGCTCGACCGGTGAACTCATCGCGGATCGCCAGCCCCAGTCCCGACCGAGCACCGCCCTTCACTCGGGAGTCATCGTGTTCGAGGGCGTAGCGGCCGCTGGTCATCGTGCGCAGCCGCAGGTTGGCCGCCACGACGATCTCTTCCAGCTGGGCGGCCAGAACGTAAGTCTCCAGCCGCATCCGTTTCGTGTTCGGTTCGTCTCCCTGCACGACGTCGGCCAGGCCTCGTACCTGGGAGTGTTCGTCGAGCAGATCAGCGGATGCCGCGAATCGCGTGGTAACGCCCCGCACGAGCACGTCCAGCTGGCCGGCACGTTCGGCGAGCGAGCTGTGCGCGCCCACAGCGTCATCGCGCGCGCCGCTCGCGGCTGCGAAGGCCAGCCGGGATGGCTCGAGATCGACCGGATCTGGCGCAAGATCGATCAGCTCAGGATCTGCCGCTGCCGCCAGGGCCGCTGCACGCTGGTCGTCATAGGACCGCACATCGTTCGCCAGCTGCGCGGTCTGGCGCTCGCCCCGCCGCGCCGCGGCAGCGGTTTCCTCGTCATCAAAGGCTTGCTCCGCCAGTTGGCTCGCGAGGTCGAGGTCGGCCGCATCACGAGCCGCGGCGCGCTGCTGGCTGAGCACGAGGGCGTCGTCGAGGGCGCGAGCGCAGTCCAGCTCGTGCTGCAGAGCGCGCGCCTGGTCGGTCACGGTATCGCGATCACCACGCTGCGCTCCCACGCGGGCCACGAGCAGGTCACGCTGCCCCGACCGTTCGCTGTGGGTGTCTGCCGCAGTATCGCGTGCCGCCCGAAGGCTCACCACCGCGGCTCGTGCGTGGGCCTGGGCGTCCCGCAGGTCGGCGTTTTCCTGCCGAAGCCCACCGACCAGGTCGGCAGCCGTGCGCGCGGTGGCCAACCTGACCCGGGCGGCCACGCCTTCGGCGCGGAGCTCGTCAACACTTCGTTGCCCGGCCAGCGCCTGCGCCTGCCCGAGACGATTCGTCAGGGAGGCCTGGGTCTCCTGAGCATCGGCCAGTTCGCGCTGCCGGCCCTGCATCTGCAGTTGGGCCGAATCGAGGTCGGCTGCAGTGACCTGTTCGCCCTCCGCTGCTGCGGGAGCCGGGTGTTCGACCGAACCGCAGACCGGGCAGGGCACACCATCGACGAGGCGGCTGGCCAATTCGGACGCCTGCCCGGCGAACCGACGAGCCACGAGGGCCTCGTAGTCAACGGCAGCCGCCGCGTTGTCCCGACTGCGGTCGAGCAGTTGCACGCCCGCCCCGGCCAGCTCGGTCTGCAACGACACCACGTTTTCGGCGGCCGTGAACGCGGCGTCGGACCGGCACACGGCGTCGTCGGCGTCGGTCTCGCCGGAGGCGGCGAGGGTTGCGGCCGCGAGTTGCTCGCCGACGAAATCGATCTGCTGAGGCAGCTCATCGATGCGATTCTGCGCACGCGTCAAACCGTCGGTGTGGCCGGTGAGCACGTCGAACAAAGCGGTGATCTCGTGGTTCAGGGCAGGGAGCTGCTTCTCTTCCGCGAGTACCTCCGCGAGCGCTCCGAGACGTCTCACGAGGGCGTCCATGATCGGACGCAGCGCCGGCTCGGACTCGCTCTGCGCCGTGCTGCCGCTGACACCGGCGCTGCTGTCGCCGAACGGCAGCCAGGCGACCCGCGCCAAGGTTTCAGCGGCCAGAGCGGCCTGCCAGTCGGCAGTCGCGGCCCGGCTGCTGCGAATGTGCGGCCAGACCCGTGCCGCCCGGGCGGCCCGCAGCAGTGTGCTGCGTTCTTCCTCGACCTCGGCCCGGCGGCCGTCGAGGGTGGCGAGAGCGGTGTCGGCCAGAGCGCGGCGGCCCTGACGCCGCTGGGTCTCCGTGGCCGCGCGGTGGTCGGCAGTGGCTTCAGACAGCAGAGCGGCCGCACTGGCCGACTCCTCTGCGGCGGCGTCGACTGCGCTGTTCAAGTCGGCCAGAGCGCCCTGAAACCAGCCCAGGTCGGGGGCGATGGGCGGTTCAGAAAGCCGAAGCTGATGCATGGCAGCGGTGGTGTGTTCGACGATGTCGCGCTGCACGTCAGCGAGCCGGTCGTCGAGTGATTTGCGGCGCTGCACGAGCGCGGTTTCCAGTTGCTCAAATCGGGTGGTCCCGAACAGGGTGCGCAGCACGGCACGGCGTTCATCGGTCTTGGCCAGCAGAAAGTATTGGAACCGGTTTTGGGCGAGCAGGATCACCTGCAGGAACTGGTCGGCCTTCAGGGGCAGGATCGCGCTCAGTTCCAGGCCGACCGCGTGTGGTTTGGCCGCAAGGCCTTGCCACTCGGTGCCGTGGAGCACCTGCAGTACAGCGGTGGGCGCCGCGGTGGTGGTTCCGGTGCCGTTCTTCTTCGCCCGCTCGTAGGCGGGGCTGCGCAACAGGCGATACTCACGCCCGCGCAGGCTGAAGTCGAGTTCGACAAAGGTGGGATCATCGGGCTCGCAGTAGTCGCTACGCAACGGCTGCTTTCCATCGAGAAACCGCGGCACTTGGTCATAGAGAGCGAAGCAGATAGCGTCGAGAATACTGGATTTGCCGGCGCCGGTCTTGCCTGTGATGAGAAAGATGCCGTCGGCATCGAAACGTTCGAAATCGACAATTTGTTCAGTCTTATATGGCCCGAATCCGGCCAGACGCAGTCGCTGGATCTTCATGCGTTCACCTCCTTCACACTCTGTTCGTTTAACAGTTCTGCGACCAAAGCACTTTCAAACTCGCTGGGACCGACCCCGTTGCGCACGAACGACAGGAAGCCAGCCACAATCTCGGTATCCCCCGTGGCCGCGCGAATGCGCTCGGCGTAGGTGGAGCCCTCCGCATCGAGAGTGATCGTGGGGCGGTGCTCGAGCGTCACCGCGTGGACAAATCGGGATTGCAGCGCCCGCATCGCGTCGAGCGGGCGCACCCGGTCGGTGAGAATGGCTTTCACCCAGTCGCCCTCGTTGTCGGCGAATGCTTCGTTAGCGAGCAGGTCGGCGAGTTCGCCGGTGAGTACCGCGAGCCGGCGCGGAACGGGCAGGTCGACCCACTCCACGGCACCAGGGTCGGAGCCCAGGCCGTCGGCGCCGAGTTCGACCAGCCAGGCACCGCGCGGCTTGCCGGCCTCGGCGAAAGAGTAGTGCAGCGGCGCCCCGGAGTAGCGCACCCGCGGGGTGAGGGTGGCTCGCCCGTGAATGTGGCCGAGCGCGACGTAGTCGCAGCCGTCGAACACCGACAGCGGTACGACGTCGAGCCCGCCGGCGGTGATATCGCGCTCCACATCGCTCGACTCGGCGGCCGGGGCGACGCCGGCCGCGAAACAGTGCGCGAGGACGACGCTGCGGCCACCCCGGCCGCCCGCAGTGAGGCGCAGCGCCAGGTCGTCCCGAATGCGCGTCATGGCGAAGTCGAGCACCTGGTCGTGCGTTTTCAACGGTACCCCGGGGTGCAGGTGGCGAATGAGCGCCGGCTCCAGATAGGGGATGCCATAGAAATGAACCGGGCCGTGCTCGTCGGTGAGCGTGATCGGCGAAGCGTATTGCTCGGGCCGGGTCAGGATGTGGATGCCGGCCAGCGCTGCCCACTCGGCCTGAAACCCGAGCCGGGTGGCCGAGTCGTGATTGCCGCTGGTCATCACAACGGATGCCCCGGCCTCTTTCAACCGCCGCAGCGTGTCGGTCAGCAGCGCGTAGCTCTCTTTGGAGGGCATTGCGGAATCGAAGACATCACCGGCCACGGCCACCACGTCGACACCGCGTTGCACCACCACCGCAACCAGTGCGTCCAACACGAGACCGAGGTGCTCGAGCGTGGAATGGGTATGGAAGGTGCGCCCGATGTGCCAGTCCGAGGTGTGCAGAATCTTCATACCAATTACGCTACCGGGGCCCACCGACATGCCCGACCGGCAGCATCCGCGCGCCGCTGCGCAGCAATATTTCTTTGTTTATCTTCTTATTTCTTGACAAACAAAAATAAACACAGCTAAAGTCAATGAAACCAACTTCGTGACCAACATCACTCACCGTCGAGGAGGCATTCGTGTTCGCCGAAGAACGTCAACTCTTGATCGCCGCACTCGTGGCAACCCAGGGCCGGGTCACCGTCACCGACCTCGCCACGCGATTCACCATCACCGCCGAGACGGTACGCCGCGACCTCGACACCCTCGAAGCCGCCCGCCAGCTGCGGCGCGTGCATGGCGGCGCGGTCGCTATCGACCGCCTGAGCCTGTCCGAGCCGAGCCTCAACGTACGCCAGACCCAGCACCTCGACGAGAAGTCGCGCATCGCCGACGCCGCCATGCGCATGATTCCGGCCAGTCGCACCGGTTCGATCCTGCTCGACGCCGGCAGCACCACGGAGCTTCTCGCCGACCGCCTGGCCAGCTTCACTCCGGCTGTCAGCGGCGACCAACTTCTGGTGATCACCAACGCGGTGCCGATCGCCGGCAAACTCTCCAGCAACGAGACAATCCAGCTGCACATTCTCGGGGGCCGCGTGCGCGGGCTGACCAGCGCCATCGTCGGTGCCGGAACCGTCGCGCAGCTCGGGTTGCTGCGCCCCGACATCGCCTTCATCGGCACCAACGGCATCAGCGCCACCTTCGGACTCAGCACCCCCGACTCGGTCGAAGCGGCCGTCAAGGCGGCCATCGTCACCTCAGCGAGGCGCGTCGTCGTGCTCGCCGATTCCAGCAAGCTCGACCAGGAGACGCTCGTCTGTTTCGCCGCCCTCGCGGCCATCGATACCCTGATAACGGATGCCCCGCCATCCGCTAATCTGGCCGCAGCCCTCGCCGCGGCCGACGTCGACGTGGTGATCGCATGATCGTCACCCTGACCCCCAACCCGAGCCTCGACCGCACCATCGAGCTGGCCGGCCCGATCGAACGCGGCGAGGTGCAGCGGGCCGTGGCCGCCCACAGCGAACCCGGCGGCAAGGGCGTCAACATCTGCCGCGCCCTCGAAGCGAGCGGCATTTCAAGCCTCGCAATTTTGCCCGGTGACGCCGACGATCCGGTGCTGCTCGCCCTCACCAGCCAGTCAATTCCACACCTCGGCCTGCCGATCGGCGCGCCCCTCCGCAGCAATGTCGCGATCACAGAACCCGACGGCACCACGACCAAGCTCAACGAACCCGGCCCCGTACTGAGCCTCGCCCAGCAGGATGCCCTGGTGGAACTCGTTCTGGAACAGTCGGTCGGCGCGAGCTGGCTGGTGCTGGCCGGATCGGTCCCCCCCGGCGTGCCCGACGACTTCTACGCGCGTATCATCGTCGAGCTGCGCACCCGACTCGGTAGCCAGGCGCCGAAAGTCGCCGTGGATTCCTCCGGCGGCCCGCTCGCCGCGGCAGCTCTGGCCCACCCCGACCTGCTCAAGCCCAACGGTGAGGAACTCGCCGAGCTGAGCGGCCTCTTCGACGGCGACACGCTCGAAGCAAACCCCGATCTCGTCGTCGACGCAGCTCGCGTTCTCATCGCCGGTGGTGTCGGCGCCGTGCTGGCCACCCTCGGAGCGAAGGGCGCCGTGCTCGTCACCGCCGCCGAAAGCTGGCTCGCCACGACTCCCCCAATGCTCGCCGTGAGCACGGTCGGTGCCGGCGACTCGGCCCTGGCCGGCTACCTGCTGCAGAGCAACCTCGGCGCGAGTGCCCCCGATTGCCTGCGCCAAGCCGCCGCCCACGGCGCTGCCGCCGCCTCCCTGCCCGGTTCCACTGTTCCCGCCCTGCACCAAACCAACCCCAGCGCCGTCACCGTGACGGACCTTGCCCCAGTCCTGGCCTCCGAGCCGGTCCTGGCCACACATCCAAAGGAGGATAACCAGTGAGCGCACTGATCACCCCGGAGCTTGTTGCTCTGGACACCTATCTCGGTACCGAGCCGAAAGACGTCATTCGGCACCTGGCCGAGCTCGTCGTCGGCGCCGGCCGAGCCACCGAGATCGAATCTCTCTACGCGGATGCCCTGGCCCGCGAAGCGAAGACCGCCACCGGCATCCCGGGCGGGCTCGCCATTCCGCACTGCCGTTCCACGGCCGTGCTGGAGCCCACCCTGGCACTGGCCCGCCTGTCGACGCCGGTCGACTTCGGTTCCAAGGACGGCCCGGCCGACCTCGTCTTTCTTATTGCGGCGCCGGACGGCGCCGACCAGGAGCATCTGAAGATTCTGGCCAAGCTGGCCCGGTCGCTCATGAAGAACGACTTCACCGCGGCCCTGCGGGACGCGTCGACCGCGCAGCAGATCGTCGAACTCGTGGGCAACGTCGTCGCCCCGGTGCCGGTTGCTGCCGGCGCCCACGCCGGCAGTGCCGAAAACGCGAACGCCGGCACCGGCCCCGCACGGTCCGGCATGAAGCGCATTGTCGCCGTCACGGCCTGCCCGACCGGCATCGCCCACACCTACATGGCCGCCGACTCCCTCGTGGCCGCCGCCAAGGCCGTCGGAGTCGACCTGCAGGTCGAGACCCAGGGCTCGGCCGGACTCACCCCGCTCGACCCCGCCGTCATCGCAGCGGCCGACGCCGTCATCTTCGCCGTCGACGTCGACGTGCGTGGCCGGGAACGCTTCGCCGGACTGCCCGTCATCAACGCCCCGGTCAAGCGCGGAATCGACGAACCCGGACGATTGATCGAGGAAGCCCTCGCCGCCGCGCTCAACCCGAACGCCCGTCGCGTCAGCGGCACCGTTGACCTCGGTGGCTCATCAGAGGAGAAGAGTGAGCACCTGGGCCAGAAGCTCAAGCGAGCCCTGCTCACCGGTGTCAGCTACATGATTCCGTTCGTCGCCGGCGGAGGCCTGCTGATCGCCCTCGGCTTCGCCCTCGGCGGCTTCGAGATCACCAAGGTCGCCGATGCAGTCGTGCTGAACAACAGCCTGTTCAACCTTCCCGACGGGGGCCTGAACATCTATCTGGGAGCGGTCTTCTTCAAGATCGGCGCCCTGTCGATGGGCTTCCTGGTTCCCGCGCTGGCCGGCTACATCTCCTTCGCCATCGCCGATCGCCCCGGCATCGCTCCCGGCTTCGTCGCCGGTGCCGTGGCCGGATTCATGGGTGCCGGGTTCCTCGGCGGCATCGTCGGCGGACTGCTCGCCGGTGTCGTCGCTGTGAACATCGCCAAAATCAACGTTCCACGCTGGCTGCGCAGCCTTATGCCCGTCGTCATCATTCCGCTGATCGCGTCGATCGTCGCCTCCGGGTTGATGTTCATCGTGCTCGGCGGTCCGATCGCCCTGCTAACCGTGGGACTGAGCGACTGGCTAAACGGCATGACCGGGGCATCCGCTGTGATTCTCGGTGTCATTCTCGGCCTCATGATGGCCTTCGACCTCGGCGGCCCGGTCAACAAGGTGGCCTACGCCTTCGCCGTCGCCGGCCTCGGCGCAGCCACCCTCGCCAACCAGGCACCGTGGCAGATCATGGCCGCGGTCATGGCCGCCGGCATGGTGCCGCCGCTCGCGATGGCCCTGGCCACCGTGGTCGACCGCAAGCTGTTCAGCCTCGCTGAGCGGGAGAACGGCAAGGCGGCCTGGCTTCTCGGGCTCTCCTTCATCTCCGAGGGTGCCATTCCGTTCGCCGCCGCCGACGTCTTCCGCGTAATTCCGGCCAGCATGCTCGGCGCCGCCGTCACCGGTGGACTGTCGATGGCCTGGAACATCACGAGCAAGGCACCGCACGGAGGCGTCTTCGTGTTCTTTGCGATCGACAACTTCTGGTTGTTCCTGCTCGCAATCGCGATCGGTACTGTTGTATCAGCGTTTGCCGTTGTCGGACTCAAGCGCTACGCCGTGCGGAAGCGTCCGGTTGACGCTCCGGAAGCCGTGCTCGTCAACGCCTGATCCGGTGCCGGCGCCGCGCGAACCAGCGCAGCCCAAACGACGCGCGCGACCGCAGTTCCGCAATACAGTGACGCCAGCCGAATGCTGGGATGAAGGAATCGAGGATGATCGTGCAGACGCTTTCAGGCAGTGCCGGTGCAGGCCAGGCACCGGCAGACCAGGCCGAGACCGGCCGCACCTTCTCCGGAGTCGGAGTCAGCCCCGGACGCATCATCGGTTCCATCCTGCTGATGCCCAAAGCGGTTCGTGAACCCGCAGTCGGCGAGCAGTTGGCTGCGGGAACAAGCGCGGAAGACGCATCCGCTCTGCTGCGCACCGCGGCGAAAGCCGTGCAGACCAACCTCACGGCGCGCTCGTCCTCGGCTTCGGGCACCGGCCGGGAGGTGCTGGAAGCCACAGCACTAATGGCGAACGACCCGATGCTGGTGAAGGCCGCAGTCAAGCTCATCACCAACGGCGCCTCGGCGGAACGCGCAATCTGGGACGCCGCCGCGTCGGTGGCCGAGATGCTGCACAATCTCGGCGGCTACATGGCCGAGCGAGCGACCGACGTCCTGGATGTGCGGGGGCGTATCGTCGCCGAGCTGCGCGGCGTTCCCGCGCCCGGAATTCCCTATTCGGACACTCCGTTCGTTCTGGTCGGCGAGGACCTCGCGCCGGCCGACACCGCCACCCTCGACCCGGCGAAAGTCATGGCCCTCGTCACCTCGAGCGGCGGGCCGCAGTCGCACACGGCCATCATTGCTCGCGCCCTCGGGCTGCCGGCCGTGGTCGCCGCAGTGGGGGTCGACTCTCTCGCTGACGGCACCCTGGTCTTCGTCGACGGAGCCGCCGGCACGGTCCTGGTCGACCCCGGCGGCGACGAGGTCGCGCTCGCCAAGGCGTGGGAGACAACCACCGCCGCCCTCGCCGTGTTCGACGGGACCGGGCGAATGAAGGACGGCCACCTGGTTCCGCTGCTCTCCAATGTCGGTGGCGCGAAGGATGCGGTCAAGGCCGCGGCAGCCGGTGCCCAGGGCGTCGGGCTGCTGCGCACCGAGTTCTGCTTTCTGGAACGCGACACCGAGCCCACCATCGCCGAACAGGTTAAGGCCTATCGCGGCGTGTTCGACGCTTTTTCGGGCAAGAAGGTGGTCGTGCGCACGCTTGATGCCGGCGCCGACAAACCACTGCCGTTTCTGACCGATGCCTCCGAGCCCAACCCGGCCCTCGGCGTGCGCGGCTACCGCACCGATTTCACTTCGCCCGGCGTGCTCGAACGCCAGCTGCAGGCCATCGCGCAGGCCACCGAGGGCACCGAAGCCCAGGTCTGGGTGATGGCGCCGATGATCTCCACCGCCGAGGAAGCCGAACATTTCGCCAGCCTCTGTGCCGCAGCTGGCCTGAAAACGCCCGGCGTCATGGTCGAGGTCCCCTCCGCTGCCCTGACCTCCGCGAGCATTCTCGAACACGTCGATTTCGTCAGCCTCGGCACCAACGACCTCACCCAGTACGCCATGGCGGCCGACCGGCAGCTCGGCCCGCTCGCGGGCCTCAACACCCCGTGGCAGCCCGCCGTGCTCCAGCTGATTCGGCTGACCGTGGCCGGATCGCGCGACGAGGGCCACAACAAACCCGTCGGTGTCTGCGGCGAGGCCGCTGCCGACCCCGCCCTCGCGGTCGTATTGGTCGGCCTCGGCGTCACGACCCTGTCGATGACCGCACGGGCACTCTCCGCCGTCGCCGCTGTGCTCGCCAGCGTGACGCTCCCCGAGGCCGAGCAGCTGGCCAAACTGGCTCTGACGGCGCATTCGGCAGCGGATGCCCGTCGCATCGTTCGCGAGAAACTACCCATACTTAACACGCTGGGGCTCTAACCCGCCACACCCGTTTCACCGTACTTTTCACGCGCCTATCCCTGGAGGATCCCATGTCTGAACGAACCGCCGTCATCGCCAGCCGCGTCGGCCTGCACGCTCGCCCGGCCGGAATTTTCGTCGCCGCTGTGGGCGAGCTGCCCCTCGAAGTGACCATCGCCATGGCCGGCGAACCGGCCGACGACGCCATGGACGCCTCGAGCATCCTCTCGATCATGAGCCTCGGCGCCTCCAACGGCGACACCGTCGTGCTGCGGGCCGAGGGTGAGGGCGCCGAGGAGGCTCTCGACTCACTCGTGAAGATTCTCGAGACCGACCTCGACGCCGAATAATGCCCGTTCCCGTTTTACCCAAAATCCTTTACGCCACACAGCTAGGTAAATAGGCTAGGTAAATCTCGAGGTTCTCTTCCTCCTGACCGGTGCACTTGCCGGAACCTGCACCATTCTCTGTGCGAGCGAAAAGGAACTTACCGTGACCGAACGACAGACATACCTGGGCAATGTCGAGAACTCCGCTGACTCCGAGGAGCGCACCATCAAGGACTGGACCGACCTCGGCCAGGAAATGTGGTCCTATCTCACGGGCAAGGGTGCAGCGATCAACTACAGCTTCATCGATATGGTCGTCGAGGTTCCCCGCGATATCGGTCCCGACGCTCCGCGAGCCGTGTGGAAGTTCAACGGCACCCTGCGTGTAACGACGAGCGACCAGAAATCCGTCGGCTCCGATCCCTTCCGCGGCTAAGCATGGGCTCCTCCGCGAGCGTGCCCCCGGCCTCGAACATCGATCTGCACATCGATCTCGCCTTCTCGCTGGAGGAGCCATCGGCCCGGCCCGATGGCTCCTCCGACGGTTCGACCGGCGACACTTTTGGAGCCGCCGACACCATGCAAGGCACGATCACTGCAGACGGCAGAGATGTGACCATCTACA
The DNA here is from genome assembly GCF_004403435.1 of Cryobacterium sp. TMT1-66-1. Lineage (NCBI taxonomy): Bacteria > Bacillati > Actinomycetota > Actinomycetes > Micrococcales > Microbacteriaceae > Cryobacterium > Cryobacterium sp. TMT1-66-1. Next base: position 203,306 of record NZ_SOGP01000021.1, read on the forward strand.
CGAGCAACCCGGAAATGTTCGTGCAGGGCCGGGCACTCAACCTGGAACCGTTGCGCGCACTGGCCGGCGAGTTGGCGAATCGTGGATTGACGGTGTCCGTCACCGGCCCCGTCGGGCTCATCGCCCGACTGGGCGACGTACAGGCATCCGTCACGCAACGTCTGGTGACGCGGTCACCGCACATCGTTCTCGGGTCGAGAAATGCACTCGGACCGCTGGTGCAGGCCCGCTTGCGCGGGCAGGCCCGCATGCCGGTGGCGATTCCGCTTCCACCGTCGACCGTGTTTCCGCTCGCGCCGACCTTCGACCGGCGCAGCCGCCGCCGGGTCACGACGACGCACTACACGCCGGGAAGCGGGCGCCCGCGCCTCATTTTCGTCGTGGGGTCGAAGAATTGGAACGGACAGATGCCCCGAGAGTTCAACCTGCTTCCGGGCACGACGACTATCGGTTCGTCGGCCGACGCGGACCTGCAACTGCCCGGCCTGAAACCCCTGCACGCCGAGATTCGCCACGATGACAACGACGAGTACCGCCTGTTTCCGATCGGTGAGGTCGGGGGCAGTTCCCGGCCGGCCGAAGACGGCCGCAGCATCGGCAATGGACAGATTCTGCGCACCGGTTCGCGGCTTGAAATGGGCCCGTGGCGGATGGGCTATTTTCGAGAAGAGTTCGCCGATCACGGCCGCCCGTTCGGCGGGCGCGTCGGCGGCGAACTGGCCTTCCAGAAACCACAGCCGCCCCGGCCGCGCAGCTGACCGGCCCTGTGGGTGCCGCACCTCTGTGCGACACTCACAGGGCTAAGAAGTTACGACGTGAAGAGGCCGGTCCAGACCGCGCGTGATCCCGATTCTCCGATGAGCGCCACGGTCACCACAGCTCCGATCGCGCTGACCAGAACGGCCAGGTCGAGAATGATGGTGGCTACTAGACGTCCCCTGCGGCTCGGCACAGCGGATGCGAAACGCCCGCCGGCACCGACAAAATAGCGATACCAGACCCACTGCACGACGGCCACGAGGAACAGGGCGATCACCCACGGCAGCATGGTGCGACCGAGCGCAGTGTGGGTTCCGAGCAGCGGGGTGACGTTGACGAGGCGGGATTGCAGCCACTCTCCCGCCTGCACCGCCAGGGGGACCAGCGCGAGCGCGGCGAGGGCCACGAGCGGCGTCACGATACCCAGCCGCCGCCGAACGGCCGGCCAGAATGCAGTGAGCAGCGCGCACAGTGCCGCCAGCGGAACCACGATCACGACGGCGTGCACGATGAGGACGTGCAGCGGCAATCCGTTGAATTCCCAATCAAAGTTCATGGTGCGTCTCTCCCGATGTCGAGTTCGCGCCGCGCCGCGCCGGTTGTGCTCGACCGGCCGGAGACGTCCGGCCTGAGCGGGCACTTAGTGCGCCTGATCATTGCACAAATCGAGCTGATTCGACGTAAATGAGTCGAAGTGGCGAGCTGCCGGCATGCTCACCCGCTATCGGGTCACGCCGTAATCAGCGGTGGGCGGGGTGCCGACCGGCACCCCGCCCACACTCGTGCGAGGGTAGACGGGTGACCTATACCGCTGCGAACGCCTTCACCACCCGTCCGACCCTGCAGGGAACATTTGGCATGACCGCCTCGACGCACTGGCTCGCGACGGCCTGCGCCCAGGCCGTGCTCGAACGCGGCGGCAACGCCTTCGACGCGGCCGTGGCCGGCGCCTTCGTGCTGCACATCGTCGAACCCCATCTCAACGGTCCGGGCGGCGACATGACCGGCGTCTTCGTCACCGCCAGCGAACCGGATGCCCCCCGCATCTTGATGGGGCAGGGCCCGGCCCCAAAGAACGCCACCATCGAGCACTACCGGTCGGAAGGCCTCGACCTGGTTCCCGGGTCTGGTGTGCTCGCCGCGGCCGTTCCCGGCGCGGTCGACGCCTGGCTCGTGCTGCTGCGCGATTACGGCACCTGGGAGCTGTCTGACGTGCTCGCGTTCGCCCTCGGGTACGCGCGCGACGGGCATCCGATTCTGGGTCGGGTCGTCGCCACGATCACCTCCGTCGCGACGCTGTTCACCGAGCACTGGCCCACCTCGGCAGCACAGTGGATGCCGGATGGTCGCCTTCCACAGGCCGGCGACCTCGTGACCAATGCGGCCTGGGCGCGAAGCCTCGACCGTCTGCTCGCGGCCAGCGCGGACGCGGCCGTCGCGACCCGCGAGGGGCGCATCGACGCGGCCAGGCAGGAATGGCGGGAAGGGTTCGTGGCCCGGGCCATCGTCAACTTCGGGCGCACGCCGCACCGCCATTCCTCCGGCACCGATCACGCCGGCGTAATGACCCTGGCGGATCTGGCCGGTTTCGAAGCGAGCATCGAAGAGGCCGTGACCGTCGAGTTTCGGGGTTACACGATCGCCAAGACCGGCGCCTGGGGCCAGGGGCCGGCGCTGCTGGCGACCCTGATGATTCTCGATGGTTTCAGCGACGAGTACCTTGACCCGTCGACCGCGCTGGGCGCGCACACGATTCTTGAGGCGCAGAAGTTGGCCATCGCCGACCGGGAGGCCTACTTCGGCGACACCACGGTACCCCTGAATTACCTGCTCTCGGCCGACTACGCGGCCACCCGGCGGGCTCTCATCACGGATGCCGCCTCGCACGAGTTTCGCCCGGGCATCGTTCCCGGCCACGCCCCGTACTACCCGGTACTGCGCACCGACTACACAACGGAGGCGCTGTCAGAGCAGGGTGCGGGGGCATCCGCTGGGGTGGGCGAACCGACGGTGGCCGCGCCGGCCAGCGCTGCACCATCTCGCACCGTGGCCGAGCCCGAAACGCTCTCGACCGGCGAACTGCGCGGTGACACCTGCCACATCGACGTCGTCGACCGCTGGGGCAACATGGTCTCGGCGACGCCGTCGGGTGGCTGGCTGCAATCGTCGCCGACGATTCCCGAATTGGGGTTCTGCCTCGGCTCCCGGCTGCAGATGACCTGGCTCGAGCCGGGCGCACCCTCGGCACTGACCGGCGGCAAGCGGCCGCGCACGACCCTCACGCCGACGCTCGTACTGAAGGACGGGCAGGCGGTGACGGCGCTCGGCTCCCCCGGCGGCGACCAGCAGGACCAGTGGCAGTTGCTGTACCTGCTGCGCACGATCGTCGGCGGCTATACCCCGCAGCAGGCGATCGATGCGCCCGCGTTTCACAGCACCTCGTTTCCGGGTTCGTTCTGGCCGCGCACCTGGGAGCCCGGCGGCGCCGTGGTGGAGGATCGGCTGGGCGACGCGGTCATCACCGAGCTGGAACAGCGTGGCCACCGCATTACCCGCGCCGGCGACTGGGCACTCGGCCGCATCTCGGCGGTCACTCGGGAGCCGCAGACCGGGCTGCTGCAGGCGGCGGCTAACCCGCGCGGGGCTCAAGGCTACGCGGCCGGTCGTTAACCCGGCGGCAAAATACCACCCTTTCGGGTTTTCTGCTGTCCCCACGAGTGGGGAGGACATCAACCTGTCTATCCCCACTACATTGGAGCAATCGAACCGATTACCCGAGTCGGCGATGGAACGGACAATCGTGAAAATGTTGCAGACAGAGTGCCCAGAATGCCAGCAAATGGTATGGATCACGTCGGATACCCGGTTCGCGACCTATCACTCGTTGGCTAACTCCACCACGGATTGCCCCGGCTCCCGCATGAACGTTCCGGTGCCCCCCAAACAGACTGCTGCGAGCCGTCGGCGCGCGCAGGCCGAGCTGCTCGCCTGGACCCACACCACGAGCGCGGTCGGCGCCGGCAAACACCAGGCCGCCTGACCGGTTGTTCCCCGGGATCGACATCGACTCACCCGACCAATCGATGCCTTCCCCGTTCCGGTTCGCAAGAGCGGGAAATTCGTTGCCTAAGCACTCCTGAAGCAACAATTTTTCCGCTCTCGCGCGTTGTGGCGGCGCGGGGTTGGGGTAGCGCTGGTGGGCGGCATCCGCTTCGCGCAATTCGTCGTCGATACCCACAGCCTGCGATCTTCAACTGTTCGACCTCCCATCCGGGTGGGTCACTGTTCGTAAATTCACTGTCAGTGACTTTTCTTGCTCACGAATGACCACGTGGATTTGTCGGGATGTCTCCTAGATGTTTCCAAAGAATTAAAACAGCGCGGCGGGGTGCACCCGGACGGGGGCGGCCCGCGAACCCTGCCGTTGCAACGGATGCATAACAAACCGACCGACCGGGAGTGGCTGGCTGCCCGGTGAGGGTAGACTCCGTTTTCCATTTTTATCAGCCTCTTCTCAGGCCGTCCCCCGTACGGTTATACACGGAGTTCCCCCACTCCAACGATTGGCCCCGGTATATTTCTCACCTCCCCCCAGGCGAGAAGTGCCGGGGCTTTTTCGTGATCTCGGCCCGGCCAGATGCCGATGGCGCGTAACGTTCGGCGCGGCACTCCGCGATGGGCCTAGCGTGGAGGAATGAGCCTTCGCACCGAACCGACGCCCACCACGAGCCCGGCACCGCGGCCCGACAAACACGACCCGGCCACGCTGGGCTTCCAGACCCAGTCGGTGCATGCCGGCAACGAGATCGACGCCGGGTCGGGCGCGCTGCGCACGCCGATCGTCATGGCCAACTCGTATGCCCTGCCGGAGGACCCGTCGACGCTGAGCTGGTCGGGCGCGACCCCCGGCCTCTACACCCGCAACACCGGCACTAACCAGCAGGGCCTGCAGCAGAAGCTCGCCGTGCTCGAAGGCGGCGAGGACGCGGTGGCGCTGGCCAGCGGGGTCGCGGCGCTGCACGCCGTGTTCTTCACCCTGCTGAAGAGCGGCGACCACGTCGTCGTCGCCAACGTGACCTATGAGGCCTCCTACCGACTGTTCACGGAGCTGTTGCCGGAGAAGTACGGGATCGAGGCCACCTTCGTCGACGCGACGGACCTGGCGGCCGTGCGCGGCGCCATCCGCTCGTCGACGCGGTTGATTCACATTGAGACGGTCGGCAACCCCACGACCGCGGTAACGGATGTCGCGGCCGTCGCGACGATCGCGCACGAGGCCGGCGCGCTGCTCTCCATAGACAACACGTTCACGCCACCACCGCTGTTTCGCCCGATCGAGCACGGAGCTGACCTGGTCGTGCACTCGCTGACCAAGTACATCAATGGGCACGGCGATGCGATGGGCGGCGCGGTGATCGGCCGGGCAGCGCTGATCCGCCGGATCAAGCTCGACGCGATGGTCGACGTCGGCGGTGTGATCAGCCCGTTCAACGCCTGGCTGATCATGCGCGGCTCGGTCACCCTGCCGCTGCGCATTCGGCAGCACTGCGAGTCGGCGCTGGCCATCGCCCGCTTTCTGGAGGCCGACCCGCGGGTGGCGTTCGTGGCCTACCCGGGTTTGGCGTCGCATCCGCAGCACGCCGTCGCGCTGCGACAGCTGTCGCACGGGTTCGGCGGGGTGCTCGCCTTCGCGGTCGCCGGCGACAAGGCCACGCAGAACCGGTTCGTCGCGAACCTGCGCGTGATCACCTCGGCCGTGTCACTCGGCCACGACGAGTCCCTCATCGTGCACGTCGACAATTCCGGGCCGCGCGTCGCGGCCTACCCGGCCGCGTTTCGCGAGTTCGGGCACCTGCGCTTCTCGGTGGGCCTCGAGGACACCGCTGATCTGGTGGCGGATCTCGTGGCGGCGCTCGATGCCACGTTCTCGGCTGCTACCTGAGGCGTGCGAGGTGCGGCGGCTTGCTTCGACGGTGCGATCTTAGGCGGCGAGCGCGTTCGTGACCCGCGCCCGGGCGTCGTGCTGGGCGGCGAGGCCGGCCAGGAGCAGCGCCAGCTGGTCGACCGGGGCATCGGGCGCCTCGGGGTGCCACTGCACACCGGTGATCGGCGCGATCTCGTGTTCGAGCGCTTCGATCAGGCCATCGGGAGCGTGCGCGGCAGCAACGAGGCCGGAACCGAGGCGGTCGACGATCTGGTGGTGGGCACTCTGCACCGAGATGTCGACGCGGCCGAGGCTCGCGGCGAGGGTGCTGTCATTGCTGAGCGTGACGTCGTGGGTAGAGAGGATCTGGTCGATCGGCACGCCGATGTTTTTGTGGATGCCGTCGTCGATGTGCTGCACCAGGTTGCCGCCGAGGGCGACGTTGATGATCTGCAGGCCACGGCAGATGCCGAGCAGCGGGGTGCCGAGCGCGAGGGCGCGCTGCACGAGAGCGATCTGCCCCTCGTCGGCGGCGGCGAAGTGCGCTGTCTCGCCCTCATAACCGGTGGAGCCGCCGTAGAAGTTGGGGGTGACGTCTTCGCCGCCGACGATGACGAGGGCGTCGGCATCCGCTGTGAGGCGAAGCAGGGCGGCGGGCGTGACGTCGGCCGCAGCGACCCGCGTGACGGTCCAGCCGGCTTTGTCGGCCTCGGTGACGACGCGGGCATTGAGCACCTGCACCTTGGCGTGATACGCGGGGCGGTCGGGACGCGCGGTGGTGACCTCGACGACGGCGAGCATCCGGTTCGTGAATTCTTGGTTCATGGCGCGGCTCCCGTCGTGTCGTGTTGTTTCCATTGTGGGCGGGGCGCGCGTGGCACGCGAGCGCCCCTGTAACACGGGGCAACATCGCTCCCGGTTCGGATTTTCGGCAGTTCCCAGACTCGTGTCTGCCGGTCACCCTAAACTTTGCAACAGGCACGCACGTTCCTGGCGAGACCTCGCCCAGGATCACTCCTTTGAAAGGACCTCCGAATGACCAAGCAGTCCATCTTCGGCCGTATTGCCCAGCTCGCGAAGGCGAACATCAACTCGATCCTCGACTCGGCGGAAGACCCCGCAAAAATGCTCGACCAGATGGTGCGCGACTTCTCCAGCAGCATCTCCGACGCCGAAAGCGCCATCGCCGAGACCATTGGCAACCTGCGACTGCTCGAAGACGACCACCGCGAAGATCAGGAAGCCGCCGTGGAGTGGGGCGACAAGGCCCTCGCGGCCAGCCGCAAGGCCGACGAACTGCGCCTCGTCGGCAACGCCGCCGACGCCGACAAGTTCGACAACCTTGCCAAGGTCGCGCTCGGTCGCCAGCTCACCTCCGAGAAGGAGGCGCGGGCCGCCGAACCGCAGATCCAGTCGCAGACGGCCATCGTCAACCAGCTCAAGACCGGCCTGAACGCCATGAAAGAGAAGCTGGTGCAGCTCACCAACAAGCGCGCCGAGCTGATCGCCCGGTCGAAGACCGCCCAGGCGCAGGCTCAGGTGATGGACGCCGTCAAGAGCATCGACATGATGGACCCCACCAGCGAGGTCAACCGGTTCGAAGACAAGATCCGCCGCGAAGAAGCCCGTGTGCGCGGTGCCCAGGAGCTCGCAGCGTCGAGCCTCGATGCCCAGTTCGAAAGCCTCGACGACCTCGGCGAGCTAACCGAAGTGGATGCGCGACTAGCGGCTCTCAAGGCCGGCAACACCGCAGCCATCGAGGGCTAGTCGCTGAGTGGACAACTTTGAGTGGTTGCGAGCCCGTCACACCCACCAAAGTTGTCCACTGAGGCGTCGTTTGACGGAGGAGAAATTCGCTGCTGGCGAAGCGGATGCTTGCGGCCCCGGCGGCTGCGCCATACTGAGGTATGGCTCCCACCTTCGTTGTAGTGCCGCAGTGGCAGGGTTCGATTTCTCCGCGCGCGATGCGCCTGGTCGACGGGGCGGCGGCCATTCAGGGCGACCTGCCGTTCTCGGCCACGCGCCTGGTCGACGTGCCGGTCGAGGCCGGTGATGCGCTCGATACCGGCGTGCACCGGTTCTCCGCGATCGCGCAGGTGCGCGAGCGCCACACCAAGATTTTGAAGGACACCACCGACTGGGCTTTGTCGATCGGCGGCGACTGCGGCATCGCGCTGGCCGCGGTGGAGCACGCGGCGCGCACGCATCCCAATGATCTGGCCGTGGTCTGGTTCGACGCCCACCCCGACCTGCACACGCCGGAATCCTCGCCGTCGGGCGGGTTCTGCGGCATGGTGCTGCGCGCGATCATCGGCGAGGGGCCGACCGAACTCGACCTGCAGGCTTCGAGCACCGTGCCGCTTGAGAACGTGGTGCTGGCCGGCATTCGCGACGTCGACGACGCCGAAGACGTGCTGCTGCACGAGCGCAGCCTGGTGAGCGTGTCGTGCTCGGAGCTGGCCGACCCGGCCGCGCTCGTCGCGGCCATCGCGGCGACCGGCGCCACGCACGTCTTCGTGCACATCGACCTCGACGTACTCGACCCGTCGGCGCTCGACGGCCTGAGCGACCTGATTCCATTCGGGCTGAGCGTGGCCGATCTCGGCGGCGCGATCACCGCGCTGCGCGCCGAGTTCACCCTCGCCGGCGCGACCATCACCGGGTTCGCGCCCGCCTCGCCCGAGGCGGCGAACGACGACCTCCCGAGCATCCTGCGCATCATCGGGGCGCTCACGCGCTGAGCCCGGCTTCCCCACAAAATCAGCGGGCACCGTTGCCGCATAACTCCTGCAATTTCTGGCCGGCTGACGGCGCATCCGTGTCTTTCCGGGCAACTCCGCAGGACCCCACACAAATTGCAGGAGTTATGCCGGGGCGCAGGACCACACAGTCCGGCCAGGACCGCAGGATTTCACACCAGCCAGAATTCACACCAGCCAGAATTCACACCAGCCAATGGAGGCATACATGACCGACCAGCCCCGCATTCTCACCGAACGCCGCGGCCACATTCTGCTGATCGGGCTGAACCGGCCCGAGAAACGCAACGCCGCCGATTTCGCCCTGCTGCAGCAGCTGTCACTCGCCTACGGGGAGCTGGACCGCGACCCCGAACTGCGCGTCGGACTGATCTACGCGGTCGGCGAGCACTTCACCGCCGGGCTCGACCTCGCCGATATCGGCCCGAGGCTCGGCCCGAACGGACTCGACATGGTGCCGGAGGGCGGCATCAATCCGTGGCAAGTGGATGGCATTTCGGTGAGCAAACCGGTCGTCATCGCCGTGCAGGGCACCTGTCTCACCCTCGGAATCGAGCTGATGCTCGCGAGCGACATCGTGGTCGCCGCGCAATCCACGAAGTTCGGGCAGATCGAAGTGGCCCGCGGCATCCTGCCGTTCGGCGGCGCAACCATTCGGTTTCCGCGCGCAGCCGGCTGGGGCAATGCCATGCGCTGGCTGCTCACCGGCGACCTGTTCGGCACCACCGAGGCGCACCGCATGGGACTCGTGCAGGAGATCGTGCCCGACGGCACCCAGTTCGATCGCGCCCTCGAGCTCGCCGACAAGATCGCCGCCCAGGCTCCCCTCGCCATCCAGGCCACCCTCGCCAACGCGCGGATGGCAGAGCGGGAGGGGGCGGCATCCGCTGAGGCAGCGCTGCAACCCGCCCTCGCCCGCCTGGTGCAAACCGAGGACTCCCGAATCGGCATGCAGTCCTTTCTCACCCGAACCCCCGCCATCTTCGGGGGCCGCTGACCCCTCCCTCTTGGGACGGGGCCCAGGCCCCGTCCACGGGCCCAGTTTATAAACTGGGCCCAAGGCCAGAAGGTGGGCCCGGAGCCGCCGAGGCGACCAACTCATTCGCCAGAACCTCGGGTAGGCTACTCCAAACCCGCACACCGCCACCCCCGTCAAGGAGATTCAATGTCGAGTCAGAGCTACGACGTCATCGTGATCGGCGGCGGCGCTGTCGGCGAGAACGTCGCCGATCGCACCGCGCAGGGCGGCCTCACCACGGTCGTCGTCGAGAGCGACCTGGTCGGCGGCGAATGCTCCTACTGGGCCTGCATGCCGTCGAAAGTGTTGCTGCGCAGCGGCGCCGCCCTCGCGGCAGCCCGCCGGGTACCCGGCGCCGCCGAGGCCGTCACCGGTACCGTCGACGTGCGCGCCGCCCTGAAACAACGCGATTCCATTGCGAGCAATTGGAAAGACGACGGCCAGGCCAAGTGGCTCGACTCCGCCGGCATTGCCCTGGTACGCGGCCACGCCCGCCTTACCGGCATCAAAGAAGTCACTGTGACGCAAGCGGATGGCGTGGTGACCGTTCTCACCGCCACCCACGCCGTCGTCGTGAGCACCGGGTCGGCGGCGCTGCTGCCCGATATCCCCGGGCTGAAGGACATCGACCCCTGGACCAGCCGGGACGCGACGAGCGCCCAGCAGATTCCGCCCCGCCTGGCCGTGATCGGCGGCGGTGTCGTCGCCGCCGAGATGGCCGCAGCGTATGCCTCGCTCGGGTCGGCGGTGACCGTCATCGCCCGCAGCGCCCTGCTCGGCGGACAGGAACCGTTCGCCGGTGAACTCGTCACGGCAGCGCTCCAGGAGAACGGCGTCACCGTGCTCGTCGGGCCCTCCACCACCGAGGCGCACCGCGAAGGCGGCGCTGTCACGCTCACCCTCGACGACGGCAGCACGGTGACAGCCGAGAAGGTACTCGTGGCCATCGGCCGCACGCCGCGCACCCAGGACCTCGGCCTCGAGACGGTCGGCCTCAACGGCGGCGACTGGCTCGCCGTCGACGACACACTGCTCGTGCAGGGCGACTCCCCAACGCTCGCTGGCGACTGGCTCTACGCCACCGGCGATGTCAACCACCGGGCGCTCCTCACCCACCAGGGCAAGTACCAGGCCCGCGCGGCCGGCGATGCCATCGTGACCCGCGCGGCCGGCACCCCGGTCGATAACGCACCGTGGGGCGCGCACGTGGCGACGGCCGACCACGCCGCCGTTCCTCAGGTGACCTTCACCGACCCGGAGGTGGCGTCGGTGGGACTGACCGCGGCATCCGCTGTGAAGGCGGGATATCGCATCCGCATCCTGGACTACGACCTGGCCAACCTGGGTGGCTCCGCGGTGCTCGCAGTCGGCTACGTCGGCAAGGCCCGGGCCATCGTCGACCTCGACCGGGAGGTGCTGCTCGGCGTCACCTTCGTCGGGCAGGACGTCGCCGAACTGCTGCACTCGGCCACGGTCGCCATCGTTGGCGAGGTTCCGATCAACCGGCTGTGGCACGCGGTCCCGAGCTACCCCACCCTTAGCGAGGTGTGGCTGCGCCTGCTCGAGGCCTACGGTCGTCCCGGGTTCACCGAGAACGACGGGCGGAAGAATTAGGCTGAGCGGATGCGCCGCCTCCTCTTCGATTCACCGTTCAGCCGCGCCGGCTTCCTGTACGCAACCGCATTCGGGCTGGTCTGGGGCTCGATCTGGAGCACCGGGCGGGTCGAAAAACGGGCCGGACTGTTCGTGTTTCGCGGCATGCCGCCGTGGACCTTCGGACGCGGCGGCTCCTGCGTGGGCGGCTGCTACCTCACCAACCAGAACGTCACCGCGGCCGTGCTCGAGCACGAGGCCGTGCACAAACGCCAGTGGCAGCGCTTCGGCATGGTCTTTCCTCTGCTCTACGCGGTCGCCGGGCGCAATCCGCTCACGAACCGCTTCGAGATCGAGGCCGGTCTGAAAAACGGCGGCTATATCCGCTAGCGCGAGCGGATGCACGAAACCGCCCGGCCTGCGAACAGGCCGGGCGGTTGTGATCAACCGAGACGTGCTACTTCGCGGCGACGTACTCCGCGTCGACGGCAGCGGCTTCGGCGAACACGGCGAGGTTCGCGCGCAGCTTGGCGCCGAGGTCGGCGTCGACGCTGGTCCAGTACCAGATAGCGCGCTCGGTGACCTCTGGCCGGGTCACGCCGCTGATGGCACCGGTGATGGTGTCGAGGAACCGGGCCTTGGCGGCGTCGTCGTAAACCTCGCGGTACAGCGTTCCGGCCTGGCCGAAGTCGCTGTCTTCGCTGCGCAGGGTGGCGGCAGCACGCAGAAGCGTTCCGTCACCCTCCCAGGCACCCTCGCCGGCAGCAGCCGGGTCGGCGACGGGGCCGCCGAGGGAGTTGGGCGCGTAGTTCGGCTGGTCGGCTGAGTTGAAGTGGTGACGCTGCGCGCCGTCCTGCGAGTAGTTGTTCACCGGGCTCTGGGGAGCGTTGATGGGCAGCTGCGCGTAGTTGGTGCCCACGCGGTAGCGCTGAGCGTCGGGGTAGGAGAAGATGCGCGCCATGAGCATCTTGTCGGGGCTCGCCGCGATTCCGGGAACGAGGTTGGCCGGCGAGAACGCCGCCTGCTCGATCTCGGCGAAGAAGTTCGCCGGGTTGCGGTTGAGGGTGTGGGTGCCCACCGGGATCAGCGGGAAGTCGGCGTGCGGCCAGACCTTGGTCACGTCGAACGGGTTGAACCGGTAGGTGTTGCCCTGCTCGTACGGCATGACCTGCACGGAGACGTTCCAGGACGGGAAGTTGCCGGCGGCGATGGCGTCGGAGAGGTCGCGACGGTAGTAGTCAGCATCCGCTCCGGCGATGAGCTCAGCCTCAGAGCCTTCCATCTCCACGTTGCCCTGGTTGGATTCGAAGTGGTACTTCACCCAGAAGCGCTCACCGGCCGCGTTGATCCACTGGTAGGTGTGCGAACCGAAGCCGGGCATCTCACGCCAGGAGCGCGGCAAGCCGCGGTCGCCCATGAGGTAGGTGACCTGGTGTGCCGACTCCGGGGAGAGGGTCCAGAAGTCCCACTGCATGGTCGCGTCGCGGAGGCCCGTGCCCGGCAGACGCTTCTGCGAGTGGATGAAGTCGGGAAACTTGATGCCGTCGCGGATGAAGAACACCGGGGTGTTGTTTCCGACGATGTCGTAATTGCCCTCGCTCGTGTAGAACTTCACCGAAAAACCGCGAACATCGCGCCAGGTGTCTGGACTGCCCTGTTCGCCAGCGACGCTGGAGAAGCGCTGCAGGGTGGGGGTGACGGTGCCGGGCTGGAACACGGCCGCGCGGGTGTACTTCGAGACGTCGCCGGTCACGACGAACTCGCCGTGCGCTCCGCCGCCCTTGGCGTGCACGATGCGCTCCGGAATGCGCTCGCGGTTGAACTGGGCGAGCTTCTCGACCAGGTAACGGTCGTGCAGGGCGGTAACGCCGTCGGCGCCGACGGTGAGGGAGTGCGCGTCGCTGGCGACGGGCGTTCCCGTCTGGTCTGTTGTGGGCTTGATAGTCATGGTGCTCCTTGATTGTGAACAGCAACGCGAGGTTGTCGGGGGAAGTTTAGGGGGCCAAAGTGTCGGCCTGGCACTGTGCGCAGAGGCCCCAGTAGATGACCTCGGCGGCGCGCACGTCGAAACCGAGCGCATCCGCTGGAGTAAGGCACGGGGAGTGGCCGACGGCGCAGTCCACGTCGTGCACCACGCTGCAGCGGGTGCAGACGATGTGGTGGTGGTTGTCGCCCACTCGGCGTTCGAACAGCGCGGGCGAACCGGCCGGTTCGATCTTGCGCACCAGCCCGGCGGCGGTGAACGAGGCGAGCACCCCGTAGACCGCCTGCAACGACGTGCCCGGCAGGTCGGAATGTACCGCGCCGAAGAGGGCGTCGGCGTTGGAGTGCGGCTTGTCGGTAAGGGCGCGCAGCACCGCCAGCCGCGGCGCGGTCACTTTGAGACCGGCAGAACGGATGCTGTCGGCCAGCGCGGCGGCGTCGGCTGCGGCCGGGCGAAGCCCCGCATCGTGGTGGCTGGCATCGGTCAAAGGCATGCTTCAACCCTAGCAGTTGTTTTGATTGATTCAAAACAATTTTGGAGCCTCGTTTACCTAGCTAGGATAGCGATTATCGAGGTTCTGGGAGGAACTGTGCTCGCCATCTCACGCTTCATCACCGGCAAACGCACCGCCTGGGCGGTTCTACTCGGTACCATCATTGCCGTCGGACTGTTGTTCGCCCTGCTACCGGCTAATGAATCCGCAGATTTTCCGGCCGCCGGGTTGCCGGAAAGCAGCCAGGCCGCACAGGTCACCAAGCTCCTCGCCGAGTTTCCCTCGGCCGATCAGACCGCGGCGATCGTGGTCTGGAGCCGCGACGGTGCCGCACTAACGCTGGCCGACAAGACCGCGATCACCGCCGCCGCCGAGGAGCTCGGTGCCGCGTCGATCGCCCCCCGGGCAGCGACTCCCCAGTTCAGCGAGGACGGCCAGGCCGCCCTGAGCGTGATACCACTTCAGGCCGCGACGGCAACGGCCGATATCGAGAAGACGGCCACCGACATTCGTTCTACGGCGTCGGCCGGAATGCCCAGCGGTCTGAACGCCTATGTCACCGGGCCGGTCGGTTTTCAGGCGGACATCACCAATGCCTTCGCCGGAGCTGATTTTCGCCTGCTGCTGGTGACCGTGATCGTCGTGGCTGTGCTCTTGATCGTGACGTACCGCAGCCCGGTGCTCTGGATCGTGCCGCTCGTCGTGGTCGGCCTGGCCGACGGCCTGGCCGGCAAGGTGGCCGGGGCGCTGGCCGAGCCGCTCGGTTTCGCCCTCGACGCGTCGATCTCGGGCATCCTGTCGGTGCTGGTCTTCGGCGCGGGCACCAACTACGCCCTGTTGCTCGTGGCCCGCTACCGCGAGGAATTGCTGCACACCGAGAACCGCAACCAGGCGATGCGCACCGCCGTGACGAGCGCCGGCCCGGCGATCGCGGCGAGCGGCGGAACGGTCGCGCTGAGCCTGGCCACCCTGGTGTTCGCCGAACTGGCTGGTAACCGGGCGCTCGGCATCGCCTGCGCCATCGGCGTGATCATCGCCATCCTGTTCGCCCTGCTCGTGCTGCCGGCCGCCCTCGTGGTGTGCGGGCGCGGGCTGTTCTGGCCGTTCATTCCGCGGGTGCAGGCAGGGGCCGCCGCCTTGCGCACCGGCTTCTGGACCAGGCTCGGCCGAGGCGTGTCGAAGCATCCGGTGATCATCACGGTCGTGTCCATGCTCGCGATCGGGTCGCTCGCGTTCGGGCTGAACGGCGCCGCCGTCGGGCTGAGCCAGGCCGATCAGTTGCTCGGCAACCCGGAGTCGGTCGTTGCACAGGACATCGTGGATGCGTCATTTTCGGCTGGGCTGACCAGCCAGACCGTTGTGCTGGCGCCGGATGCGGCATCCGCCGATGCCGTGGCGGTCGCACTGAAATCCCCCGGCGTCTCCTCGGCCGTGGCTGGCGAGAACGCCGGCGGCCTCACCCGCATCGATGTCACGCTTGACAGCGAGCCGGGCAGCGACCAAACCTTCACGGCCATCGCCGCGCTGCGCAGCGATTTAGCGGATGCCCCGGCCGCGGTGTCGCAATCGCTGGTCGGTGGCAGCGATGCCACGGCCCTCGACACGAAAACCACGGCCGAACGCGACCAGGACCTGATTCTGCCACTGATCCTCGGCATCGTCTTTCTGATTCTGGCACTGCTGCTGCGCTCGCTCGTGGCGCCGGTGCTGCTCATCGTGACCGTGCTCGGCACCTTCTTCGCCAGCCTCGGCGCCTCGAACCTGATTTTTCAGAACCTGCTCGGCTTCAAGGCCTTCGACACCAACGTCGTACTGTTCGCGTTCCTGTTCTTGGTGGCACTCGGTGTGGACTACAACATCTTTCTGACCACCAGGGCCCGCGAAGAGGCCAAACGCTACGGCACGCGCGAGGGCATGGTGCGGGCGCTCTCGTCGACCGGCGCGGTGATCACGAGCGCCGGAATTCTGATCGCGGCGGTGTTCGCCGTGCTCGGGGTGCTTCCCGTGGTGGCCCTCACCCAGATCGGTGTGATCGTCTGCATCGGGGTACTGCTGGACACCCTCGTCGTGCGCACCGTGCTCGTGCCGGCGCTGGTGTTTCTGGTCGATGACCGGTTCTGGTGGCCGTCGCGGCCGGTGTCCACCCGGCAGTAGCCCCGGCTGCCAGGGTTACGCCGGCTCGGGCGGCACCCGATCCTGCCAGCGGATGCGCCGCTCCAGCTGCGCGCCGAGCGCGAGCAGCGTGGCCTCGCCGCCCGGCCTGCCGATGAGCTGCACGCCCATCGGCAGGCCGTCGTCGGTCTGGTGCACCGGCAACACGATGGCCGGCAACCCGCTCACGTTGATCATCGAGGTAAACGGCGTGTACTGCACCTGCTGGGCGAAGTTGGCCTCGGCGTCGTCGGCGTCGTACCAGCCGACCGGTCGCGGCGTCAGGGCCATGGCCGGGGTCAGCACGGCATCGAATTTGGACAACTGGTGAATGAACGACCGCTCAAACGCGGTCAGTGCGGCGAGCGCCTCGGCCAGGTCGCGGGCACCGAGCGCGCGGCCGCGGGCCAGCAGCCACTGGGTCAGCGGTTCGAGCAGGGCGATCTCGGCCTCGGTTTCAGCCGGGATACCGGCAGCTCCGGCCTGCCAGATGGTGCGGAACGCCGGCACGTAGCTGGCGTCGGGCTTCAAAGCGGTCTCTTCGAGCCCGTGGTGCAGGGCGGCGAACCCTGCGACGGCCAGGTCGAGGGCGGCTTGCGCTTCGGGGGCGATCGCTATGGAGTAGTCGTTATCCCAGGCCGAGGTGGTCATGACGCCGAGCTGAAACCGGCCTTCGCCGCGCACCGCCGCCGCGAGCAGCGGCGTTTCATCGCCGGGGGCGCGCAGGGCGTAGTGGTGGTCGGGGTGACCGTCTCGGGGAGCGATCATGGCGTCGAGCAGCAGCGCGGCATCCGCTACGGTGCGGGCGAGCGGGCCGCCGACCGGGAGGCCGCCGAGCTTGTCGATGCCGGAGGCGGCGGGCACGCGCCCGCGGCTCGGCTTGAGCCCGACCAGTCCGCAGGCGGCAGCGGGAATGCGAATGGACCCGCCGCCGTCGGAGCCGGGCGCGAACGGCAGCAGCCGGGCGGCGACCGC